>NZ_APNM01000012.1:0-111472 GCF_040361335.1 Salinisphaera sp. PC39 | reverse complement strand
GGCGGGGGCGGCGCCCCGCCCCGGATCTGGGGGGCCGCGCTGCTCGGCTTCTTGTCGGCATTGATCGTGGGCCCCTGCCTGGCGCCGCCGCTGGCCGGCGCATTGCTCTACATCGGCAGCAGCGGCGATCCGCTGCTCGGGGGTCTCGCCCTGTTCGCGCTAGGGCTCGGCATGGGCCTGCCGCTGATCCTGCTGGGCACCGTCGGCGGGGGCATCCTGCCGCGGCCCGGCCCCTGGATGGACGAGGTGCGCGTGCTCTTCGGCGTGATCCTGATCGGCGTGGCGTGGTGGCTGCTGGCGCGGATCCTGCCCGGTCCCGTCATGCTGGCGATGTGGGCCGCCCTGCTGGCCGGCTACGGCGTGCACCTCGGCGCCCTGGAGCGACGCCGGCGCGCCTCCGGTGCGTTGCGCCTGGCCCAGGCCGGCGGCATGCTCGCCCTGATCTACGCCGGCATCCTGCTGGTGGGCGCGGCCAGCGGGGCGAAGGATCCGTTGCGTCCCCTCGGGCCGCTGACCGGCGGGACCGCGGCCGCGGCCGAGAGCGGCGCGGAACACACGGTCTTCCGGCGCGTGGACGGTCTCGAGGAGCTGGAAGCGGCCCTGGCCGCGGCGGCCCGCGCAGGCCGGCCCGCGGTGGTCGACTTCTATGCCGACTGGTGCGTCGAATGCGTGCGCATGGAGCGCACCGTGTTCTCGCGCCAGCGGGTGGCCGACGCCCTGTCGGACGTGGCCGCCCTGCAGGTCGACGTCACCGAGTACGGCACCGCCGACCGCGCCCTGATGCGCGAGTTCGGCGTGATCGGGCCGCCCACCATCCTGTTCTTCGGCGCCGGCGGCGAGGAGCGCCGCGACCACCGCCTGATCGGCGAGGTCGACGCCGAAGGCTTCATCGCCCATCTGGATCGGGCACTGGCACGATGACCCGCTGGCTGGGCATCGCCGCCTGCGCCCTCGCCCTCGCCGCCGGCGCGGGTCTCGCCTGGTGGCTGCAAAGCGGCGCGGAACCCCGTCCCGACTTCGCCCTACCCGACCTGCAGGGCGAGACCCGGCACGTGAGCGAATGGGACGGCCACCTGCTGCTGATCAACTTCTGGGCCACCTGGTGCGCCCCCTGCCGCGAGGAGATCCCGATGCTCGTGGCGGCGCAGCGCGCCTACCGCGATCGCGGCGTACGCATCATCGGCCTGGCCCTGGACCGGCGCGAACCGGTCGAGCGCTTCGCCGCCGAGTACGGAATCAACTACCCGGTGCTGGTGGACGCCGCCGGCGTGGCCCGGGTGCAGGACGCGTTCGATGGCGGCACGGGACTGCCCATGACCATCCTGGTCGACCGCCGGGGACGGATCCGGGAACGTGTCGCGGGCGAGCTGACCCGCACGGAACTGGACGCCCTCCTGGCACCCTACCTGGACTGAGCCTCCGGCGACCGGGAAACGTGCCCGGAGCCGGCTTCGTGGCGCGAAAAAGAATCCTTTTCGCGTTGCCAAACTGCGGTCATCTTGCGCGAACTTGCGGACAATTGCCGTCTTCTGTACAACGGTGCGCAAACGCGGCACACTCGACGATAATCCAGGCTACCGCGACGCAGGGCCACGGGTGCATAAACTACTTCTACTGAACGGTCCCAACCTGAACCGCCTGGGGGCTCGCGAGCCGACCCACTACGGGCGCACCACCCTGAGCGATATCGAGACCCGCCTGCGCGAGCGCGCCGGCGCGCGCGGGGCCGAGCTGGTGGCGTTCCAGAGCCACAGCGAATCCGCCCTGATCGAACGCATCCACGCCGCCGCCGAGGAAGGCGTCGACGCGGCGCTGTTCAACCCGGCGGCCTTTACCCATACCAGCGTCGCCCTGCGCGACGCCCTGCTCGCGGCCGACCTGCGGTTCGTCGAGGTGCATCTGTCGAACATCCACGCGCGCGAGCCGTTCCGACGGCACTCGTACTTCTCGGACATCGCCCTGGGCGTGATCAGCGGCTTCGGCGCGCTCGGCTACGACCTGGCGCTGGACGCGGCGCTCGCGCATCTGGAATCACCCCCCGAAGGCAACTGAATCTGGGAGAACCGACCGGCTCATGGATATCCGCAAGCTGAAGAAGCTGATCGAACTGGTGGAGGAATCCGGCATCGCCGAGCTGGAGATCACCGAAGGCGAGGAATCGGTGCGTATCGGGCGCTATCCGCCCGCCGGCCAGGCACCGCCCAACTACGCGGCACCCCCGCCGCCGCCTCCGGCCCAGGCGCCGGCCGCACCGTCGGGTGAATCCGCGGCCGAGGAGGCATCCGCAGAGGGCGACGGCCTGCCCGAGGGCCACGTGGTACGGGCGCCCATGGTGGGCACCTTCTATCGCGCGCCCTCGCCCGACGCCAAGCCGTTCGTCGACGTCGGCGACCGGGTCAGCACCGACCAGACGCTGTGCATCATCGAGGCCATGAAGATGCTCAACCAGATCGAGGCCGAGGTCAGCGGCGAGGTCAAGGCGATCCTGGTGGAGAACGGCCAGCCGGTCGAGTTCGATCAACCCCTGTTCGTGATCGGGTAGCAGACACTCATGCTCGAGAAGGTCCTCATCGCCAACCGCGGCGAGATCGCCCTGCGGATACTGCGCGCCTGCCGTGAGCTGGGCATCGACGTGGTCGCCGCCTATTCCACCGCCGACCGCGAGCAAAAGCACGTGCTGCTCGCCGAGGAGGCGGTCTGCATCGGCCCGCCACCCGCCACCCAGAGCTATCTCAATATGGCGGCGCTCATGAGCACGGCCGAGCTCACCGGGGCCAGCGCCATCCATCCCGGCTACGGCTTCCTGTCCGAGAACGCGGACTTCGCCGAGAGCGTCGAGCGCTCCGGCTTCACGTTCATCGGCCCGACCGCCGAGACCATCCGCCTGATGGGGGACAAGACCTCCGCCATCCAGGAGATGCAGGCCGCGGGCGTGCCCTGCGTGCCGGGTTCCGGCGGTCCCCTGCCGGAGGACGAGACCGAGAACAAGCGCATCGCGCGCAAGGTCGGCTACCCGGTGCTGGTCAAGGCCGTCGCCGGCGGCGGCGGCCGGGGCATGCACGTGGTGTACGAGGAATCCAGCCTGATCTCCGCGATCGACATGGCGCGGCGCGAGGCCGCCAGCGCCTTCGGCAACCCCGCCGTATACATGGAGAAGTACCTGGAGACCCCGCGCCACATCGAGGTCCAGGTGATGGCCGATTCCCACGGCAACGTGATCCACCTGGGCGAGCGCGACTGCTCCATCCAGCGCCGCAACCAGAAAGTGATCGAGGAATGCCCGGCGCCCGGTATCACCGAGGCGCAGCGCGCCGAGATCGGCGAGATCTGCGTGACCGCCTGCAAGCGTATCGGCTACCGCGGCGCGGGAACCTTCGAGTTCCTGTACGAGAACGGCGAGTTCCACTTCATCGAGATGAACACCCGCATCCAGGTGGAGCATCCGGTCACCGAGATGGTCACGGGCGTGGACCTGGTGGCCGAGCAACTCCGGGTCGCCGCCGGCCACGAGCTGCGCTGGCGCCAGGAGGACATCGTGATGCGCGGCCACGCCATCGAGTGCCGCATCAACGCCGAGCACCCGCGGACCTTCGTGCCCGCGCCCGGCAAAATCGAGAAGTTCCACGCGCCCGGCGGGCCCGGCATCCGCCTGGATTCGCACGCCTACGGCGGCTACACCGTACCGCCGCACTACGACTCCCTGATCGGCAAGCTGATCGCGCACGGCGACAACCGCGACTCCTCCCGGGCGCGCCTGCGCACCGCGCTGTCCGAGATCGTGGTCGAGGGTATCCATAGCAACATCACCCTCCACCGCCATATCCTGGAGCAGCCGGCCTATCGCGAGGGCGGTGTCGATATCCATTACCTGGAGCGGCTGCTCCGTACCGACGCGGAGGGCTGATGGGCACCGCCTGGCTGGAGGTCGCGATCGCCGCGGCGAATCCGGCCCTGGCCGAGGCCGCCCTCGAGAGCGCGGGCGCCGTGGCCGTGACCCTGCGGGACGCCCGGGACGAACCCCTGTACGAACCCGGGGTCGGCGAAACACCGTTGTGGCGGGACACGGAAGTCACCGGCCTGTTTCCGGGCGACACCGATTCCCGCGAGGTCGAGGCGGCGCTCGCGGCCGCCTTCCCCGACCGACCGCCGGCCGCGCGCGTGCGCCTGCTCGAGGACCGCGACTGGGTCCGGGCCTGGCTCGACGATTACCGGCCGATGCGCTTCGGCGAGCACCTCTGGGTCTGTCCCCACGAGGCGGCCGCGCCCGCGGGAGAGGCCGTGGTCATGCGCCTGGACCCCGGCCTGGCCTTCGGCACCGGCACCCATCCCACCACCGCCCTGTGCCTGGAATGGCTCGACGCCCACCCGCCCCGTCACAAACGTGTGCTTGACTACGGCTGCGGCTCCGGCATTCTGGCTGTCGCGGCGGCCCTGCTGGGGGCGCGGTCGGTCGTCGCGGTGGACATCGATCCACAAGCGCTGACGGCGACGCGGGAGAACGCCGAGGCCAACGCGGTCGGCGCGCGAATCGAGACGGGGATTCCGAGCGAACGGACTGATACCGCCGTGGACATCCTGATCGCAAACATACTGGCCGGCCCCCTGGTCGAACTGGCCGCTCTGCTGGCGGGGCGCGTCACTCCGGGCGGCCATCTCGTGCTCTCCGGCATCCTGGAAGATCAGGCGGATACCGTGCGCGCGGCGTACACCCCTTGGTTTGAATTCGGTCCGGGCGCCACGCGCGAGGGCTGGTGTCGCCTGGACGCCGTCCGCCGAGGCGGGGACACGCATGCGTAGGTGCCTGCTCCTGCTCGCCGCGGTCCTGATCTCGGGCCCGGCCGCCGCCGACGGGAACGCCGACGACCTGTACCGAGCGCATGCCCGCTTCCTGGCCGCCACCGGCGAGGAGGCCGCCGCGCTCGCGGCCCTGCGCGCACGCGGCGTGCACGGCGGTCCGCTGTTGGCCACCATCTATGCCGAGCGCGACCTGATCGCGGCGGCCCGGCGCGAGCTCGCCGGACACCAGCGCGACCCGGCCGCCAGCGACGCCTGGCTGGCGCTGGCCCGGGCCCATTACCGCGCCGGCGAACCGCGGCGCACCGAGCGGGTATTGCTGCAGATGACCCGCAACCTCGATGCCGCCGCCGCGCACGAGCGTGCGTCGCTACTGGCACGGGCGCTGCTGCGGCAGAAACGCTTCGACGAAGCGGCGCTGGCACTCGCCGGTCAGCGCCGACGCGGGGAACTAACCCCGATCGACCGTTACAACCTCGGCGTGGCCTGGCTCGGCGCCGGGGCGACGGAACGCGGCGCGGCGGAGCTCGACGCCCTCGGCCGCTACCGGGGCGAAGACCCGGCGCGCCGGCTGCTCGCGGACCGCGCCAACCTCCGGTTGGGCTACTGGTTCCTGCGCGACTGGCGCGGCGGACTCGCGCGCAGCGTACTCGAACGCATCCGTCTGGACGGGCCCTTCAGCGGCGAGGCCACGCTCGCCCTCGGCTGGGCGGAACTGGCCCATCCCGGCGACAGCCAGACCTTGACCACCGAGCAGGCGGAACGGTGCCGCGAAAGCGAGCCGGACCTCTGGGAGGGAACGTCCGAGATCCACGAGGTGCCGCGCGTCGACTGCCGCGATATCGACGAGGAAACGGACGCGCTCGGCGGCGCCGCCGCCCGGGAGAGCAACCGCGCCGCCTACCGGCGCGCGGCGGTGGCCTGGCGCGAAACGGTCGCGGCCCCCGCGACCCGCACCGTGGCCCAGGAAGCCCTCGTGGCGCTGCCCTACGCGCTCGCCCGCTCGGGCGAGCGCGAGGCGGCCCGAGACGCATACCGGACGGCGGTGGAACGCCTGCGGACCGCCCGCGAGGCGATCGCGAACGGCGAAGCGACGGCGGATGCATCCACGCTGTACACCACGGAAGCCGACCGCCTGGACGCGCTCGCGGATTCACTGCGCGCCGCCGACACCCGGCTGGCCCGGATCGAACGCTGGCTCGCGGCCGCCGGCAAGGGCGGCGCCGACCCCGACACGGTGGCCGAGCTCGGCGCGGTTCTCGACCGACTGCGCGCCACGGCGCCCGGCGATCGCGGGATGGCGACCCCCAACGGCGCCCAGCGCGCGCGCCTGCAGGCCCTGCTGCGCTCCCTGGAGGCCTCGCGGGCGACCCCCGGCGACCGCAACGCGCGCGCCGAGGCCCTCAGACGCGGCGTCCCCGACGTGCGCGAGCGGCTCGACGAAGCGCTCGCGGCGACCGTGGCGGCACGCGCCTCGCTCGACAGCGACCGCCGGCGGCAACGCCTGAAGCGGCTCGACCAGTATCTGGAGGCGGCCCAGCTCGGGCTGGTCTCCCTGATGGAATAGGTGTCCCGCGCGGGCATGACGAGGTCGGGCCAGATGTCTATACTCGGCATGGAACGCGGCCCGTCGCCGCCCCATCGGGACAAGACCGGTCAGGCCGGGGCATACCCACCCGGCGACAGTATCCTGCAAGCCGGCCACGGACAAGGTAACGAAGCGCGGAGGACACAGCTTCATGCAGCGCCGGCGGAGAAGCTTCGCGGCGACCTGACGAACTCGCACGCCATGCCAAGTCTCAAGCATCTCACCTGCCTGCTCGCCTGTCTGGCGCCGATCGCGACATTCGCCGCGTCACCGGCCGGCGACGACCTGGAAGACCGGGCCCAGTCGGTCAAGACCGAAGTCCTCGACCTGGAGGCCGAGTTCACCGCGCTCGCGCGCGATATCCGCTACCCCGCCCCGACACGCTGGACGGTCTTCGTCACCGCGGAAGCGCTATCCGACTTCGAGCTGGAAACGATCGAGTTGAGCGTCGACGACACCGTCGTCGCCACCCACCGTTACGACGGCCCGCAGCGCGATGCGCTCGCCGACGGCGGCGCGCACCGCCTGCATATCGATAACCTCGCCAGCGGCGATCACCGCATCTCGGCGCGCCTGACCGGGCGGCTCGGCGGCGAACCCTACGCCCGCACGGCCGCGTTCCGAATCGACAAGCCGGAGGGACCGCGCCTGCTAGAGCTGCACCTGCATCCCGGCGCCGACGGGGGCGAGCCGACATTCACACCCCGAACCCACGCGGACCGCCCGTGACGGCACGGCGCGCGCATATTGCCGTCTGCCTGGCCCTGCTGACGCCGGGCGCCGCGGCCGCCGACTACGAGCCGCCGGGACCCGGCCGCGCCGCGGCGCTGGAACGGGCGGAATTGCGCTACCTCGCGGCGACCGGCGACCCCCTGGCGTTCCTGGCGGCCGCGCACGATGTCGACGGCGAACGCGGCGGACCCGGCCCGTTCCTGCTGGACGCGCTCCTGGGCGAGCACCTGGCCGCCTACGGCCTGCTGGACGCCGCCGCCGAGCGCTATCGCCGCGGCCTCGACTATCGCGTCGACACCGAACGCCGCAACCGGGCCTGGTTCGAACTCGCCCGTGCCTGGCACCACCGCGGCCGGCCGGATCGTGCCGAGACGGCCCTGGACAACGTCCACGGCGAGCTGCCCGGCGAACTCGAAGGCCGCAAGCCGCTGCTGGAGGCGCAGGCGCTTATCGCGCAGGGCCGGTTCGCCGACGCGGTCGAAACACTGCGGGCCGTCGAGGGCGACCTGACCCCGTACGCGCGCTATAACCTGGGCGTGGCGCTGGTCCGCGCCGGCCGGGTCGCCGAGGGCGCCGGCGAGCTCAACGCAGTCGGCACCATGCGCACCGACGACCCCGTCGGCCTCGCGCTCCGGGATCAGGCCAACCTGGTGCTGGCCTATGCCTACCTGGAGACCGGCCAGGGCGCCACCGCCCGTGCCCTGTTCCAGCGCATCCGGCTCAACGGCCCCGCCGCGGACCGCGCGCTGCTGGGTCTGGGCTGGGCCGAGCTGGCGCCGGACGGCGACCCGCAGAAGCACACCGTGCTCAAGGAGATCGCCTGCCGGGAGGACCCGGCGCGGCTGCTGCCCGACACCCTGCCGGTGCTGCGCCGGATGCCGCGCGAGGCCTGCGGCCCGCCGCAGATGTTCCGCGACACCGACCGTTTCCGGACCAAGGAGGGCGGAGAGACCGAGGCAGAACGCTACCGGCGGGCCCTGGTGCCCTGGCTGGAACTGGTGCACCGCCCCGCGACCGCCGCCCCCGTCCAGGAAGCCTGGACCACGGTGCCGCACGCCTACGCGGAACTGGGCTCGCGCGAGCGCGCCCTGGACTACTACAGCCGCGCCATCCACGTGCTGGAGGACGAGCGCGCCGGCCTGGAGACGGTCATCGAGCGCCTGCGCGACCCGGTCGAGACCGGCGCCGAACTACCGCCCGGCGTCGCCCCGGACCTCGACTGGTTCGCCCGCCGCTGGGGCCTGCCGCGCAACGCGGCCATGCCGTACCTGCACGACGCGATCAGCCGTCCCGGCTTCAACAGCGACGCCCACCAGATCCAGGACCTGATCGCCCTGGACGACCGCCTGCTGGACCGCGGCGAGCGGCTCGGCGAGCTGCAGGCCACGCTCCAGGGCCGGCGCACCGCCCTGGCACGGGCCGGCATCGACGCGCCGGCGCCGCTGCGCGAGCAGGAAGTCCGGGTACGCGAGCTGCAGACGCGGCTGCGCGAACTGCGCACGCACATCCGGGATCTGATCGCGGACTACGGCAAGGTCCTGCGCGACCGCATGCTCGCCGCGGCGCGGGAGCGGGCGCGTTACCTGGACTCCTATCTCACCAACAGCCGCCTCGGCCAGGCGAGCGTGATCGACGCGCTCGGCGGCCACGGGACGGCACCGGCCCGGACATCGCAACCGTGATTCGCCCGCCCGTCATGACCCTCGCCCGCGTCCTCGGCCCCGTCGCGCTGCTCGCCTGGACGGCGGGCGCCGCCGCCCAGGGGCCGGCCACCCTGGAATCCCTGGAGGAGCGCGAACTCGATCTGGACCGGGGAACCGCGGCGGAAACGCGGCCGGTGGACCTGGAGACGGCGCGCGACAACTATCGCCGCCTGCTGGAGCTGACCGACCGCCCGGACGTGCGTCTCAAGGTCAAGCGCCGTCTCGCCGACCTGGAACTGGAAGTCGCGGTCGAGGCCGTCGATCCGAAACCCGGCGCCCGGCGGGCGATCGAACTCTACCGCGAGGTCCTGGCGTCCAGTCGTGCCACCGAGCGCCGCGGGGAACTCCTGTACAACGTCGCCCGCGCATCCGAGCTGGCCGGCGACACCGCCGGCGCGATCACCGCCCTGGGCCGGCTGATCGAGGAGCACCCACGCTCCGAGCTGGTGCCGGAGGCACGCTTTCGCCGCGCGGAGATGCGCTTCATCCTGAGCAACTACGCCCGGGCCGCCGAGGATTACGCCTGGCTTGCGGAACGCGGCACGGACACGCCGTTCTACACGCAGGCCCTCTACAAGCTCGGCTGGGCACGCTACCGGCTGGGCGAGCACCGCGCCTCCCTGGAACGGCTGTCGACGGCGCTGCGGCGCAAGCTGCCGCCGGCGCGCCTGGACGCCGCCGGCCGCGCCGACCTGGACGGCCTCAAGACCGCCGATAGCGAGCTGGTGACCGACACCCTGCGGGCCATCACCCTCAACTTCGCGCAGCTCGGCGACGGCCTGACCCCCGCCGCCTTCATCGACACCCACGCGGACATGGCGCCGTACGAGTTCCTGCTCTACGACAACCTGTTCGCCCACTACATGGACAAGGAGCGCTACACCGACGCCTCCGACACCGCCCTGGCCTTCGCCGAGCGCAATCCGGAGCACCCCGAAGCCAAGGATTTCGAGATCGCCGCGATCACGGCGTTGGAGGACGGCGGTTTCCGCAGCGTGGCACTGGAACGCAAGCAAGGTTTCGTACGGCACTATGGTCTTGAGGGCGAGACCTGGTACGGGCAGGACCCGCTCGCGGTGCCCGAGGTGCGCGAACGGCTGAACGAATACCTCGACGAGATCACGCGCACCTATCACGCGGCGGCGCAGGACACCGGCGAAGCGGACGACTACCGCCGTGCCGCCGCCTGGTACGACAACTACCTGACGGTCTTCCCGGACACCGACGACGCGCCGACCCTGGCCTACCGCCGCGCCTCGACCCTGTACGAGGCGGGGGACCATGCCGAAGCCGCCCGGGTCTTCGAGCGCGTGGCCTACGAAATGCCGCCCAACACGCACGCCACCGAGGCCGCCTATGCCGCCGTTCTCGCGTGGCGCGAGGCCGCCGGCGAGGAGAACGTCGCCGGCGACCCCAAGGTCCGCGAAGCGACCTTGCGCCTGGCCGAGGCCTATCCCGCCGAGCCCGAGGCCACCCGGGCGCTGGCACGGCTGGCGGAGGATCTCTACCGGGCCGACAAGCTGCAGGCGGCCGACGACATCGCGCGGCGCGTGATCGCGCACGAACCGCCCGCCGAGGACACGCAGCTCGCCAACGCCTGGCGCATCCGCAGTGCCGCGGCGATGGCGGCCGAGGATTACGAGACCGCCGAGACCGCGTTCTCCTGGCTGCTGGAGCACGAACCCGACGCCAAGGACGCCCCGGCTTGGCGCGAGGCCCTCGCCACCGCCATCTACCGACAGGGCGAGGCCCTGGCCGAGGCCGGGCGCGACGCCGAGGCCGCGGACGAATTCCTGCGCCTGGGCGAAACCGTCGTCGGCGACGCACCGGCCCTCGCCGAGATCCGGACCACCGCCGCCTTCGACGCCGCCGCGGCCGCCGTCCGGGCCGACCAGACATCCCGCGCGATCGCCCTCTACGCCGCGTTCCGCGAGCGCTACCCGGAACACGAGCTCGCCCCCGAGGCCACGCGGCGGCTCGCCGCCCTGCACCTGGAGGCCGGCGACAAGGCCCGCGCCGCTACCGAGTTCGCCCGGGTCCGCGGCCAACAGGACATCGATGCCGAACAGCGCCGGGACGCCGCCCTCCAGGCCGCCCGCCTGTATGAGGAAAGCGACGACACCGACGCCGCGATCGACGCCTACGAAACGTTCCTGGAAGCGCACGATCCCCCGTTCGGGGACCGCATCGAGGCCATCCGGAGCCTGATCGCCCTGAACGCGGCGGTCGGCGACAAGGCGGCGGCCGACCGCTGGCGGGAACGCCTGATCGCGGCCGACGCCGACGCCGGCGACGCCCGTACCGAGCGCAGCCGCACGCTCGCCGCCGAGGCCACGCTGGCCCTGGCCGAGGACAAGCGTGCCGCGGTCGCCGAGGCCCGGCTCACCCTGCCGATCAAGCGATCGTTGCCGGCCAAGAAGGAGCGGCTGGAAGCGGCGCTCAACGCCTACGGCAAGGCCGCCGACTACGCCATCGCGGAGGTGACCACCGCGGCCACCTATCGCATCGGACAGCTTTATTACGAGTTCAGTCGCGACCTGCTGGAGGCGCCCCGCCCGCCGGACCTTTCCGGCACCGAGGCCGCCCAGTACGAGATTCTGCTGGAGGAGCAGGCCTTCCCCTTCGAGGAGAAGGCCATCGAAATCCACGAGGCGAACCTGGACCGGATCGCGGACGGGGTATACAACGAATGGATCCGCAAGAGCCTGGAACAACTCGCGACACTGCAGCCGGCCCGTTACGATCGCGAGGAGCGGCTGGACGACGACATCGCGCAACTGCCGTGAACGGCGCATGAAACGACACGACACGCACAACATGACCCGAGGCGCCGCCGCCCTGACGGCGGTGGCGCTGCTTGCCGGCTGCGCCGGCCTGGGCCGGGGCGATAAGCCCGAGCCGACACAGGCCGAGAGCGCCGCCCCGGCGGTGGCGCTGCCCGCCGAGGATCGCACGGCCTTCGACGAGGCGGTCGCGGCCCTGCGCGCGGGCGACAACGAAACCGCCGAGAGCCGGTTCGCGGCACTCGCACAGCGGCACCCCGAACTGGCCGAGGCACACGCCAACCGGGGCCTGGCGGCCCTGCGGGCCGGCGACGACGAGACCGCGCGCGAGGCCATGGCGCGGGCCGTCGAGCTGGAACCCGACAACGCGGCCTGGCAGAACCGCCTTGGCGTGCTGTTGCGGCGCGCCGGCGAATTCGAGCGGGCCGAGGCGGCCTACGAGGCGGCGCTGGACGCCGACGGGGACTACCCGCCGGCCCACCTCAACCTGGGGATTCTGTATGATATTTACCTACAGCGACCGCAAGAGGCGCTGTCCCATTATCAGCAATATCAGACGCTCGCCGGTCAGCCGGATGACGAGGTGGCACTATGGATCGCGGACTTAGAGCGGCGCTTGTGACGGCGATCCTCGCGCTGTCGCTGACCCCGGCCGCCGGCGCGCAGGACGACGACGGACAATCCGCCCGGACATCCACCCGGGGGGGTACGACCATCTTCGGCGCGCAGGAACTGCCCAAGGGATTGACCCTGGTGCCCTGGAAGAAGAGCGAACCGGGGGAGCTGACCGCCGAACCGACCCGGCTGGTCGACGAGCCCCTGGTGCCGATCGATCCCGAGGCGTTCGAACGCCGGCTGGAATACTACGAACAGAACCGTTGAGGCAGTATCCCGAAGCGCCCGTGCCGCGCCGCAGGGAACCAAGGAGACACTAAATGCAGGTCTACAACACCATCGTCAGCTTCTTTCAGAACGGCGGCCCCTTCATGTATCCGATCGTGCTGATCCTGGCGCTGGGCCTGGCGATCGCGATCGAGCGCTGGTGGTACCTGAGCCGCACCGAGGCACGCAACCGCAAGGCGTGGCAACGCCTGGAGCCGCTGCTGGCCCGCGGCGACTACGAGGGCGCGCGCAGCACCACCGAGGAAAACGAGACCGAGATCGGCAACATCCTCAACTACGGCCTGTCCCGTCTGCGCAGCACCCGCCGCCGCGAGGACGTGGAGATGGCCATGGAGGAGAGCCTCATGGAGACCATGCCGGTCCTGGAGAAGCGCACCCATTACCTGGCGACCTTCGCCAACATCGCCACGCTCCTGGGCCTGCTCGGCACCATCATCGGCCTGATCCAGGCCTTCACCGCAGTCGCCAACGTCGACCCGGCGGAGAAGGCCGACCTGCTCTCGGCGAGTATCTCGGTGGCCATGAACACCACCGCGTTCGGCCTGATGGTCGCGATCCCGCTGCTGCTGATCCATGCCCTGCTCAGCACCAAGACCACGTCGCTCATCGACAGCCTGGAGATGGCCTCGGTCAAGTTCCTGAACACGGTCTCGCCCGATAGCGGCCGGCGGACCGACGAGGGGGGCGCGGCTTGATCCGACAGCGCCTCCAGCAGCGGCGGCTCCGGCACGGTCGGGAACCGGCGGAGCTGAACATCACCGCGTTCATGAACCTGATGGTGATCCTGGTCCCGTTCCTGCTGATCACCGCGGTGTTCTCGCGGATGGCGATCCTCGAGCTCAACCTGCCGGGCGCCGCCGAGCAGACCGCGGAGCCGGAGAAGACCCTGCGGCTGGAAGTGATCGTGCGCGACGACACGCTCGTGGTCGGCGACGGCCAACGTGTGCTGCGGGTCATCGACCGGACCGAGGAGGGCGAGCACGACTACGCGGAGCTGTCCTCCCTGCTGCAACTGATCAAGCGGGAGAACCCCGACATCACCGAGGCCAGCATCCTGCTGGAGCCCGATACCGATTACGACACCCTGGTGCAGGTGATGGACACCGTGCGCATGGTCCGCGTACCCGATCCGGACGAACCCGGCCGCGACATGAACGCGGAGCTGTTCCCGGACATCGCGCTCGGCGACGCACCGGGCAACGGAGACGCCTCGTGAAACTGTCGCGCCGCGCCCGACGCATGGCCCGCCACCACCGGCGGCACCGTCAGCGCTACACCTTCAACCTGGTGTCGCTGATGGACATCTTCACCATCCTGGTGTTCTTCCTGCTGGTGAATTCGGCGGATGTGCAGACCCTGCCCAATCCCAAGGAATTGACGCTGCCCGACTCCACGGCGGAGACCGAGGGCCGGCAGAGCGTGGTGGTCATGGTCACGCGCGAAGGCATCAACCTGGGCGCCGATCACATCATCAGCATCGAGGACGCCCTGGCTTCCGAGGAAGCCACCATTCCCGCCCTGTCGCAGGCGCTCGCGGCGGCGGAAATGCCCGCGGCCGCGGCCCCGCCGCCCGAACCCGCCGCCGAGGGCGGGGACGACGCCGCCGAGGCCGGCCCGCCGCAACGCGAAGTCACGATCATGGCCGACGAGAAGCTGCCCTACCGGCTGCTCAAGAAAGTGATGCTGAGTTGCACCGCCGCCGACTTCGGTCGGATCTCGCTGGCGGTGATGCGCGAGGGGCAGGGCTGACATGGCGGCAACGGCTGAGACGACGGTGGAGACACTGGGACAACCCCTGCCCTGGTCGGCCGACGAGAGCGGCGACCGGCGCTATGCGGCGATCCTGCTCGCGGTGCTCGCCCCCATCCTGCTGCTCGGCGTGCTGATGCCGCTGCTGCCCCTGCTGGAACTGCCGCAGGAAGAAGAGGACGAGCAGGTGCCCGAACGCCTGGCGCGGCTCGTCGTGGAACAGCGCCAGCCGGAGCCGCCCCCGGAACCCACGCCGGAACCGGAACGCCAGCAACAGGAGCCACAGCCCGAGCCCCAGCCGACCGAGTCGCCGCGTACCCGGGCCCGGCAAAGCGGCGTACTGGCCTTTTCCGAGGACCTGGAGGCGTTGCGCGAGAACCAGGCGGTCGAGAACGTCCGTCAGCAGCGCGAATTGCAGCAGGGCGAGGTACGCTCGACCCAGCGGCGCCTGATCACCAGCAACGCCGGCGCCGGCAGCACCGGCATCGAGAGCCGCCGCGGCTCGCGCACCGGACTCGCCGACGGCACCGAGCTGGCCGGACGCAGCGACGAGCGCGTCGCGGGGCCGGCCGGCGGCGGCCGCGTCGGCACGCCGGGTGGCGGCGGTGGTGGCGGCGGCGGTCAGGCCACGCGCAGCCTGGAGTCGATCCAGGTGGTCTTCGACCGCAACAAGCAGGCGCTGTTCGCCATGTACCAGCGCGCGCTGCGCAGCAACCCGGCCCTCCAGGGCACGGTCGTGCTGCGCCTGGAGATCCAGCCGTCGGGCGAGGTCACCGGCGCCGAGATCGTATCCAGCGAGCTGAACGATCCCGAGCTCGAGAGCAAGATCGTGAACCGCGTGAAGCTGTTCGATTTCGGCGCCAAGAACGTCCCCGTCTGGCGGGGCCGCTACCCGATCGACTTCTTCCCGTCTTGACGCCGGCCCTGCCGCGTCGCGGGCGTCTTTAACCGCCCGGGGAATACGGTTATAGTGAGCCGCTCTCCCCGAGGTGCAGCGACCGTCCCAAGAGAATGACTCGAACGCGCCAGGACCAAGCCGCCGACAAGCCTCTGAGCCACCATGTCAGGGAAAGCCTGAACGACTACTTCCGGTCGCTGAACGGCTGCCAGCCTCCCTGCGGCCTCTACCGGATGGTGCTCGAACAGGTGGAGAAGCCGCTCCTGGAGCGCGTGCTCGACTACAGCGAAGGCAACCAGTCCCGCGCCGCCGAGCTCCTCGGCATCAACCGCGGCACGCTTCGCAAGAAGTTGAAGCAGTACCAGCTCGATTTCTGACTCTATAGTGTGATTGGTGATTGGTGACTCGTGATTCGCAGGATCACGTCCCTCGCCGCGCCAATCACGGATCACCACTCACCAATCACTGAACGTACAACGTGTCCGATAACACCGACCGTATCCGCCGTGCGCTGATCAGCGTGTCCGACAAGACCGGCGTGGCCGAGCTCGCCGCCGCGCTCCATCAGATGGATGTCGAAATCCTGTCCACGGGCGGCACCGCCCGCACCCTGCGCGAGGCCGGCGTGCCCGTGACCGAGGTGAGCGAACACACCGGCGCGCCCGAGATCATGGACGGGCGGGTCAAGACCCTGCACCCCAAGATCCACGGCGGTCTGCTGGGACGGCGCGACGTCGACGGGCCGGTGATGGCCGAGCACGGCATCGCCCCGATCGACCTGCTGGTGGTGAACCTCTACCCCTTCCGCGAGACCGTGGCCCGGCCCGGCTGCACCCCCGCCGACGCGATCGAGAACATCGACATCGGCGGACCGGCCATGCTGCGGGCGGCGGCCAAGAACCACGCCTTCGTCACGGTACTGGTGGATGCCGCCGACTACGACGGCGTGCTCGCCGAGATACGCGCCGAGGGCAACGTGGCCGCCACCACCCGGGCGCACCTGGCGGCCAAGGGCTTCGCCCATACCGCCGCCTACGACGGCGCCGTGGCGGACTACCTGGGCAGCCTCGAGGCGGACGGCTCGCGCCGTCCCTTCGCGGATACCCTCGACCTGCAATACCGCAAGTGCCTGGACCTGCGCTATGGCGAGAACCCGCACCAAGCGGCGGCGTTCTACGCCGAGGACGACGCCGGCCCGGGCACCCTGGCCGGCGCCCGTCAGCTACAGGGCAAGGCCTTGTCGTACAACAACCTGGCCGATGCCGATGCCGCGCTGGCCTGCGTGCGCGCCTTCGACACCCCGGCCTGCGTGATCGTCAAGCACGCCAACCCCTGCGGCGTGGCCGTGGCCGAGACACCCCTGGCCGCCTATCGGGCCGCCTTCGCCACCGATCCCACCTCCGCCTTCGGCGGCATCCTCGCGTTCAACCGCGAGCTGGACGCCGACACCGCGGCCGAGATCGTCGCCACCCAGTTCGCTGAGGTGATCCTGGCACCGTCGGTCGCGACGGACGCGGCCGCGGCGCTGGCGCGCAAGAAGAATCTGCGTGTGCTGGCGACCGGCCCTCTCGAGGCCGCGGACAGCGCCCCGCGCCGTGAACTCAAGCAACTCGCGGGCGGTGTGCTGGTGCAGGACGCCGACCTGGCGCTGCTGGACGAAGCCGGCCTGCGTACCGTCACCCGACGCGAGCCGACCGCCGAGGAACGCGCCGACCTGCTGTTCGCCTGGCGGGTGGCCAAGTACGTCAAGTCGAACGCGATCGTCTACGCCCGCGACGGGCAAACGGTGGGCGTCGGCGCCGGCCAGATGAGCCGCGTGGACTCGGCCCGCATCGCCTCGCTGAAGGCCGAAGACGCCGGCCTGGCGGTGGCCGGCGCGGTGATGGCCTCGGATGCCTTCTTTCCCTTCCGGGACGGCATCGACGCCGCCGCCAAGGCGGGCATACGCGCCGTGATCCAGCCCGGCGGCTCGATCCGCGACGAGGAGGTCGTGGCCGCGGCCGACGAGGCGGACATGGCGATGCTGTTCACCGGGATGCGCCATTTCCGGCATTGATGTGATTAACCACAGAGACACAGAGAACACAGAGAATTCAAGAAGGTATAAAAGCAGAGAGATTCAATAACACTCTGTGTCCTCTGTGCCTCTGTGGTTCGCCCTAGCCGAGCACGGTGACGACGACCTCGCGGCGGTGGGCGCCGGTGCGGTGCTCGTATAGATAGATTCCCTGCCACGTCCCCAGGTTGGGACGCCCGTCCGTGACCGGCACCGTCAGATCCATGCCGGTGAGGATGCTGCGCACATGCGCCGGCATGTCGTCCGGGCCCTCGATGTCGTGTACGTACAGCGGGTCGCCGTCGGGCACGTGCTCGCCGAACCAGCGCTCCAGGTCCGCGCGCACGTCGGGATCGGCGTTCTCGCAGATCATCAGCGAGGCGCTGGTGTGGCGCGTGAACACGTGACAGAGGCCGGTGGTCACGCCCGAGGCCCGCACCGCATCCGCCACATCAGACGTGATCTCGGTCGTGCCGCGGCCGTCCAGCCGGAAGGTCAAAGTCTGCTGATGGGCCATGGGCTCTCCCACTGAAAAGACAGCCCCCAATCTCGGGGCATCACCCACCCGATGCAAGCCAGTCCACCAACCACAGCGACACGGAGACAGGCTGAGATGGGACGAAAGAATTCATAACCACAGAGGCACAGAGGACACAGAGTCTTTTTGGGATTTACTTTTACTGGCTTCTCTGTGCGCTCTGTGTCTCTGTGGTTAGTCATCAATGGATCAATCGACGCGCCGCAGGGACTCGCCGGCGCGGAAGGCGGCGACGTTCTCCGCGAGCTGGTCGACCAGGCGCTGGCGGGCCGCGCGCGTGCCCCAGGCGCTGTGCGGGGTGACGATCAGGTTGGGGATGTCGCCGGCCAGCAGCGGGTGATCCGCCGGCGGCGGTTCCGCCGACAGCACGTCCAGGCCGGCGCCCGCGATCGCGCCGCGCCGCAGGGCCTCCGCCAGCGCCCCCTCGTCGACCAGGGCGCCGCGCGCGGTGTTCACCAGGAAGGCGGTCTCCTTCATGGCGGCGAGGGCGCCGGCGCCGATCAAACCGCGCGTTTCCGGGGTCAACGGACAATGCAGGCTGAGCACGTCGGCGCGCGCCAGGACCTCGTCGAACGGCACGCGCCCCGGGCGGTCGTCGCCTCCCGGCCGTTGCGACACCAGGACGGTCATACCCAATGCCTCCGCCACACCGGCCACGGACCGGCCGAGATCGCCGTGGCCGACGATACCGAGCGTGCCGCCGGCCAGTTCCCGGATCGGGTAATCCAGCAGACAGAAGGTGCCCGCCGCGCCCCAGTCGCCGCGACGCACGGCGGCCGCGTAATCCGGCAGGCGGGTCGCCAGCGCCGTGATCAACGCGAACACGTGCTGGGTCACGGCGGGGGTGGCGTAACCGCGGCAGTGGGTGACCGCCACGCCGGCCTCGCGCGCGGCGGCGACGTCGACGTTATCGGTGCCGGTGGCCATCAGGCAGATCAGGCGCAGCCCCTGCCCCGCGGCCGCCCCGATGGTGTCGCGATCGAGGACCACCTTGTTGGTGAACACCACCCCGGCGCCGGCGATGCGTTGCGGCACCGCCTCGCGCGGGGTGGCATCGTGATAATCCAGGCCATCCAGGCCCTGCGCCAGCGCGCCGAAGTCCAGGTCGCCCCGGTCCAGGGGCAGCCGGTCCAGCATGACCCCGCGCAGGGTCACGCCCCGGCCTCATCCCGGCCGCGCGTGCGGCGTCCGTAAACCGCCAGCAGCCCGCCGAAGGCGAACATCAGCACGCCGTAGACCGCCGAGGGGACCGCCATCTCGGCGTCGTTGAGCAGGGACAGCGTCACCATCAGACCGATGGTGCCGTTCTTGATGCCCACCTCGATGGCGATGGTCAGGGCGTCGCGGCGCGAGATGCCGCCGAGATAGCCGCTCAGGAACCCCAGGGTGATACCGCCGACATTCAGGGCGACCGCCGAGGGGCCGGCCTGCGACAGCAGGGTCCACATCTGGTCGCGCGTCTGGAACACGATCGCGGCGATGATCGCGCCCAGCACCACCAGGCCGAACACGCTGACGAAACGCTCGCCCCAGGCGGCGACTTCCTCGAAGCGCGCGCGCACGAACAGGCCCAGGGCCACCGGGATCACCACGATCACCGCGAGCTGGACCACGGTATCCACCAGCGGCAGGCGGACCGGCGCGTCGGCGTCGGTGTTGGCGTAGAGATCGAGCGCGATGTTGGCGAACAGCGGAATGGTGAGGATGGTCACCAGACTGGCGATCACGGTGAGCACGATCGACAGCGCCACGTTGCCGCCCGCGAGGAAGGTGAAGACGTTCGAGGTCGTGCCCCCCGGACAGGCGGCGATGATCACCAAGCCGACGGCGATCGCCGGCGACGGTCCCAGCAATTCCACCAGACCGAAGGCCAGCAGCGGGATCAGCGCGATCTGCGCCGCCGTGCCCACCAGCATGGCCCGCGGAAAGGTGAAGACGCGGCGGAAGTCGGCGACCGTGAGTGTCAGGCCCATGCCGGCCATGATGATCATCAGGGCGATGGGCAGGCCCGTCTCGATCAGCGGATTGTCGATCATGGATATCCCTTGTCCCGTCGATTCCCCCGGCGCCCCGCGTTCGGCCGTTCCCTGGGCCCGCGCCGCGCCGGCGCAAACGCGTCAGATTACCCGCGCGCGCGCCGCGGAACAACGACGGGATCGGCCGCCGCGTCGGCCAGGAAATCGACGACGGTCGCGACCGCCGCCCGATCGGAGAGAATCCGGCGATGCCCCTTGCCCTCGGTGGCGACCAGGGCCGCCCCGGGCCAGTGCCGGGCGTTGATCTCGGCCTGGGCGAAGGGCACCTCGCGATCGCGCCGATCATGCACGACCAGGCCGCGCACGGCGGCCAGGGCCGGCAGCACGCGCTCGGCGCGGGCATCGTCCCAGCCGAAGCCGTAGCGATCCTCCATGCGCCGGCGCAGCGCGGCGACGCTGCGCTCCGACAGGCCCAGCATGCCGGTGAACAGGCGCACCATGTCCTCCAGGTTGGCCGGGCTGCCGATCACGGCCAGGGCATCGGTCTCGACCCCGTCGGCCACGGCCAGATAGGCCGCCGCGCCCCCGACCGAATGGCCGACCACGCCCGCCAGCGGCCCGTGCCGCCGGGCGACCGCCCGCACCGACTCGATCATTTCCGCGAGGTTCGTGCGCCGCCGCGGCGATCCGCCATGGCCGATGTGATCCAGTGCCGCCACACGGTAGCCGGCCGCCGTCAATGCCGGCACGAATTCGCGCCAATGCCCGGCGTGTCCGCCCCAACCGTGTACCAGCAACACCGTCGGTCCGCCGCCGCCGTGCACATGCGTGCGAATGCGGCCGTTCGCGGTCGCCACCCAGCCGCTCTCGGTGGCGGCGGGCCAGTCCCGCACGGAATCCGCCGGTGTCGGGCCGGGCGTCGTCCACAGGCGATAGGCGAGCGCCGCAGCAGCCGGCGGCAGGACACGATCCAGACCGCGGAAGGTCGCGAGGATGCCGGCGTCGCGCAAACGGCGCGCCGGCGTGCGGGAATCGGGCATGACACATCCTTTAAGTTGCCTTTAGAAACGTTTTTTAATACTATTAATTTCAAATTGCAACTTTTAAGGCGGCGATGCACTCCGGCAACGAGACCATGAGCTGTTCGGTGGCACGCGCGGTCGATGCGATCGGCGACCGCTGGACGGTGCTGATACTGCGCGAGGCCTTCTGGGGCGTGCGCCGTTTCGAGAGCTTCCAGGCCAACCTGGGGATCGCCCGCAACGTGCTCAGCGACCGCCTGCGCCGCCTGGCGGCGCACGGCATCCTGGAGCGCGTGTCCCTGACGCCCGGGGGCAAGCGGGCCGAGTACCACCTGACCCGCAAGGGCGCCGACCTCTTCCGGGTACTGGTGGTGCTGATGCAGTGGGGCGATCGCTGGACGCACGACGGCGAGCCGCCGGTGCGGCTGATCGCGCGCACCAACGGCGAACCGATCGCGGAAATGGCCGTGCGCGACAGCGACGGTCGCGCCCTGGGCCTGATGGAGATGCGCCCGGAGCCGGGCCCCGGCGCCAACGACGCCACCCGCCGCCGGCTGGCGGCCGTGCCCGGCGGTGCCGGGTCGCGTTACCAGTCGGACAGGTCGACGTAAACCGAGCCGGTACGGGTGAAAGGCATCGCGGCCGACAGGTCGGCGAGCTTGAGCTTGCCCGACAGGGCATAGTCGAATTCGGCACCGCCGGCCTTACGCCAGGCCTGCACCTGGGCGAAGCCGGTGATGATCCCCGATTCGATCAGGTTCGCTTCCAGGGTCACCGGCACCGTCGTCTCGCCGTCCGCCGGCAGGGTCACGGCGCGCGTGCTGCGACCGCTGGCCAGCGGCTTGTCGTTCACGGCGAGCGTGTATTCCAACCCCGCCAGGGGCAGCTCGAAGCCGTTGGGATTGCGGACCCGCAGGTCCAGACGCAGCCGCTGCCCGGTCATCGAGAACTCGACCAGCTCGGCGCCGGCCAAGGCGACACTCGGGGGTTCCGCGGCGCGATAGCGCAGCCAGGCACAGCCGGCGGTGGTCATCGCCGCCGTCAGCAGCAGGGCCGCCGCCAACGGCATGATGGGTCGGCGCATGGTCGGACTCCTCCGTTTCAGAGGGTGTTCACGAAACGTGGCGGACAAGCGCCGTCGTTTGCAACCACCTTCTCAGACACCTTCTCAGAGGGTGTCTACAAAACGTAGCGAGCGACGGCAGGTTGGGTGCCGTCGGAGCGCAGGGACCGCAGCGTATGTCGCAATACGTGAGGATCCCGAGCACCGCCGGCACTCGAGATGCCGAGCGCAGTAGTTTTGTAGACACCCTCTCAGGCGCGGTCCAGCTTCTCCTTGAGCAGCTTGTTTACCTCCTGCGGGTTGGCCTTGCCGCCCGAGGCCTTCATCACCTGGCCCACGAAATAGCCCACGATCTTGGTCTTGCCGTCCTTGTACTGCCGGACCTGGTCGGGATTGGCGGCGATCGCCTCGTCCACGTAGGCCTCGATCGCCGAGGTGTCGGTGATCTGCTTCAGGCCCTTGGCCTCGATCACCTCGTCGGCGCTCGCGCCCTCGCCGGCCCAAAGGGCCTCGAAGACATCCTTGGCGATCTTGCCGGAGATGGTGCCGTCCTGGATGCGTGCCAGCAATCCCGCCAGGGTGCCGGCGGCGACCGGCGAGTCGCCGATCTCCAGGCCGTCCCGGTTCAGGGCGCCTGACAGCTCGCTCATCACCCAGTTCGCGGCCAGCTTGGGGT
Source organism: Salinisphaera sp. PC39 (assembly GCF_040361335.1). Classification (NCBI taxonomy): domain Bacteria; kingdom Pseudomonadati; phylum Pseudomonadota; class Gammaproteobacteria; order Salinisphaerales; family Salinisphaeraceae; genus Salinisphaera; species Salinisphaera sp. PC39. The sequence continues at coordinate 88,991 of NZ_APNM01000012.1, read as the reverse complement.
CGTCGGCGAAGCCCGCCAGGACCGCCTCGTAGTAGTCGGCGGTCTCGCGCGTGGCGGTCAACTGGGCGGCGTCGTAGGCGGACAGGCCGTATGCCTCGACGAAACGCCGGGCCTTGGCGTCCGGCAACTCCGGCAGCGACTCGCGCGCCGCCGCCACCAGGGCCTCGTCGACGGCTACCGGCAGCAGGTCCGGGTCGGGGAAATACCGGTAGTCGTGCGCCTCCTCCTTGGTGCGCATGGTCCGGGTCTCGCCGCTCGCGGGATCGAACAGACGCGTCTCCTGGACCACCGTGCCGCCGGATTCGAGCACGTCGATCTGGCGCTCGATCTCGTAGGTCAGGGCCTTTTCCAGGAAACGGAAGGAGTTTAGGTTCTTGGTTTCGGTCCGGGTGCCGAACTCGGCCCGGCCGGCCGGACGCACGGAGACGTTGGCGTCGACCCGGAACGACCCCTCCTGCATGTTGCCGTCGCAGATGCCGAGATAACGCACCAGCGAATGCAACTTGCGGGCGTAGGCCACGGCCTCCGCGGGCGAGCGCATGTCCGGCTCGGAGACGCATTCCACCAGCGGCGTGCCGGCGCGGTTCAGGTCGATGCCGGTATAGCGGGTGAAGCCTTCGTGCAGGGATTTGCCGGCATCCTCCTCCAGGTGGGCCCGGGTGATGCCGACGGTCTTGGTCTCGCCGTCGTCCAGGGCGATCTCCAGGCGGCCGTCGGCGACGATCGGCAGCTCGTACTGGCTGATCTGGTAGCCCTTGGGCAGGTCCGGATAGAAGTAATGCTTGCGCGCGAACACCGAGCGCGGCGCGATGTCGGCCTCGATCGCAAGACCGAACATCACCGCCATCCGGATCACCTCGCGGTTGATCACGGGCAACACGCCGGGCAGCGCGATGTCGACTGCGCTGGCCTGGGTATTGGGCTCGGCGCCGTAGGCCGTGGAGGCCCCGGAGAATATCTTGCTGCGCGTGGCGAGCTGGATGTGGACCTCCAGCCCGATGACCGCTTCCCAGTTCATGTCCAAGTCCTTAAAAATCCAACCACAGAGTCACAGAGGACACAGAGCAAGAAGACTCAAAAATTCTTTTCGCGGACTCTCTGTGTTCCCTGTGTCTCTGTGGTTAGTCTTCATTCGAATCCGGGTGGTTGCCGGGTATGCCAGTCGGTGGTCTGCTGATAGGCATGGGCGACGTTGAGCAGGCGCTGCTCCTCGAACCAGGGCGCCAGCAACTGCATGCCGACCGGCAGGCCGTCGACGAAGCCGGCGGGCACCGACATGCCCGGCAGCCCGGCCAGGTTCGCCGGGATGGTGTAGATGTCGTTGAGGTACATCGCCACCGGGTCGTCGGCCTTCTCGCCCAGCGCGAAGGCCGGTCCCTGGGTGGTGGGCCCGGCGATCACGTCCACCTTCTCGAAGGCCTGGCGGAATTCGTCGGCGATCAGGCGCCGGGTCTTCTGCGCCTTGAGGTAATAGGCGTCGTAATAGCCGGCCGACAGCACATAGGCCCCGACCATGATCCGGCGCTGGACCTCGCGCCCGAAACCCTCGCCGCGGCTGCGCAGGTACAGGTCTTCCAGGTTCTCGGGATCGGCGCAGCGGTAGCCGTAGCGCACGCCGTCGTAACGGGCCAGGTTCGAGGAGGCTTCGGCCGGCGCCAGCACGTAATAGGTGGGCACCGCCAACCGGGTGTTGGGCAGGGCGATCTCGACGATCTCGGCGCCCTGCCCCTCCAGTTCCCTGACCGCGGCCTCGACCGCCGCCCGGGTGCCGGCCTCCAGGCCCTCGGCGAAGTACTCGGCGGGCAGGCCGACCTTCAGGCCCTTCAAATCCGTGCCCAATCCCCCGGCGTAGTCCGGCACCGGCCGGTCCACGGAAGTGGAATCGCGCTCGTCGAAACCCGCCATGGCCGCCAGCAGCAAGGCGCAGTCCTCGGCCGAGCGCGCGAAGCAGCCGCCCTGGTCGAGACTGGAGGCGAAGGCGATCATGCCGTAGCGCGAGACCCGGCCGTAGGTGGGCTTGAGGCCGGTGACCCCGCACAGGGCCGCCGGCTGCCGGATGGAACCGCCGGTATCGGTGCCGCTGGCCGCCGGCGCCAGGCCCGCGGCCACCAGCGCGGCGGAACCGCCGGAGGAGCCGCCGGGGACCCGGCTTTCGTCCCAGGGGTTGCGCACCGGCCCGTAGTAGCTGGTCTCGTTGGACGAGCCCATGGCGAACTCGTCCATGTTCGACTTGCCCAGGGTCACGGTGCCGGCCGCATCCAGGCGCGCCACGGCCGTGGCGTCGTAGGGCGCGACGAAGTTGTCCAGCATGCGCGAGCCGCAGCTCGTGCGCACGCCCTCGGTGCAGAAGATGTCCTTGTGGACCAATGGCAACCCGGCAAGCGGGCCGGCATCGCCATCCCGCCGGCGCGCGTCGGCTGCCTCGGCCTGCGCCAGGGCACGTTCGTCGCAGACCGTGACCAGGCTGTTCAGGCGCGGGTCCAGGCGCTCGATCCGGTCCAGGTAGTGCCGCGCCAGCTCGACGGCGGAGTAGCTGCCGTCGGCCAGGCCGGCGGCCAACTCGCGGAGATTTCGCTCGTGCATCGGCCGCCCCCTATTCGATGACCTTGGGGACCAGATAGACACCGTCCTCGACCGCCGGCGCGATCGCCTGGAACGCGTCGCGGCGGTTGTCCTCGGTGACGGCGTCCTCGCGCAGACGCGCGCTCAGATCCAGCGGGTGCGCCATGGGCGCCACGTCGGCGGTATCCGCCTCGTCCAGGGACTCGACCAGATCGAGGATGCGCGACAACTCCCGCGCGTACCCCGTCACCTGCTCCTCGTCCACCCGCAGTCGGGCCAGTTCGGCGACCTTGCGCACCTGTTCCTCGCTCAGGCTCACGGGTGCGTTCCTCCTGTAAAACGGTGCTGCATTCTACGCCATGCCGGTGCGCCGGTGCAGGAAGCTAAACGCTCGCTTGCCGCCTTCTCACGCCGTTGCTAGCATAGCCGCTTATTTTGCTCTCGAGGCATCGGCCAGCCGGCCGGGGTCGCGGGAACCCGGCAAGCCGTCCTCGGCCGTGGCACGGGCAACGCCATCCGCCCGAACGCCTCCTACACAAAGGTTCTCTGCAAACATGATGGACAATCTCCGGGGCCTGTTCGTCAACGATCTGTCGATCGACCTGGGCACCGCCAACACCCTCGTCTACGCGCGGGACCAGGGCATCGTCCTGAACGAGCCCTCGGTCGTGGCCGTGCGCCAGGACGCCCGCGGCGGCAAGCGCATCGAGGCCGTCGGTCACGACGCCAAGCGCATGCTCGGCCGCACCCCCAGTCACATCAGCACCATCCGGCCGCTGAAGGATGGCGTGATCGCCGACTTCACGGTCACGGAGAAGATGCTCCAGCACTTCATCCGCAAGGTGCACAAGCGGCGGCTGCTGCGGCCGATCACCCGGGTGCTGGTGTGCGTGCCCTACGGCTCCACGCAGGTGGAACGGCGCGCGATCCGCGAGTCCGCATCCAACGCCGGCGCCCGCAAGGTCTACCTCGTGGAGGAGCCGGTCGCGGCCGCCATCGGCGCCGGCATCCCCATCGGCGAGGCCCGCGGTTCCATGGTCCTGGACATCGGCGGCGGCACCTCCGAGGTCGCGGTGATCTCGCTCAACGGCATCGTCTACGCCGAGTCCGTGCGTCAGGGCGGCGACCGCTTCGACGAGGCAATCGTCAATTACGTGCGGCGCCAGTACAACATGCTGATCGGCGAATCCACCGCCGAGTCCATCAAGCACCAGATCGGCACCGCCTTCCCCGGCCACGAGGTCAAGGAGATCGAGGTGGTCGGCCGGCATCTCTCGGCCGGCGTGCCCCGCAGTTTCACCCTCAACTCCAACGAGGTGCTGGACGCCCTGCAGGAACCGCTGTCCGGCATCATCGGCGCGGTCAAGACGGCCCTGGAGGCGACCCCGCCCGAGCTGGGCTCGGACGTGGCCGAGCGCGGTATCGTCCTGACCGGCGGCGGCGCCCTGCTGTCGGACATCGACAAGCTGATCAGCGAGGAGACCGGCCTGCCGGTGATCATCGCCGACGACCCGCTGACCTGCGTGGCCCGCGGCGGCGGCATCCTGCTGGAGATGATCGACCGCAAGACCGGCCAGATGTTCGCGCTCGAATAGGCGCCGGCCGGCGGCGCCGGACCGCCCGTGCCGGGCGGTCGCCACTGTTGCGACGGGGCCTCGCTTGGCCCTATTCTTGATCGGATAAGGCGCCCTTTATCGCGCCGCACTCGACTTTTCCACGCCAGCGGGCACCGCCGGGGACGCAGTGCGCGGACTTTCCGACGATAACATCAGCCTGTTTCCGAGAGGGCCGTCGCCCAGCATCAAGATCGTCCTGATCCTGGTGCTGTCGCTCGGCCTGATGTTCCTGGATCACAGCCGCGACACGCTGCAGCCGGTGCGCAGCAGCCTGGCGACCGTGCTGCAACCGCTGCAGATCGCGGCCGAGTTGCCGTCCGACGCGGCCGATTTCGTGACGCACTATCTCGACCGCGACGAACTGATCGCCGAGAACGAGGCGCTGTCCCAGCAGGTCCTGCTGCTGCGCGCCAGGCTCCAGAAGCTGGCGGCCCTGGAGGCCGAGAACGATCGCATACGCGCCCTCCTGTCCTCGGCGCGCTCGCTCGACGAGGAGGTCCTGATCGCCGAGATCCTGTCCGTGAGCCCCGACCCGTACCGCCACTACGTCAACCTGAACAAGGGCGAGGCCGACGGCGTCTTCCCGGGCCAGGCCCTGGTGGACGCCAACGGCATCATGGGCCAGGTCACGCAGGTCAACGCCATGGGCTCCACCGCGATCATGATCACCGACCCGAACCACGGCATCCCGGTGGAGTTCAACCGTACCGGCCTGCAGACCATCGCCCAGGGCACGGGCAAGAGCGAGCGCCTGCTGCTGCCGTTCCTGCCGGCCAACGCCGACGTCGTCGAGGGCGACCTGCTGGTCTCCTCCGGGCTGGGCGGCCGCTATCCGGCGGGCTACCCGGTGGCGCGGGTCTCCGAGGTCACGCACCAGCCCGGCGACGAGTTCCTCACCGTGATCGCCGAGCCCACCGCCAGCCTCAACCGCGGCCGCGAGGTCCTGCTGGTCTGGACCCCGCAACCGGAGGAGCCCGCCGATACCCCGCCGGCCGCCGACGGACCGCCCGCCGCGGACGAGAGCGCCCCGCAATGAACCCCAATATCGCGGCCGGCCCGCTGCTCATCGCCGGCAGCCTGGCGCTGTCGTTGATCCTGATGCTGGTGCCGCTGCCGACGTGGGCGGCCATGGCGCGCCCGGCCTTCCTGCCGGCGACCGTGCTGTTCTGGGCGATGGTGCAGCCGCAACGTTTCGGCGTCATCGCCGCCTGGGGTAGCGGCCTGCTCATGGACGTGGTCTACACCACGCCCCTCGGCCAGCATGGCCTGGCCCTGGCCGTCTGCGCCTACGCGGTTTTCAAGCTCAAGGATCTGCTGCTGGATTTTCCCGCCATCCAGCAGAGCGTGGTCCTGCTGCCGCTGTTCCTGGTCTACGAATTCATCCTGTTCTGGATCGACGGGGTCAACGGCCGCAGCGTGGATCCGCTGTGGCGGTGGCTGCCCGCCCTCAGCACCGCGGTCGTGTGGCCGCTCTGGACGCTGGTGTTGGAACGCATGGCCCGCCCGGAGGTCTCTTGAAGGGACCGGGGAAGTCCATGCCGGAGGCTGATTGATGCCCGCCGACTCACCGCTCAAGGACCACGCCGCCGAACGCCGGCTGTTCGTGGTGCGCACGGTCCTGGCCGGCATCGGCATGGCGGTGCTGGCCGGCGTGCTGGTGGCCCGGCTGGGCTATCTCCAGATCGTGGAGCACGATTATTACGATACGCGCTCCAACGACAACCGTATGCGCGTGCAAGTGGTGCCGCCGGTACGCGGCCTGATCTACGACCGCAACGGCGTCGTCCTGGCCGACAACCTGCCCGCCTACCGGCTGGAGGTGGTGCCGGAGCAGGTCGAGGACCTGGATGCCGCCATCGATCGCCTGAGCCGGTATGTCGAGATCCGCGAGGCGGACCGCAAGCGTTTCCGCCAGCGGCTGGCGCAGTCGCCGAATTTCCGCGGCATCCCCATCCGGCTCAACCTGAGCCAGGAAGAAGTCGCCCGCTTCGAGGTCAACCGCCGTAAGTTCCCGGGCATGGAAATCCGGGCCGGCCTGACGCGGCACTATCCGCTGGGCGAGGTGGCCGCGCACCTGATCGGCTACGTCGGCGGCATCACCGAACGCGAGATGCTCACGCTCGACGACAAGCGTTATCGCGGCGCCAACCACATCGGCAAGACCGGCGTGGAATACAGTTACGAGGAATTGCTGCACGGCTACCCCGGCTCCCGGATCGTGGAGGCGAACGCCGCCGGGCGAGCGCTGCGGGAGATCGAATTCAACCGCCCCACGCCCGGCCACAACCTCTACCTGACCGTCGATGCCCAGTTGCAGGCCGCCGCCCACGAGGCCCTCGGCGACAATGACGGCGCCGTGGTCGCGATCGATCCGCGCACGGGCGGCGTCCTCGCGCTGGTGAGCCGGCCCGGCTTCGATCCGGACCTGTTCGTGGACGGCATCAGCAGCAAGGATTACGGGAACCTCATCGACAATCCCCACCAGCCGCTGTTCAACCGGGCGCTGCAGGGCCAGTATCCGCCGGGCTCGACGATCAAGCCGATCATGGCGCTGGCGGCGCTGGAGACCGACAACATCGACCCGCAGCGCCAGATCTGGAGCCCCGGCTACATCACCCTGCCCGGCAGCGAACGCCGCTGGCGCGATTGGAAACGCGAGGGCCACGGCTGGCTCGACCTCAAGGAGGCCATCTTCCGCTCCAGCGACGTCTACTTCTACAAGCTGGGCATGGACCTGGGGATCGACGTCATGCACCGCTTCGGCACCCTGTTCGGTCTCGGCCGCCCCACCGGCATCGACCTGCCGCGCGAGCGCGACGGTCTGATGCCCTCGCGCGAGTGGAAGCAGGGCGCGCGCAACCAGACCTGGTACCCCGGCGAGACCCTGAACACCGTGATCGGCCAAGGCTACATGACCGCCACGCCGCTGCAGCTCGCCCACATGACCGCCCTGATCGCGCGCCGCGGCGAGGGCCGCAAGCCGCATGTGCTCATGGCCTCCGAGGCGCCGATCGACGGCAGCCTCGACAGCGTCACCACCGAGCCGGTACAGCCGATCCAGCTCCGGGACGAGCGCCACTGGGACATCGTCATCGACGCCATGCGCCAGGTGGTGCACGCGCCGCGCGGCACCGCCCACTACACCATGGGCCGGGACATTCCCTACCGCATGGCCGGCAAGACCGGCACCTCCCAGGTGCGCGGCATGGCCCAGGACGAGGAGGCGCCGGACATGGAGGAACTGGCCTACAAGTTCCGCGATCATGCCCTGTTCATCGGCTTCGCGCCGCTGGAGGAACCACGTATCGCGGTGGCCGTGCTCGCCGAGCACGGCGGCAGCGGTGGCGGCGTGGCCGCGCCGATCGCGCGCAAGGTGCTCGACGCCTACCTGACGGATACCCACATCGCGCGGGCGGCGGAGTCGCAACCATGAGCACCGCCGAGGACCGTCCGGCATCCCTGTCCGAATGGCTGGTCTACTGGCGCGTGGACCTGCCGCTGCTGCTGGCCCTGATGGCCGCCGGCACGCTCGGCCTGTTCGTGCTCTACAGCGCCTCCGGGCAATCGATGGCGGTGGTCATGGGCCAGGCCGTGCGCCTGGGCATCGGCTTCGCCGCGATGCTGGTGATTGCCCAGGTGCCGCCCGACTGGCTGCGCATGATCTCGCCCTGGTTGTTCGCCCTGGGCGTGGTCATGCTGTTGGCCGTGATCACCTTCGGCGACGCCGCGATGGGCGCGCAGCGCTGGCTGGATCTCGGCGTGATCCGTTTCCAGCCGTCCGAATTCATGAAGCTGGCGGTACCGTTGACGGTCGCCGCCTACTTCCACGAGCGCCCGCTGCCGCCCGGCCTGGTATCGGTGCTGGCCACGGGCACCCTGATCGCCCTGCCGGCGGTACTCGTGGCGGTCCAGCCGGACCTCGGCACCGCCCTGCTGATCGTGGCGGCCGGCGGTTTCGTGCTGTTCCTGGCCGGCCTGCGCTGGCGCGTGATCCTGCTCCTGATCCTGCTGGCCGCGGCCGCCGCGCCGCTGCTCTGGTTCAATATGCACGACTATCAGCAGGAGCGGGTGCTGACCTTCCTCAATCCGGCCCGGGACCCGGCGGGCGCGGGCTACCACATCACCCAGAGCAAGATCGCCATCGGCTCGGGCGGCCTGTTCGGCAAGGGCTGGCTCAACGGCAGCCAGGCCCACCTGAATTTCCTGCCGGAATCCGACACCGACTTCGTGTTCGCGGTTTTCGCGGAGGAGACGGGCCTGCTCGGCGTGCTCGCCCTGCTCGGTATCTACGCCTTCATCATCCTGCGCGGCCTGCATATCGCGGCCCGCAGTCAGGACACGTTCCAGCGCCTCGTGGCCGGCGGCCTGAGCCTTACCTTTTTCATCTATGTTTTCGTTAATATCGGCATGGTCGTGGGCCTGCTGCCGGTGGTCGGCGTGCCGCTGCCGTTGATCAGCTACGGCGGCACCTCGATGGTGATCATCCTCCTGGCCTTCGGCATGCTGATGTCCATCCATACCCACAGGAAGCTGCTGGCAACGTGAAACGAATCCTGACGATCATGCTCTGCGCCGCCGCCGCCGTCAGCGGCCCCGTCCACGCCGGCTACGCCGAGCGCCCGGAGGCGCAGGCCATGATCGAGCGCCTCGAGCGCGAGCACGACCTCGACGCAAGCAAGTTGCGCGATCTGCTCGCCGGCGCCGAGAACCGCCCCCATATCCTGGAGGCCATGCGGCGGCCGGCGGAGAAGGTCCTGCCCTGGCATCGCTACCGGCGGATCTTCCTCGGACAGTCGCGCATCGACGGCGGCATCGCCTTCGTGCGCGAGCACCGCGATCTGCTCGACCGCGCACACGAGCGCTACGGCGTGCCGCCGCACGTGATCACCGCGATCATCGGCGTCGAGACCCGCTATGGCGGCAACGTCGGCCGCGATCGCGTGATCGACGCCCTCGCCACTCTCGGTTTCGACTATCCGGAGCGCGCGAGCTTTTTCCTCGGGGAACTGGAACACTTCCTGATCCTGTGTCACCGCGAACGAGTGGATTGCGCCGGCGCCAAGGGATCCTACGCCGGCGCCATGGGTTGGCCGCAGTTCATCCCGTCGAGCTACCGCGCCTACGCCGTGGACTTCGACGGCGACGGCCGCCGCGACCTGTGGGACAGTCCCGCCGACGTCATCGGCAGCGTGGCCAACTACCTGGCCGAGCACGACTGGCGCGCCGGCGAGCGCGTGGCCCTGCGCCTGAGCGGCGGCGACGCGCCCGGCCTGGAGCGCAGCAACCGCCATACCCGCTATCGCTACGACGAGCTGGAAAGCGCCGGGCTGAGCGCGGACGGCGAGGCGCCCGCGGCCGACGCCGCGGTCGGTCTGGTCGAGCTGGAAGGCGAGGACGGCCCGGAATACTGGGCCGGCCTGAGCAATTTCTTCGTGATCACCACGTACAACCACAGCCGCATGTACGCGATGGCCGTGCACCAACTCAGCCGCGCCATCGCGGACGGTCTGGACGAGGAGATGGCCCGGCGATGACGCCCCGACTCATTCCCGCCGCGGCGCTGGCCGGGCTGCTGCTCGCCGGTTGCGCCGCCGACCCGACGCTGAAACGCCTGCCCCAGCGCGACGGCCCGCCGGAGACCGCGGCCGTCGACGTCAGCGAGGTACCCGACGCGGTGCCCCGCGACGAGCCGCTGAGCCGTTACGGCAACCCGGATACCTACGAAGTCCTGGGCAAGCGCTACGACGTCATGGAGGATGCCACCGACTACCGCGAGCGCGGCTACGCCTCCTGGTACGGCCGCAAGTTCCACGGCCGGCGCACCTCCAGCGGCGAGACCTACGACATGTACAAGATGACCGCCGCCCACCGGACGCTGCCCCTGCCCAGTTTCCTGCGCGTGACCAACCTGGAGAACGGCCGCGAGGTGATCGTGCGGGTCAACGACCGCGGCCCGTTCCACGCCGACCGGGTAATCGACCTGTCGTACGCCGCGGCCGTGCGGCTCGACATGATCGGCAGCGGCACCGCACCGGTAACCCTGGAGCTGATCGAGCCCGGCACCGAAACCGTCGCCGAGAGCGAGAACCCGGCCCTGTATCTCCAGGCCGGCGCCTTCAGCGAGGCCCGCAACGCCCGCCAACTCGCGCAGCGGCTGCGCGGCTACGGTCTCGACCGGGTATTCGTTTCCGTCAGCGACGACCCGGAACCTCTCTACCGCGTGCGGGTCGGACCCTATGCGGACTCCGCCGCCCTCGCCGAGGCGCGCCGCACCCTGGAGGACCGGGGCCTGAACGTCGCGGCGACCCGCGATTAGGTACACTTGGCGGGCGGCCTATTCCGCCCCCGCTCGCAAATCGACACCTGAGAGGATGAACAACCGCATGCCAGCGATCACACCGCGCGCGTTTCTCCTGCCGCTGTTCCTGCTCGCACTGGCCGCGCCGCTCGCGGCACAGGCCCTGCCGATCCCGGATCCGCCCAGCTTCGATGCCGAAAGCTACATCCTGGTCGACCATCACAGCGGCCAGACGCTGGCGGCCAAGAACCCGGACCAGCGCATCGAGCCGGCCAGCATCACCAAGCTGATGACCGCCTACATCGCCTTCGCCGAGATCGAGAGCGGCAACCTCGCGCTGGACGAGAAGGTCACGGTGAGCGAGAAGGCCTGGCGGATGGGCGGCTCCAAGATGTTCATCGAGGTCGGCAAGCAAATCCCGGTCAAGGACCTGCTCGAAGGGATCATCGTGGTCTCGGGCAACGACGCCACCGTGGCCCTGGCCGAGCACATCGCCGGCAGCGAGGACAGCTTCGCCGCCTACATGAACCAGTACGCCAAGGATCTGGGCCTGGACGACAGCCACTTCACCAACGCCACCGGCTGGCCCGACCCGGACCATTACATGAGCGCGCGGGACATCGCGCGCCTGACCCGGGCGATAATCCGCGACTTTCCGGACCTGTACGGCAAGTACTATGGCCAACGGGAATTCACCTACAACGAGATCAAGCAGTACAACCGCAACTCCCTGCTGTGGACCGACGCCAGCGTCGACGGCGTGAAGACCGGCCATACCGAGAGCGCCGGCTACTGCCTGGTGGCCTCCGCCGACCGCAACGGCATGCGGCTGATCTCGGTGGTCACCGGCACCGACAGCAACAACGCCCGCAAGACCGCCAGCGCCTCGCTGCTGAACTACGGCTATCGCTTCTTCGAGACCTACAAGCTGTTCGACGCCGACCAGACGATCACCGAGGTGCGTGTCTGGAAGGGCGCCGAGAAGATGCTGCCGGTGAGTGCCGACGGGCCCGTGTACGTGACCGCCCCGCGCGGCGCCCGCGACAAGCTCTCGTCGCAGGCGGCGCTGCGCTCCGGCCTGACCGCGCCGATCGCCGGCGGCGCGCAGATCGGCCGGCTCGAGGTCGCGTTCGACGGCGAAACCATCCACGACCTGCCCCTGTTCGCCGCCGAGCCGGTGCCGGCCGGCGGCATCGTGCGGTCGCTGACCGACGAAGTGCTGTTGTTATTCCAATGAAATAACCACAGAGACACGGAGCGCACAGAGAGCACCTTTTTCCTTTGAGGTATCGAATCCCTGCTTTATTCTCTGTGCCCTCTGTGCCTCTGTGGTTCGATGCCCTCGAGCCGTTCCGTGCCCTCTGCGCCTCTGTAGTTAAGTGACTGATTCGACCCCAATCGCCCATGTGAACGGAACGTTTCTGCCGCTGGCAGAGGCGCGCGTGCCGGTTACCGACCGCGGCCTGCTGTTCGGGGACGCCGTCTACGAGGTGATCCCCGTATACCGTGGCAACCCCTTCCGGCTGGATGCCCACCTGCGGCGGTTGGCGCGGAGCCTGGCGGCGATCCGCATCCCCAACCCCCACGACGATGCCGGGTGGCGGGCTCTGTTCCGCGAACTGATCGAACGCAACGGCGGCGGCGATCTGTCGCTGTACCTGCAGGTCACGCGCGGCGCCTATCCGCGCCGCGATCACCGCCTGCCGCCGGACCCGCGACCGACCGTGATCGCCTTCTGCCAGTCGCGGCCCGGAGCCGATCCCGACACCTTCGAGAGCGGCGTGTCCGCCGTGGTACAGCCGGACATCCGCTGGGCCCGCTGCGAGATCAAGTCCACCGCCCTGCTGCCCAACGTGCTGTTGGCCGCCGAGGCGCATGACGCCGGGGCCAACGAGGCGATCCTGGTGCGCGACGGGCATGTCACCGAAGGCAGCTCCTCGAATGTCTTCGTCGTGCGCGACGGTACCGTGGCGACACCGCCCCTCGCGCCGTCCATTCTCGCCGGCATCACGCGCGAGGCCGTGCTCGAAGTCGCGCGGGCACACGCCGTGCCCTGCGCCGAACGCGACATCGCCGCCGACGAGCTCGCGGCCGCCGACGAGATCTGGCTGACCAGCTCGACCCGCGAGATCTACCCGGTCACCACGCTGGACGGCGTCCCCGTGGGCGACGGCCGGCCGGGACCGGTATGGACACGCATGCGCGCCCTGCTGCAGGCTGACCTCGATGAGCCGGACTGACACCCTCCTGGAATTCCCCTGCCGTTTCCCGATCAAGGCCTTCGGCGAGCGCGACGAGGCCTTCGAGACGACGGTGTACGAGCTGGTCAAGCCGCATGTGCCGGAACTGGAGCGCGACGACCTCTCCCGCCGCCTCAGCAGCGGCGGCCGCTACGTCTCGGTGACGGTGGAGATCGTCGCCCGCAGCAAGGACCAGCTCGACGCCATCTATGCGGACCTGAGCGCGAGCGAGCGGGTGCTGATGGCGCTCTAGCGCATCCCGGCACGCCGTTGCGCGTTTCAAGTTTCGAGTTGGATTAAACTGAAGGTATGACGACACCGGCCGTATCCGAACCACGGAGCGGAACATCCCGGACCGGGATTCCCGCGCCCCGCGTCGAGCGCCGGCTCGACGCGCCGCAGCCGTACGAGCCGGTGTGGCGCGAGATGCGGGCGTTCACCGACGGCCGCGGCGCCGACGATCCCGACCGCTTCCTGTTCCTGGCCCACCGGCCGGTGTTCACCCAGGGCACCAACGGCCGCGCCGAGCACGTGCTCGCGGCCGGCGACATCCCGGTGGTGCAATCCGACCGCGGCGGCCAGGTGACCTATCACGGTCCCGGTCAGCTCATGGCCTACGTGATGACCGACATCCGCCGGCTGGGCCTGGGCGTGCGCGGCCTGGTCACCGCCCTGGAGGACGCCGTGATCGCCACGCTCGCGGGCTACGGCATCACCGCCCGCGCCCGCCGCGACGCCCCCGGCGTCTATGTCGACCGCCCGCAGGGCGACACCGCCAAGATCGGCTCCATCGGTCTGCGCATCCGGCGCGGCTGCAGCTATCACGGTCTGGCCCTGAACGTGGCGATGGACCTGGAACCGTTCGCCCGCATCGATCCCTGCGGCTTCCGCGGCCTGGCGATGACCCAGGTCTCGGAACTGGGCGGCCCCGGCGACCTATCCACCGTCGCCGACGATCTCCTACCCCACCTGTGCGCGCGCCTGGGAACGCCTCCGCCGGCAGACGAGGGAACCTGAGCGGCCGTACGCGGCCCAAGGGCAGGCGGCCGGCCCTTTGGGCCATCGGCGGCCTTTGCGGTTACACTGCGTTTCCCATTGCCGGAATCAGCGCGATGCCCGACGACAGCAGCCTGGTCGAAGCCCGTGATCTGCGTTTCCGCCGCGGCGCGCGGGTGATATTCGACGGCGTCGATATCGATATCCGACGGGGCGGCATCACCGCCATCATGGGGCCCAGCGGCACCGGCAAGACCACCCTGCTGCGCCTGATCGGCGGCCAGTGGCGGCCGGACGGCGGCAGCCTCCGCTTCGACGGCCAGGAAGTCGCCGCACTCTCCCAGAAGCGGCTGTTCGAGTTGCGCAAGCGCATGGGCATGCTGTTCCAGACCGGCGCCCTGCTCACCGACCTGTCGGTGTTCGACAACGTGGCCTTTCCGCTACGCGAGCACACCCGGCTGCCCGAGCGCCTGATCCGCGACGTGGTCCTGATGAAGCTGGAGGCGGTGGGCCTGCGCGGCGCGCGCGACCTGTATCCGGCGCAGCTATCCGGCGGCATGGCCCGGCGCGTGGCGCTGGCGCGCGCGATCGCCCTGGACCCCGAGATGATCATGTACGACGAGCCCTTCGCCGGTCAGGATCCCATCTCCATGGGTGTGCTCCTGCGTCTGATCCGGCGGCTCAACGATGCCCTCGGCCTGACCTCGGTCGTGGTCTCGCACGACGTCAAGGAGACCCTGCAGATCGCCGATCATTGCTATGTCATCGCCGACGGCGAGGTGAAGGCGCACGGCACCTCCGACGAAATCCGCGACTCGGCCTCGGAGTGGGTCCAGCAGTTCGTGCAGGCCCAGGCCGACGGGCCGGTGGCCTTCCACTACCCGGGACCGCCCTATGCCGAGGACCTGCATGTGGAGGATCGCCCGTGAACGCCCCGCGCCAGGGGATCGACGCGGTCGCGAACAGCCTCGCCGAACTCGGCCGCAGCATCTTCTTCCTGCTGCGCGTGATCGCCAGCCTGCCGTCGCTGGTCCGCAAGCCGCGCCTGGTGATCGAGCAGCTCTATTCCGTCGGGGTCCTGTCGCTGGTGATCATCGTGGTCTCGGGCGTGTTCGTGGGCATGGTCCTGGCCCTGTCCGGCTACCGGCTGCTGGTCGACTTCGGCGCGGAGGAAGCGCTGGGCACCTCGGTCGCGCTCACGGTGGTGCGCGAGCTGGGCCCGGTGGTCACCGCCCTGCTGTTCGCCGGGCGCGCCGGCTCCGCCCTGGCCGCCGAGATCGGCCTGATGAAGGCCACCGACCAGCTCTCCGGCATGGAGATGATGGCGGTGGACCCCTTGCGCCGGATCGTGGCGCCACGCTTCCTGGCCGGCCTGATCGCGTTGCCGCTGCTGACCTCGATCTTTTGCGTCATGGCGATCGGCGCCGCCGGCGGACACCTGGTCGGCGTGGCCCTGCTCGGGGTCGACGCCGGCGCCTACTGGTCCGGTATCCAGGAGAACGTCGAGTTCGGCAAGGATATCGTCAACGTATTCGTCAAGAGCGGGGTATTCGGCGTGATCGTGACCTGGATCGCGGTCTACCAGGGCTACTCGGCCCCGCCCACGTCCGAGGGTGTCTCGCGTGCCACCACCAGCACGGTGGTGCTGTCGTCTCTGGCGATCCTGGGCGCCAACCTGATGCTTACCGCGGTCCTGTTCGGAGAGGTGTGAGATGCAATCGCGAGGATTGGAAATCGTCGTCGGCTTTTTCGTCTGCCTCGGCATCGCCGCGGTGTTCATCCTGACCATGCGGGTGAGCGATCTCGCGGACACCGGCGGCATCGAGGGCTACACGGTGACCGCCGCCTTCTCCAACGTCGGCGGCCTCAAGGCCGGCGCCCCGGTGCAGCTCGCCGGAGTCCGCATCGGCCGGGTCACGGACATCCGCATCGACAACACCACCTACGAGGCGGTGGTCTCGATGCGCATCCGCGAGGGCTACGAGTTGCCCGAGGACTCCGACGCCCAGATACTGACCGCCGGCCTGCTCGGCGAGCAGTACGTCGGCATCGGTCCCGGCGCGGCCAGGGAGAGCCTGGCGGACGGCGACCGCATCAAGATCACCCAGGGCGCGGTTATCCTGGAGGAACTGATCGGCCAGTTCCTGTACCAGATGGGCAACCGTGGCGGGGAGTAGCCGTTGTAGCCGTTCAGGCGGTATTCAGCCCGCGCGTGCAGGATGGTCCGCACGCGGGAAAAAGGAGCATGACATGACCCGGACAATCCGTTCCTTCCTGGCGGTCCTGACGCTGGCGTGCGCGCCGCTGCTGGCCGCGGCCTCCGCCGAGGAGGGCGCCGACAAGGCCCCGGTCCCGCCCGAGGAGATCGCGCGCGCGACCGTGGAGAAGGTCCTCGACGCGATGGAGGGCCGCCGCGACGAGCTTCGCCGGAATCCCGAGGAACTCGATGCCATCATCGAGCGGATCCTGGTGCCGTTGGTGGATGTCGAGTACATGTCCCGCCTGGTTCTGGGGCGGCACTGGCGCGAGGCCAGCGATGCCCAACGCGAACGTTTCCAGGAGGCGTTCAAGGACATGCTGATCCAGACCTACGGCGGCGCCCTGCTGGAGTTCGACCGCGAACAGGTCGAGTTCATGCCGGTGCGCGCCGAGGAAAGCGCCGAGGACGTGACCTTCCGCGCCAAGGTGAAGACCGAATCCGGCGAGACCGTCGATGTCGACCTCGATCTGCACCTGGTCGATGGCGAGTGGAAGATCTACAACGGCAGCGTGGGCAACCTGACGTTCGTGACCAACTACCGCGGCCAGTTCAACCAGGAGATCCGGCGCACCAGCCTGGAGACCCTGATCGGCAAGCTGGAGTCGCGCTACAGCGGTACGCCGGCCACGGCGCAGAAGGACGCGGACGACACCCGGTGAGCGAGGCGCGCATCACCCGCGAGGGCCCCGGCCGGCTGCGCTTGACCGGCCCGGTCGATACCGCCACGGTGCCCGGCCTGCTGCGGGCCTCGCGCGGGTTGCTGGAAGCCGACGGCGACGGCGCGCTGGAGATCGACCTGGGCGGCGTCACCCGCATGGACAGCGCCGGGGTCGCCCTGCTGCTCGACTGGCAGCGGGACGCCCCGGCGGGCCTGCGCTACGGCAACCCGCCCGACCAGATGCGGGCGATCGTGGACTTCTGCGGCCTGGAAGACATCCTGGCCCTGGCCTGAATACTAACCACAGAGACACAGAGGCACAGAGGGAAGAGCGGTTTGTGTGTGCCGGACGCGCGCTTGCGCGCCGTCCGGCACAACATGGAATTACCTTCTCTTCTCTGTGTCTCTGTGCCTCTGTGGTTTATTTCACACGACCCGAGCCACACGCCGGGATCACGACATGGCGGTGAGTTCCAGCTACCAGGCGATCTACGAGGCCGTGGCGCGGGTGCCGCGCGGCCGGGTGGCGACCTACGGGGACATCGCGGCCGTCGCGGGGCTTCCGGGCCGCGCGCGCCAGGTCGGCTATGCCCTGCATCGTTCGCCGCCGGGCCTGCCGTGGCACCGGATACTGCGCGCGGACGGCCGCATCGCCCTGCCCGCCGATTCCACCGCCGCCCTCACCCAGCGCCGGCGGCTGGAGGACGAGGGCGTGACCTTCCTCGGCGGCCGGGTCGACCTCGACCGCTACCGTTGGCTGCAAGAAAGCTAGCTAACCACAGAGACACAGAGACACAGAGACACAGAGGCACAGAGGGAAGAACGGTTTGTCTGTGCCGGACGCGCGCTTGCGCGCCGTCCGGCACACCTGAGATCACTTTATTATTCTCTGTGCCTCTGTGCCTCTGTGGTTCATTACTTACCCGACGAATCGTCGCGCGTTGCCGAACAGGCGCATCCAGGGGCTGGCGCCCGTCCAGTCATCGGGATGCCAGGACAGGCTCATGCTGCGCACCACGCGCTCCGGATGCGGCATCAGGATCAGCACGCGGCCGTCGGCGTTGCACAGGCCGGTGACGCCGCCCGGCGAGCCGTTGGGGTTGTAGGGATAGCGCTCGGTGGCCCGGCCGTAGTGGTCGACATAGCGCACCGCCACCTGGCCGGCGGCGGCGAGCCGGTCCGCGGCCCCCTCCTCGCGGTAGGCCACGCGGCCTTCGCCGTGGGCCACCGCGATCGGCAGCCGGCTGCCGGCCATGCCGTCGAGCAGGACCGACCGGCTGTCGCCGATCTCCACCGCCGAGGTACGCGCCTCGAACTGCTCGGAGACATTGCGCACGAAGGCCGGCCAGTCGTCGGTGCCGGGGATCAGCTCGCGCAGCGCCGACAGCATCTGGCAGCCATTGCACACGCCCAGGGCGAAGGTGTCGGACCGGGCGAAGAAGTCGGCGACGTCATGCCGCGCGGCCTCGTGGAACAGGATCGACTTGGCCCAGCCCTGGCCGGCGCCGAGCACGTCGCCGTAGGAGAACCCGCCGCAGGCGGCCAGGCCCTGGAAGCCGGACAACGCGACCTCGCCGGACAGCAGCTCGCTCATGTGCACGTCCACCGCCTCGAAGCCGGCGGCGGTGAAGGCCCAGGCCATCTCCACGTGCCCGTTGACCCCCTGCTCGCGCAGGATCGCGACCCGCGGCCGCGCCAGGTTGAGATACGGCGCGGCCACGTCCTCGCGGAAATCGAAGCTCGGCGCCGCGGGCAGACCGGGATCGTCGGCGTCGCGGAGGTTGTCGTATTCCTGCGCGGCGCAACCGGGCTCGTCGCGCAGGGCCTGCAGGTGATAGCTGGTCTCGGCCCAGGCGCGGTGCAGATCGGTGCGCGGGGCCGCGAAGACGGTCGCGCCGCGATGCGTGAAACACAGCTCGCGGCCGGCCGTGACCGGTCCCAGGCGGTGGGCGTGCAGACCGGCGGCGCGCAGCTCGTCCTGCAGCGCCGCCGCGTCGGCCGCCGTCACCTGAACCACGGCCCCCAGCTCTTCGCTGAACAGCGCGGCCGCGACGTCCTCGCCCAGCGCCGACAATTCGAGTTCGACACCCGCGCGACCGGCGAACGCCATCTCGCAGACGGTGGCGAACAGGCCGCCGTCGCTGCGGTCGTGGTAAGCCAGCAGCCGACCGGCGCCGGCCAGCGACTGGATCGCGCCGAAGAACGCCTTGAGCGCGGCGGGGTCGTCGACATCGGGCGGCGCGCCCCCCAGTTCCCCGTGGACCTGGGCCAGGGCGGAGCCGCCCAGGCGGTTGCGGCCGCACCCCAGGTCGATCAACAGCAATTCGGTCTCGCCGCGGTCGGTACGGAGCTGCGGCGTCAGCGTGGCCGCGGCATCCGCGACCGGCGCGAAAGCGGAGACGATCAGCGACAGCGGCGCCCGCATCTCGCGCTCGTCCCCGTCGCTGCCGGTCCAGCGTGACCGCATGGACAGCGAGTCCTTGCCCACCGGGATGGCGATCCCCAGCTCGACGCAGAGCTCGGCGCCGACCGCCCGCACCGTGTCGTAGAGCCGCGCGTCCTCGGCCTCGTCGCCGCAGGCGGCCATCCAGTTCGCGGACAAGCGCACGTCCGACAGGTCGGCCACGCGCGCGGCGGCGATGTTGGTGAGCGTCTCGCCCACGGCCAGGCGCCCGGAGGCCGGCGCGTCCAGCAGCGCCACCGGGGTACGCTCACCCATCGCCATCGCCTCGCCGGTGGTGGCGGTGAAGCCGGTCGCGGTCACGGCGACATCGGCCACCGGCACCTGCCAGGGACCGACCATCTGGTCCCGCACCACCAGGCCGCCCACGCTGCGGTCGCCGATGGTGATCAGGAAGCCCTTGCCGGCCACCGCCGGCAGCCGCAGCACGCGCCGGGCGGCCTCCTCGACCGTCACGCCGGCGCGTTCCCAGACCGGCGGCGGCCGGGTATCGCGCCGTCCCTCGCGGTGCATGCGCGGGGTCTTGCCCAGCAGCACCGGCATGGGCATGTCCACGGCGTCCTCGCCGCTGTCGGCATCGCTCAGACACAGGCGCGGTTCGGCGGTGGCGAAGCCGACCTCGGCGTACGGACAGCGTTCGCGTGCGCAGATCGCGGCAAACGCCTCGACATGCACCGCCGGCACCGCGAGGACATAGCGTTCCTGGGACTCGTTGCACCAGATCTCCATCGGCGACAGGCCGGGATCGGCGCTATGGATATCGCGCAGGCGCACCTGGGCGCCGCGGTCGTCGGCGTCGATGATCTCGGGCAACGCATTGGACAGGCCGCCGGCACCGACGTCGTGGATCGAGGCGATGGGATTGTCCTCTCCCAGGGCCCAGCAAGCGTCGATCACCTCCTGACAGCGGCGCTCGATCTCGGGATTGGCGCGCTGCACCGAGGCGAAATCCAGCGCCTCGCTGGCGGCGCCGCTGGCCATGGACGAGGCGGCGCCGCCGCCGAGGCCGATCAGCATCGCCGGACCGCCGAGCACGATCAGGCGCGCGTCCACCGCCACCGCGTCCTTGGTCACGTGGCCGTCGCGGATGTTGCCCATGCCGCCGGCGATCATGATCGGCTTGTGATAGCCGCGCAGCCCGGCGTGCGCCGAGTCCAGCTCGAAGCTGCGGAAATAGCCGGCCAGGTTCGGGCGGCCGAATTCGTTGTTGTAGGCGGCGGCCCCGATCGGCCCCTCCAGCATGATCTGCAGCGGCGTGGCCTGGCGCGCCGGGCGGCCGTGATCGACCTCCCAGGGCTGGACGAAGCCGGGAATGCGCAGATTGGAGACGGAGAAACCGCACAATCCGGCCTTCGGCCGCCCGCCGCGACCGGTCGCGGCCTCGTCGCGGATCTCGCCGCCGGCGCCGGTGGCGGCGCCGGGGTCCGGCGCGATGGCGGTCGGATGGTTGTGGGTCTCCACCTTCATCAACAGGTGCACCGGCTCCTCCACCGCGCGGTAGACGCGATCGGGACCGGTGAAGAACCGCGCCGCGCGCGGCCCCGCCACCACCGCGGCATTGTCGCTGTAGGCCGATAGCACGCCGTCCGGGCTGGCGGCGTGGCTGGCCTTGATCATCTCGAACAGGCTGTGCGGCTGCGCCTCGCCGTCCACGGTCCAGTCCGCGTTGAATATCTTGTGCCGGCAGTGCTCGGAGTTGATCTGCGCGAACATCATCAGCTCGGCGTCGGTGGGATCGCGCCCGAGGCGGGCATAGTTCTCGCCGAGGTAGTCGATCTCCTCGTCCGACAGGGCCAGGCCCCAGTCGCGGTTGGCCGCCGCCAGGGCCTCGCGGCCGCCGCGGGCCAGCGGCACCCGGCGCAGGGGGCGCGGCGCCGGCGCGTCGAACAGGTGCACGGCCTCGCCGGGGGCGTCCAGCACGCTCTCGGTCATCGGATCGTGGAGCGCGGGCGCCGCCAGGCGGGCGTCCTCGGAGCCCGGCGCGACTCCCTCGATGCGATAGAGCACGCCGCGCTCCAGCCGCAACAGGCCCTCCAGGCCGCAGGCGCGGGCGATGTCCTCGGCCTTGCTGGACCAGGGCGATAACGTGCCCAAACGCGGCACCACGGCGATGCCCGTGTCGGCCGGCGGCTCGTCGCCGCCCAAGCCGAGCAGGGCCCGGAGACGCGCCAGGACCGATTCGTGCGGCGTGGCCGCGAAACGCGCCACGTAGAAATGGCGGGCCTCGATACGGTCGGCGGCCACGCCGGCGCCGCCCAGGTTCTCGCGCAGCCGCTCGGCGCGGAAGTCCGACAGCGCGGGGCCGCCGGCCAATATCAGCGTGTCGCGATCGCTCGCCATCCGAGTACCTCGTTCTGCACCGTCGCCGAAACCCAGTCCGGCGTGCAATTCAGGACCGTCGCCACGGCGGCGCGCGCCGCGTCGGGCGTATTGTTCCGTTCGCTCAGGTGGGCCGCCACGATGTGCTGGAGCCGGCCGGTGTCCAACGCTCCCAGCAAGGCCGCCGCCTGGTCGTTGCTGAGATGTCCCAGGCCACCGCCGACGCGGCGCTTGAGGAAGGCGGGATAGGGCCCCGCGGCGAGCATCTCGACATCATGATTGCACTCCAGCAGCAACGCGTCGCAACCGTCCACCATGGCCCGCACGTGCGGCGTCACGCGGCCGATGTCGCTCAACAGGCCCAGGCGGCGGTCGCCGTCCGACAGCACGAACTGGCAGGGTTCGCGCGCGTCGTGGGGCACCGGATAGGGCCAGACCTCGAGATCGCCCAGGGCGAACGGCTCGTGCGGCGAGAACAATTCCAGCATCGGCAGCTCCCCGGGCGACCAGGCCGCGTGGCTCCCGGGCGTGAGCCAGACCGGCAGCCGGTGGCGGCGCGCCAACTGGGCCACGCCGCGCACGTGGTCGATATGCTCATGGGTGACCAGCACCGCGTCCAGGTCGTCGCCGGCGAGCCCGAGCCGCGCCAGGCGCTGCTCGGCGTCCGCCAGGGAGAAGCCGCAATCGACCAGGATCCGGGTGCCGCCGCTCTCGATCACCGCGGCGTTGCCGCGGCTGCCGCTACCCAGGCTGGCGAAACGCATCAGGCGCGCCCTCCCCGGTGTCCTTCCCGCAACCGTGCCGGCGCCGCCACCTCAGGGCTTGTCGCCGCCGCCGTAGACCGGGAACGGCATCACCTTGCCGCCGTCGCCGGCCGGCGTGACCTTGGCGCTGCCGCGCTTGCTCACCTCGTCGATACGGATCACGGCGTGCATGGGCACGTACGAGCGCACCACGTCCGCGAACTCCGAGGCCAGTTTCTCTTCCGAGGGATCGACCACGACCTGGCTCTTTTCACCGAACACCAGGGACTCGATCTCGACGAAGCCGTAAAGACCCCCCTGGGAAACCGAGCGCGCGTACACCTCGTACACCTGCCCCTGGTTGTAGAAGCTGACGCGATAGAGACGGGATGGCTTTTCGGACATGGCTAGGGACGAAAGGGAACGGCTGCGATCGTCATGACGAACCCGGCTTTCCTCTTTCCCCTTTCATCTTTGCGCTAATGGAGTGGCGGAGAGGGTGGGATTCGAACCCACGTGGGGCGTAAGCCCCCAACCGATTTCGAGTCGGTGCCGTTATGACCGCTTCGGTACCTCTCCGTGTCGACGCGGCGGCGCCCGGCGCTCGCCTGCGTCAGGGCGATTCTAAAGGATCACGGCCCGCGAGCCTACCCACTGCGTGCCGGAACCGCGACGGCGGGCACTGGCCGACACCGCCGATACACCGGTAATCTCAGCGGCCGGCACACCGGAACACCCTCTTGCTGCGAAGCCCAGGAGCCTGCGCCGTAGAAACCAAACGGGCTGCGACGCCCCCACTTTGGTCCTATTTCCCGCTCCTTTTCGTCACATAGTCACCACTATGCTCCTCAAACGAGCGAAAAATATGCCTCAAATCGGGAACGTCTCGCTCCATTTATTCCTACGGCGCAGACTCCTGGCGACAATCCTGCCCCATCCGCGCCCGATGCGGCGCATCGCGCTGGCCCTGGTGGCGCTCGGCGCCGTGGCGACCTGTTCGCCGACCGACTCCCCATTGCAGGAGGTGAAGCGCGCCGGCGTCCTCCGCATGGCGACCGTGAACTCGGCGACCACCTACTACCTGGGCGCGGCGGGCGCCACCGGCTTCGAGTACGACCTGGCCAGCCGGTTCGCGCAGCGCCTCGGCGCCGAGCTCGACGTGGTGGTCGTGCCCGACCGCGCGGCGGCGATCACCGCGGTGCGCGACGGGCGCGCGCATTTCGCCGCCGGTCTGGCGATCACGCCGGCGCGCGAGCGGCGCGTGCGCTTCACGCCGCCCTACATGGAGGTGCAGCCGCAACTGGTCTACCGCGCGGGCGACGACCGCCCGGCATCGCTGGCCGACGTCGCCGGCCGCCTGACCGTACCCGCCCATGTCGCGGTCGCGGACTGGCTGCGGCGGCGCCATCCGGAGATCGAGTTTCACCGCGACCCGCGCGCCAACAGCGAGGAGCTGCTGCACCGCGTGGCCTCAGGCGACCTTCACGCGACCGTCGCCGACGCCAACCTGGTGAAACTCAATCAGCGCTATTACACCGACCTGCGGGTGGCGTTCGACCTGGGCGAGACGCAGTCCCTGGCCTGGGCCTTTCCCGCGGACAACGGCACGGCGTTGTACAACAAGGCGGTGGCGTTCATCGAGGGCATCCGCGGGACACCGCAGCTCAACATCATCCGCGACCGCTACTACGGCCACGTCGAGCGCCTGGGATTCGTCGGCGGCAAGACCTTCGCCCGCCAGGTGGAGGAGCGGCTGCCGCGCTGGCGCGACGCCTTCCAGCGCGCGGCGGAGGAAACCGGCGTCGACTGGCGCCTGCTGGCGGCCATCGGCTACCAGGAATCGCACTGGAATCCGGACGCGGTCAGCCCGACCAAGGTACGCGGCCTGATGATGCTCACCCGGGACACCGCGCGCGAGGTGGGCGTCGACAACCGGCGCGACCCGCTGCAGAGCATCCGCGGCGGCGCGGCCTACTTCACCGACATCCGTTCGCGGCTGCCCGAACGCATCCGCGAGCCGGACCGCACCTGGATCGCGCTGGCCGCCTATAACATCGGCATGGGCCACGTCATGGACGTGCGCCGGTTGCTGGACGCCGCGGGCAAGGACCCGGACACCTGGGTGAACATCCGCGCCGCCCTGCCCTGGCTGACCCAGGAGCGCTACTACCGGCGTACCCGATACGGCTATGCCCGCGGCTACGAGGCGGTGGGCTATGTCGGCAACATCCGGGCGTATTACGACATCCTGCTGTGGATGACCAGCGACACCGAGATGGAGATGCCGGAGGCCCTGACCGGCGGGCAGGGCGCCGCCCCGCCCCCGGGCGAGCGGGCCCTGGAGATCGACACGCCCGTGCTGTAACGGGTACGCCGGGCAAAAAAGAGGCGGGTCACGCCAAGCGTGCCCGCCCAGGCCGGGGCGCGTCGTCACACCCCGTTTTCGGTACCGTCGTCTTCCGTTTTCCGTCTTCCGTTTTCCGTTTTCCGTGATCCGCGGCCGTCAGCCGCCGCCGAGCAGGCCGCCCAGTAGGTTGCCCAGCAGGCTATCCAGCAACGATCCCAGCACCGGAATGCCGCCCAGGCCGTCCAGGAAGCCGCCGCCGCTGTCGATGCCGCCGGCCTGACCCAACAGGTTGCCCAAGAGCCCATCCAGCAGATCGCCGATCAGCGGCAGGTCCAGGCCGCCGCCGCTGCCATCGCCGCCGGCATCCAGGATGCTGCCGATGACGGGCACGCCGTCGCCGTCCAGCGCCAGCAGCGTGGTCAGCAGGTCGCCCAGCAGCGGCAGCGAAAGGTCCTCGCTGCTGCCCGGCTGGCTCAGGCCCGGCAGGCCCTGCAAGAGATCGCCCAGCAGCGGCACGCCGCCGCTGCCGCCGTTGGCGACGACATTGTCGAACGTGGTCAACCCGCCGGCGGCGTCGCCGCCGAGCAGCCCGGCCAGGAGATCGCCCAGCAACGGCAAGCCGGCCAGCAGGTCCGACAGCAGCGGGATCTGGCCGCCGCCCGGCGCCGTGCCGCCGCCCTCGATGGTGTCGGCGAAGCCGGACAGGCCGCCCAGGGCATCCAGATCGACGCTCAGCAGCGCGGTCAGGATATTGCCGAAGGGCGACTCGTCGCCGGTCAGCGGCGCCAGCACGCCGCGCAGCGCCTGGAACAGCGGATCCAGGAGCAGGCCCAGGCCACCGGCGAACAGGGCCGTCGCCTCCTCGCCCGCGCTCGCCAGATCGCCACCGGCACCGCCCGGCAGGGAGCCCGCCAGTTCGGAGACGACACCCTCGAGCGTGCCCACGAGCGCGGCGCTGGCCTCGTCACCCTCGAGGCGACCGATCGCATCGAACAGGCCCGAGATATCCAGCAGCGCACCACCCAGCGCCGAGAACAGGTCGCCGACCAGCGGCGCGCTCTCGACTTGATCGGGCACCTGCTGGGACATCCCCTGCAGGAGATTGGCGATCTGCACCAGCAGATCGGTCACGGCGGTGAGGTTGCCGCCCTCGGTCTCGCCGGTGATGCCCTCCTGGACCTGGCGCTCCAGGTCCAGCAGCAGCGATGTGAGCATCTCGCCGCCGGGCAGGGCCTTGCCCTCCTCGGTGAGCTGCTCGATCGTCTCGACGAGACCGGCGGAGAAACTCAGGAGCGCGTCGCCGGAGATCTCGCCGCCGTCCAGGAGCGCCTCCGGATCCTGGGTCATCAGGAATTCCTCGAAGCCGCCGGCGAGACCGTCGGGCACGTCCAGCAGGGCGACGAGGGCCGCGATCAGGGCTTCGGCGGTCTCGCCGACGACCGGGGCGGCGCCGAGCTGGCCGCCGACGCCCAGGAGCGCGTCCTGGACCGGATCGGCCGGCCCGGTGGCGTTGTTGCCGCCGACCGATACCGGCTGGTCGACGGCATTGCTGTCACCGCCGGAGGAGCCGCCGCAGCCGGCGACGAAGGCGAGTGACGCCGCCAGAAAGGCACACGTCACGAAATGAGTGGCTCGAGTCCACATGGTAAATACCCCCCTTCCCGTTCAGGGATTGGATTGTTGGATGTCCTTTTGGCGCCCTCGGCGCGTTTAGGGGGATTATTCGCAGCGTCAAAAAACCGTCATAGCGGAGAAATGCCGCTTCATTTGTAGGAGAAAGCCTGCTCGATCTCGTAGGCAAAAAAGAAAAAGGCCCGCCTCGTCGCGAGGCGGGCCTTCCCTGCAAGGCAGGTGACCGGCGAAACCGGTCAGGCGGTGAAGCGGTTGTGCAGGCCGCACTCCCGGTTGCCCAGGACCTTGGTGGGATCGTAGTAGCGGGTCTCGTTGGGCAGGCCATGCTCGTCCAGGTAGGCCTGCATGTCGGCCTCCGTCCAATGGAACACGGGCGCGACCTTGACCACGCCGCCGGGCTTGTCCTGGGTGACCACGTTCAGGTTCTTCCGGAACTCGGTCTGGTCGCGGCGGATCGCGGTCAGCCAGACATCCGGCTGCATTTCGCGCATGGCGCGCTGGAAGGGCTCCAGCTTCACCTGGTTGGTGAATTCCTCGTGGCGCGGGTCGTCGACGTCCGGGATGCCCATGATCGCGTCGCGCCGGGCCGCCGACTGCAGCGGGTTATAGACGTGCATGTTCAGGCCCAGGTCGGCGATCAGCTTCTCCGCGAACTGGTAGGTATAGCGGGTGCCGTAACCGGAGTCCGCCCAGACCACGGGCATGTCCGGCTGCACGCGATGCACCAGGTGCAGGATCACCGCCTCGTAGGGACCGAAGTTGGTGGTCACGATGCACTTGCCGCCGAGGGCCGTGGCCCAGCGGACGATGTCCAGCGGGTGCTTGTCCTCGAGTTCCGCGTTCGCCTTGTCGACGTCGATGTTCACTGCGATGCTCCTGGATGGTGTTCGGGTCCGTCAGCGGCCGCGTCGGCACGGTGCGGGAGCCCTGGTGCAGGGTGGGCGCCGCGCCCCGGCGGCCCGTGAGTGCGTGCAGTATCCGTATCGCCGGCCGCGATTAGAAGACATTCACGGTTATATGCATAAATTTTTTTAGACTAAATTGATCTTAGTCCCGCCCCGGACGTGACACCGGCGCGACCCCTGCCGGATAATACGCGCCCGCTTCGAACCGACCCCCTGCGGCCAACAGCCGAGTCCTTATGAGCCAGTACATCTACACCATGAACCGGGTGGGCAAGACCGTCCCCCCCAAGAAGCAGATCCTGCGCGACATCTCGCTGTCCTTCTTCCCCGGCGCCAAGATCGGCGTCCTGGGCTACAACGGCGCGGGCAAGTCGACCCTGCTGCGCATCATGGCCGGCGAGGACACCAACTTCGAGGGCGAGGCACGCCCGATGCCGGGCATCCGCATCGGCTACCTGCCGCAGGAACCGCAGCTCAATGGCGACAAGGACGTGCGCGGCAACGTCGAGGAAGGGCTGGGCGACCTGCGCGCCAAGCTCGACCGCTTCAACGAGATCAGCAACGCCTTCGCCGAGCCGGACGCCGACTTCGACGCCCTGCTCGCCGAGCAGGCGGAGCTGCAGGACGCTATCGACGCCGCCGGCGGCTGGGAAATGGAGAGCACCCTGGAACGGGCGGCCGAGGCGCTCAATCTGCCGCCCTGGGATGCCGAGGTCGACAAGCTCTCCGGCGGCGAGCGCCGGCGCGTGGCCCTGTGTCGCCTGCTGCTGTCGAAGCCCGACATGCTCTTGCTGGACGAGCCCACCAACCACCTGGACGCCGAGTCGGTGGCCTGGCTGGAACGCTTCCTGGGCGATTTCCCGGGCACCGTGGTGGCGGTCACCCACGACCGCTATTTCCTCGACAACGTGGCCGGCTGGATCCTGGAGCTGGACCGCGGTCACGGCATCCCCTTCCAGGGCAACTACTCGGCCTGGCTGGAGACCAAGGAGAAGCGGCTGGAGCAGGAGCAGAAGGCCGAGGACGCCCACCAGAAGGCGATCAAGTCCGAGCTGGAATGGGTGCGCGCCAACCCCAAGGGCCGGCAGGCCAAGAACAAGGCCCGCCTGAAGGCCTTCGAGGAACTGGCCTCCAAGGAGCACCAGAAGCGCTCGGAGACCAACGAGATCTACATCCCGCCGGGCCCGCGCCTCGGCGACCTGGTGTTCGAGCTGAACGGCGTGACCAAGCGCTACGGCGACCGCACCCTCTACGAAGACCTGAACCTCAAGGTGCCGCGCGGCGCCATCGTGGGCATCATCGGCCCCAACGGCGCCGGCAAGACCACCCTGTTCCGGCTGCTCACCGGCGAGGAGCAACCCGACGCCGGCGAGGTACGCGTGGGCGACACCGTCGACCCGGCGTACGTCAGCCAGAGCCGCGACGCCCTGGACGACGGCAAGACCGTCTGGGAAGAGATCAGCGGCGGCGCGGACATCCTGCGGATCGGCAACTACGAGATCCCCTCGCGGGCCTACGTCGGCCGTTTCAACTTCAAGGGTTCCGATCAGCAGAAGCGTATCGGCGAATTGTCCGGCGGCGAGCGCAACCGGGTGCACCTGGCCAAGCTGCTGCAGGCCGGCGGCAACGTCCTGCTGCTGGACGAGCCCACCAACGACCTGGATGTCGAGACCCTGCGCGCCCTGGAGGAAGCCCTGCTGGACTTCCCCGGCTGCGTCCTGGTGATCTCCCACGACCGCTGGTTCCTGGACCGTATCGCCACGCACATCCTTTCCTTCGAGGATGACGAGGTCGTGTGGCTCGAGGGCAACTACAGCGACTTCGAGGCCGACCGGCGGCGGCGCCTGGGCGACGCCGCCGACAGCCCCGGCAAGGCGCGGCACCGCAAGCTGGCCTGAGCCTCGCCGCCGGCCCGGCATCCCGCCGGGCCGGCCCCCGGTCTATCCCGATCGTCGCGCGTCCGCGACGATTTCCATTCGCGCCGCGCGTGGACGGCTCGTGCGGATACACGCCCGCTTTCAGGCATCCCCCGGCCCGGCGCCATCGATCGCCGTTACCTTGCGGCGCGCGTAATCCCGGCTTGTCGCACCCCCGCCGCGAAACACCGCTGTAAGCAATAGTCAACACTATAAGTAAGAATATGCCGCTTTATTGTGAAGTGGCGTCAATTTTCTGACGTTTGACCGTATACAAAGGCACGGGACCGACGTAAAATCGTCGCAAACCAGCGCCGGTCGCCGCGTCGCGGGCCGGTCGCCGCACAAGGATTCAAACCGTTCGGGGAGTGACGACGATGACGATCAAGCGATCCGTGCCGAGCCTGCTCGGCGCCGCCGGGATACTGCTGGCGGGTAGCGCGGCCCACGCCACCGAGCCGGGCTGGTATGTCGAGGGCGGCCTGGGCGCGACCGAACTCAAGGACGCCGACAACGAGACCCGCACCGAGCCCAGCTTCACGTCCACGCCGGGCGGCGGGTTCCTGGTGATCCCGGGGCTGGGCACCCTCTTTCCGACTCCGGGCGGCACCACCACCCAGCCGGGCGACCCGGTGAGTTTCGAGACCGAGTACGACACCGGTTATCTCGGCAGCCTGGCGTTGGGCTACGCCCACAACAACGGCTGGCGCACCGAGATCGAGGCCCGTTACGCCCTCAATGACCTGGACCGGGTCACGCTCCGGGAGGGCTTCGGCAACCAGAACGGCGAGACCCGCGGCGCGGACGGCGAATACACCAGCACCTCGCTGATGGCCAACGCCTGGTACGAATTCAATGCCGACGGCGACTGGCATCCCTACCTGGGCGGCGGCGTCGGTGCCGCGCGCCTGGATTACGAGGCCCTGGATTTCAACGAGGACGACATGGTCTTCGCCTACCAGGTGGGCGCCGGCATCAGCTACGACCTGACCGACTACACCTCGGTATCGCTGGGCTACCGCTACTTCGGCACCGACGATCCCAGCTTCTCCACCGGCAGCTCGGACTTCCAGGATCTGGACTCCGAGTACCAGCAGCACGCCGCGCTGCTGTCGCTGCGCTACACCTTCGCGCCCGCCGAGCGTCCCGACAGCGACGGCGACGGCGTGCCTGACATCCACGACGAGTGTCCCAACACCCCCAAGGGCGCGGCGGTCGATTCCAAGGGTTGCCCGCTGGATTCCGACGGCGACGGCGTGCCGGATTACAAGGACAAGTGCCCCAACACGCCCAAGGGCGTGCAGGTCGGCCCCGAGGGCTGCCCGCTCGACTCCGACGGCGACGGTGTCCCGGACTACAAGGACGAGTGCCCTAATACCCCGGCCGGCACCCAGGTCGACGATAAGGGCTGTCCGCTGGTGCAGGACGCCGACGGCGACGGCGTCCCGGACGACCGTGATCAATGCCCGGACACGCCGGAGGGCGTGGCGGTGCTCGCCAACGGCTGCGCCGTGGGCCAGAGCGCGATCCTCCAGGGCGTCAACTTCGAATTCAACCGCACGCGGCTGACCGCCAGCGCCCAGCGCATCCTCGACCGCGTCGCCACGGCGCTGAAGGATTCGCCGGAGTTCCGGGTCGAGATCGCCGGGCATACCGACTCGCTCGGCTCGGCCAGCTACAACCGGCAGCTCTCGCAGGAGCGCGCCGAGGCGGTACGCCAGTACCTGATCCAGCAGGGCGTCGACGGCGACCGCCTCGTGGCCGAGGGCTACGGCGAGTCGGAGCCGATCGCGGACAACACCAACCCGGACGGCACCGACAATCCGGAGGGCCGCGCCACCAACCGCCGCGTCGAGCTGCGGGTGGTGGACCGCAGCGAGTAGCCGCGGCGGAGAAGGCAAGGATTCGTTCCACGATATTTTTAGGGAGGAAATCCACGTGAAGAAACTTATCGCTGCGAGTCTGGCCGGGCTGCTGTTCAGCGGCACGGCCTCGGCCCAGGGCGAGGTCCTCAATGCCCTGGTAGGCCCGGAGGGCGTCGTCTCCGGCCTGGTGGCCACGCTTACCACCGCCGATGCCGCACCGCTGGTCGACAGTCTGGCGGGCGCGAACTCCGGTCTGCTGCAAGGCACCGCCGGCGCCGGCCTGAACGACGTACTGGGCGGCCTCCTGTCGGACCAGGATCCGGCCCGGATCCAGCTCGGCCTGGAAACCGTTCTGATGATCGGTGTGGCCGGCGAGAGCGGCGTGCTGGAGCAGCTCCTGGGCGGCCTGCCCGGTGGCGCCGGCTCCGTGCCGGGCCTCGACGGCCTGCCCCTGCTCGGCGATCTCGCCGGCCTGCTGGGCGGGCTGCCGGACCTGGCCGGCGGCGGTCTGCCGGGCCTGCCGGGCGGCTCCTCGGCTTTCTCGAACGCACAACTCGAACAGGTGACCAGCCTGCTATCTCGTTGACGTTCCGGGGCCACGAGCCCACGGAACGCTAGAGCCTGTGTACTTCCCGACACTGCCAACATAAAGGGACGTTTAACAGGCTCGGGTCCAAGGGGAGGATGACTGGGCCCGTGGCGGGCAAACCGCCGCGGGCCCTTTTTATGCCGGTTTATGCCGGCCGTATTGTCGCCAAACGCCACAGGCATTAGTCTGGCTTACGAACAACATGGATAATTTCGTACAGGGGAAGCCATGAAAGCCACCTACCTGCTCGCCGGGGCCTGCCTGGCCGTCGCCGGCGCCGCCCAGGCCCAGCCGGCCACCTTCGTCGCCCAGCTCCAGACGGCCCTGACCACCGGCGGCGAATCCCTCGCCGCCGGCGATCTCGGCGCCGCCGCCGGCAGCCTCGTCGGTGCCGACGGCCTGATCCAGGGCAGCGCCGCGGAATCGCTCAACCACAGCCTGGTCGGTCTCGCCGAACAGGATCCCGGCGCGGTCCAAGCCGGTGTCGAGGCGCTGGCGGCCACCCTGCAGGCCGAGGGCGGTCCGCTCGACCAGCTCGGTGGCGGCCTGCCGTCCGGCGACCTTGGCGACGGCCTGTCGCCGGACGCCCTCGCCGGGCTGTTGCCGGAGCAGGCGGGCCTGCCCGGACTCTGACCGGCGGGGCTTGCCCGAGCGCGGCATTCTGGCATGATGCCGCGCCATGACACCGACCGACACGGACCGACTGCTGGACCGGCTGGAGACGCTGCTGGCCCGCGCCGAGCGGGCCCTGGCACGGCTCGACCCTGACGCGCCGGCAAGCGAGCCCGACTGGTCGGCCTCCGCCTTCCGCTGGCGCCCGCCGGGACGGCTGGAGGCGGTCGCCCACCCGCACGCCGTCGATCTCGACGCCCTGCACGGCATCGAGCGCCAGAAACAGGCGCTGGTGCGCAACACCCGGCAGTTCCTGGCGGGATTGCCGGCCAACAACGCCCTGCTCTGGGGCGCGCGCGGCACCGGCAAGTCGTCGTTGATCAAGGCCCTGCGCACCGCCTATGCCGGCGACGGCCTGCGCCTGATCGAGGTCGAGGCCCACCATCTGGTGGACCTGCCCGACATCGTCGCGCCGCTATACGACCGCCCGGAGCGTTTCGTGCTGTTCGCCGACGACCTCTCCTTCGAGAGCGGCGACGCCAGCTACAAGGCCCTCAAGGCGATCCTGGAGGGCTCGGTGGCGGCACCGCCGGACAACGTCCTGGTGTACGCCACCTCGAACCGCCGCCACCTGCTGCCCGAATACCTCGACGAGAACCGCGAGGCCCGCAACGTCGACGGCGAGATCCACCACGGCGACGCCGTGGAGGAGAAGATCTCCCTGTCGGAGCGCTTCGGTCTCTGGCTGTCCTTCCATCCGTTCGACCAGGAGACCTACCTGGCCATCGTGCGCGCGCAGTTGCGCGAGCTTGATGCGGACATCGAGGACGAGGCGGAGATGGAGCGCGCCGCCCTGCAATGGGCCCTGGCCCGCGGCGCCCGCAGCGGCCGCGCGGCCCGGCAATTCGCACGCGACTGGAGCGGACGCCATGGCCTCTGACCACGCCGACACGATCACCGACCGGGTCCTGCGCCACCGTTTCCACCGCGACTGTGGCCTGACACTGCTCGCGCGGGATGGGGAGGGCACGGTCTGTCGGTTCACGGTCAACGATTACACGGTGAACCCCGCCGGCATGCTGCACGGCGGCATCCTGTACGCGATGATGGACGTCACCGCCTATCTCGCCGTGCTGCCGACCCTCGGGGAGGGCGAGAACGCGGTGTCCCACGATGTCCACGTCAGCGTCCTGCGGCCGGTCGCCGACGACCACGTGGACCTGCACGCGCACATCCTGCGCCGGGGGCGCGGGGTGATCTTCATCCGGATCGAGGCCCGGGACGCCGCGGGCCGGACCGCGGCCGCCGCCACCGTGACCAAGAGCGTCGTGCCCGGCGCCTGACCGGAAACTGTTACGGTCGCACCTGCCGACGGCTGACACTGTTATGCCCCGCCGCCGGCGCGTATCCTGCCCGTGCCATCCCAAAGCCGAGACGGACGCGGGCCCCACATGACCGCCGCACACGCCTTCCGACGCCGACGCGCCGCGGGGTTCATCCTGCTGGCGGCCGCCTTCATGGTGGCGTTCTTCCACCGGGTCGCGCCCGCCGCCCTGGCCGAGGACCTGCTGCGCGACCTCGGCGCCGGCGCGGTCGCCCTGGGCACCCTGTCGGCGATGTACTACTACGTCTACACCGCCATGCAGATCCCGGCGGGCATCCTCGCCGACCGCGCCGGTCCGCGGATCGGCGTGGCCGGCGGCTCGCTGGTGGCCGCCGCCGGCACGCTGCTGTTCGCGGCGGCGCCGGGGCTGCTCCTGGCCAACGCCGGGCGTTTCCTGGTGGGCCTGGGCGTGGCCACCGCTTTCGTCGGCCTGATGAAGTACAACGCCGAGTGGTTCGAGGCCCGCTACTACGGCCTGCTCAGCGGCATGGTGGTCCTGCTCGGCAACGTCGGCTCGGTGTTCGGCGCCGGTCCGCTGGCGCAGGTGCTGCACTGGCTGAGCTGGCGCCAGGCGCTGGCCGGTATCGGCCTGGTGTCGCTGGTCCTGGCCGTCCTGATCTGGGTCTTCGTGCGCGACCGCCCGGCGGCCGCCGGCTTCGCGGACACGCACCCGCCGCGCCGGGGACCGCGCGGCGCCTGGTGGATCGAGCTGCGCGACGTCGCCTGCAACCGCCACGTCTGGCCGCACGCGGTCTGCCTGTTCACGATCATCGGCGGTTTCTTCACCTTCACCGGCCTCTGGGCCGTGCCCTACCTGGGCGATGTCTTCGGCCTCGGCCGCCAGGCGGCCTCGAACTACGTCAGCCTGGCGCTGCTGCTGTTCGCCGTCAGCGGGTTCGCCGGCGGCTGGCTATCGGACCGCATCGGCCGGCGCAAGCCGGTGGCCGTCGCCGCGGCCGCCGCGACCCTGGCGGTGTGGCTGGCCACCATCCTGCTGCCCTGGCGGCCCGGCCCCGGCGCGGCCCTGCTGTTCGGCCTGAACGGGCTGGCGCCGTCGGCCATGGTCGTGTGCTATGCCGCCGCCAAGGAGAGCGTGGCCCCGCACACCGCGGGCATGGCGATCGCCTTCGTCAACACCGGCCTGTTCCTGGGCGCGGCGCTGTTGCAGCCGGCGTTCGGCGCCCTGCTGGAACTGGCCTGGGACGGCACCACCCGCGACGGCGTACCGGTCTATCGCGCCGCCGACTACGAGACCGGGCTGTGGCTGCTGGCGGCGGTCGCCGCGGTGGGCCTGACGGCCGCCCTGGCCATGCGCGAGACTTACGCGGGGCCATTGCATCCGGACACGGACGACCAGGAGGCAGCGACATGATCACATCCGACTATGCCCGCACCATGGCGGCCTACAACCGCTGGATGAACGAGCGGTTGTACGCGGCCTGCGCGACCCTGGACGATGCCGCGCGCAAACGCGACCGCGGCGCCTTCTTCGGGTCCGTGCACGGCACGCTCAATCACTTGCTGCACGGCGACCGCGCCTGGCTGGGGCGCTTCACGGGCCGCGACCTCGGCTGCGGCCGGCTGGGCCAGTCGCTTTACGAGGATTTCCCGACCCTGCGCGCCGAGCGCGACCGCACCGACGCCGATATCGAGGCCTGGGCGGACACGCTCGACGAACACCGGCTGGCCGCGGACTTCCGCTACACCAGCAATGTCGACGGCGTGACCCGGGTGCTGCCGACCTGGGTTCTGGTGGCGCACCTGTTCAACCACCAGACCCACCACCGCGGCCAGCTCACCACCCTGCTCAGTCAGCTCGGTGTCGACTACGGCGTCACCGACCTGCCCTGGCTGCCGGGACTGGCCACCGAGATCGATACAGGCCGCGCGGACCGCTAATCCCCGGCGGCGAGCTCGCCCAGGCGCGCGAGGCCGGCCTCCAGGCGCGGCGACCAGGGATGGCCGCAGTTCAACCGGAAGAAGTCGCGGAAGCCGTCGTGGGCGGTGAACAAGCGCCCCGGCGCGATGCTGATGCCTTCCGCCAGGGCCCGGTGATACAGCGCGCGCGCATCGACGCCGGGCACCTGGACCCAGAGCAGATAGCCGCCGCGCGGCCGCGTGACACGGGTCGTGGCCGGGAAATGGCGGCAGATACCGTCCAGGGCGCGATCGATGTTGGCGGCGAAGGCCCGCCGCTGGCGCCGCAGGTGGCGGTCGAAGCCGCCCTGCTCCAGGAAGGCGGCCGTGGCGGCCTGGGCCAGGCCGTTGGCGGCGATGGTGCTGGACGCCTTGAGCACATGCACCCGCCGCGCCCAGCGGCCCGGCAGCATCCAGCCCAGGCGCATGGTCGGCGAGATCTGCTTGGAGAACGAGCTGCAGTAGATCACGTTGTCGTGCTCGTCGAACGCCTTCAGGGCGCGCGGCCGTGCGCCCTCGCCGAAATGGGTCTCGCCGTAGACGTCGTCCTCGATCACCGGCACCCCCAGTCGTCCGAGGGTCGCGGCGATGCGCCGCTTGTGCGCCTCGGGCATGATGCCGCCCAACGGGTTGTGGACATCGGGCATCAGCAGCGCCGCCCGGATCCGACCCGAGCGGGCGGCCTCGCAGAGCGCGTCGGGACAGACCCCGCGATCCGGGTCGGTGGGCAGCTCGACCGCGCGCATGTCCAGGTTCTCGATCGCCTGCAGGGTGCCGAAATAGGTCGGCGACTCCACGCCGATGGCATCGCCCGGCCGCGCCACGGCCCGCAGCGCCAGATTGAGGGCCTCCAGGCAACCGGCGGTGATCACCACGTCGTCGGGCGCGACGCGGCAGCCGGTGCGCAGCATCCGGCGTGCCACCGCCGTTCGCAGCGGCGCCGCCCCCTGCGGCGGGATATCGAGCTCGCTGTAGGCATCGGCGCGGCGCAGCACCGACGCCGTGATCCGCTTGAAACGGGTGATCGGCAGCAACTCGGGGCCGGGCAGGGCGCCGCCGAAGGGCACCAGATCCGGCCGGCTGGCGGTGGCCACCAGTTCGACCACCAGCTCGCCGACATCCACGGCCGTGGCGGCGGCCGGCGGCCGGCTGCGGGACGGCGGCTCGGGCAGGTCGTCCGAACGCCGCCGCACGTAGTACCCCGACTTGGGGCGGGCCTCGACCAGACCCGCCGCCTCCAGGGTCTCGTAGGCCTTGAGTACGGTGGCCGGACTCAACCGCTCCTGGCGCGACAGGCGCCGTACCGACGGCAGACGGTGGCCGCAGGCGAAGGTGCCGTCATCGATCAGGCCGCGCAGGTTGTCGGCCAGGCTCTCGTACAGGAAGGTCTGCGCGTCGCGCTCGGCCAGGGTCATGGCGTCCTCAACTGTTATGGTCGAAAAACAGGATATCTAAATCTGTTATTGCTGTCGCGCCGTCGTTAGATTGATCGGTCTCACGAGGAGGCCGATGCCATGCGACGACAGGACGACGACAAAAGCCCGGGCGTGCTCCCGGCCTGGGCCGCCTGGCTCGTGGTGCTCGCCCTGGTCGCGCTGCTGGGGCTGCTGGCGGCGGCGCCGCCGGACCCGCCGTGCGCGCCGCCGGGCATCTCGCTGTTGGGACCCGGTGAGTGCGGCGCCCGGCATTTCCGGGCGCTTTAGAAAGGTTTGCGGCGCCGCTGCACCCAGTATCCAGGCCGTAGGCCGGGATAAGCGAAGCGTTCCCGGCATCCCCGGCATTCGCCGCAAACGGGCCCGACGGCCCTTGTTCCAACCCAATCCCGTCGCAGAGCACGACGGCGGACAGCGCCTTGGTATACGGCCAGCCAGAACATTAACCACAGAGGGGCACAGAGGAAAATGACTGTCATCCCGGCAGCCGCAAAGAAGCCTGCCCCGGACACGATCACGGTTTTCAAGCGAAAAAGACGGATAG
Organism: Salinisphaera sp. PC39; assembly: GCF_040361335.1. Taxonomy (NCBI): domain Bacteria; kingdom Pseudomonadati; phylum Pseudomonadota; class Gammaproteobacteria; order Salinisphaerales; family Salinisphaeraceae; genus Salinisphaera; species Salinisphaera sp. PC39. Next base: position 51,694 of record NZ_APNM01000012.1, on the reverse strand, counting down.
CCCGTTAAGGTTCGTTGCCAACCCGGCAGCTCGAGCGCCGGGGCGCTTCGCGGTCGGTGCCGTGCCGGGCCAGGGTATTTGTTTATCCACAGATTACGCCGATTAACACAGATTGGCCGGGACTGCTCTTTAATCTGCGTACATCGGCGTCATCTGTGGATTATTTCTTCCGGGAACCGCCCGCCAAGGTCCGTTGCCAACCCGGCAATTCGGTCGCCGGGGCGCTGCGCGGTCGACGCCGTGCCGAGTGAAGGCATTTGTTTTATCCGCAGATGGACGCCGATTAACGCAGATTGGTTAGGGCTGTTCTTTAATCCGCGTATATCTGCGTCATCTGCGGATTATTTCTTTCGGGAACCGCCCGCCAAGGTCCGTTGCCAACCCGGCAATTCGGTCGCCGGGGCGCTGCGCGGTCGACGCCGTGCCGAGTGAAGGCATTTGTTTTATCCGCAGATGGACGCCGATTAACGCAGATTGGTTAGGGCTGTTCTTTAATCCGCGTATATCTGCGTCATCTGCGGATTATTTCTTTCGGGAACCGCCCGCCAAGGTCCGCTACCAACCCGGCAGTTCGATCGCCGGGGCGCTGCGCGGTCGACGCCGTGCCGAGTGAAGGCATTTGTTTTATCCGCAGATGGACGCCGATTAACGCAGATTGGTTAGGGCTGTTCTTTAATCTGCGTACATCGGCGTAATCTGTGGATTCCTTCTTCCGGCAAACGGCCAGCAAGAACCTCTGCGCGCCTCCGTGCGCCTCTGTGGTTTCATGTCCCGTCAAGCAAAGCCCGGGGCTGGCCGGCGGGACACTAACCCGAGTCCGTCGCGGACGACCCCGTGACGGACGCGGGTTGGTCTAGCGTCTTCTCCAGCAGGTACACCTCCGGATCCCTGGGGTCCGGCCGGACCTCGAAGCCGAGTTGCCTGGCCAGGCGCTGCATGGCGGCGTTCTCGCGCAGGGTGACCCCCTCCATGCGCTCGAAACCGCGTTCCGCGGCCAACCGGATGATCCGGCGCATCAGCTCGCCGCCCAGCCCCCGGCCCTGCCACTCGTCGGCCACCACGACGGCGAACTCGCAGGAACGTTCATCCGGGTTGGCGGCATAGCGCGCCACGCCGACCTCGATATCCCCGAGCACCGCCACCAGCGCCAGTTCGCGGTCGTAGTCGATCTGGGTGAAACGGGCCATCATCTCCGGCGTCAGGTCCCGGATCACCGACATGAAACGCATCAGCCGGGAACGCTCCGACAGCCGCTGCGTGAACTCGCGTTCCAGCCTGGCGTCCTCGGGGCGGATGGGCCGGATATGCACGCGGCTGCCGTCGCGCGCGATCCAATCGTCGGCGAGGCGCGCGGGGTAGGGATGGATCGCCATGTGGCCGTAGCGCGCCGGTCGCGGCGGATCGGGGCGCAGACGCACGCGCGCGTCCACCGCCAGGGCCCCCTGCTCGTCCAGCATCAGCGGATTGATCACTAGCGAGCGCACCCAGGGCAGCTCGCAGACCAGCTCCGAGACCCGCAGCAACACCGACTCCAGGGCCGCCAGGTTGGCGGGCGGCAGGTTGTGGAAGGCCTCCAGCATGCGCGCGACGCGGGTGGAGCGGATCAGCCGGCGCGCCAGGAAGGCGTTGAGCGGCGGCAGGGCCAGGGCGCGGTCGCCGAGCGCGTCCGCCATGAGCCCGCCCAGGCCGAAGGCGATGACGGGCCCGAACGCCGGATCGGGCACCACCTCCAGCAGCAGTTCGCGGCCGAAGCGGCGCGACCACATCTCCTCCACGATCACGCCGTCCACCCGGGCGTCCGGAGCGGCCGCCGCCACCGCGTTACGGATATCGCGCACGGCCGCGCGCAGTGCCTCCGGGCCGGTGACATTGAGCTGGACGCCGCCGACGCCGGTCTTGCTGCCGATATCCGGCGAACTGATCTTGACCGCCACCGGATAGCCCAGCCGCTGCGCGGCCGCCAGGGCGGCGTCGGTGTCGGTGGCCAGCACGCTCTCCGAGACCGGGACGTGGAAGGCCTGCAGCAATCGCTTCGAGGCGATGGCGTCGAGCACCGTGCGCGTCTGGGCGAGACAACCGCGGACCAGCTCGGTGGCGGCATCGATGTCCGGCTGCGGCTGGTCGGTCAGCGGCTCCGGGGTCTGCAGCGACAGTTGCCGGTTGCGGTGGTGCGCGGCCATGAAGCTGAAACCGGCGACCGCGGCCTCGGGCGTCTTGTAGGTCGGGAGACCGGCGTCCCGCAGCCGCTCGCGCGCCGCCGCCACCCGCGCCCCGCCCATCCAGCAGGTGAGCAGGGGCTTGCGGGCGGCGCGGGCGCGCGTGATCGCGGCATCCGCGGTGGCGTCCGGGTCGGTCAGGTACTGCGGCGTCAGCAGGGCGAGCACGGCATCGGTCCCGGTGTCGGCGAGCGTGACCTCCAGGGCCCGGTCGAAGCGCGCGGCATCGGCATCGCCGAGCAGGTCCAGCGGGTTGCCCACATCGGCCATCGCCGGCAGGAACCCGCGCAGGTCGGCCCGGGTCGCCTCGTCCCAGTCGGCGAGCGGGTAACCGCGGTCGGACAGGGTATCGGTCGCCATCAGCCCGGGGCCGCGGCCGTTGGCCAGTACGCCCAAGCGGTCGCCCTTCGGCCGCAGCCGCGACGACAGCGCCATCGCGGACGCGAACAGTTGCGGGAAGCTGCGCACCCGGACCGCGCCGGTCCGGGCCACGGCGGCGTCGAAGACATCGTCCGCCGCTACCGGTTGCCCGCCCGGCGGCGCCGGCGGCGCGGCCGTGTCCAGCGAGCGGCCGGCCTTCATCACGATCACCGGCTTGATCCGCGCCGCCGCGCGCAGGCTGCTCATGAAGCGGCGGGCGTCGCGGACATTCTCCAGGTACAGGAGGATGCTGTCGGTGCGGCCGTCCGTGATCAGGAAATCCAGAATCTCGCCCGGATCGATATCGTCGTCCGGCCCCGCCGAGATCACCGCGGAGAAACCGACGTCGTTCTCCGCCGCCCAGTCGAGTATCCCCGTGGCCAGGGCGCGGGACTGCGTGATCAGGGCCATGCGGCCCGGTGCCGCGGCCGGCGCCAGCGAGGCGTTGAGATGCAGGGCCGGCCGCTGGAGGCCGAGGCAGCGCGGCCCCAGGAACCGGGTCCCGGCGGCGCGGGCAGCGGCGAGCGCCTCGCCCACGGCGCGGCCGCCCGGCTCGCCGGCCCGCCGGTAGGCCCAGGACAGGATCACGGCGTGCCGGATACCGTTCTCGGCGCCGTCGGCGACGATGGCCGGCAGGCTGCCGGCGCCGGTGACCACGATGGCGAGATCGATCGGCCCGTCGGCCTCCGCCGCCGACCCGAGGGCGCGGTCGCCGCCGACCGTGGCGCTATTGGGATTGATCGGATACAGGCGGCCCTCGAAGCCGCCCGCCTTGAGGTTGGCGTACAACTCGCGTCCCGCGGAGCCGGGCCGGTCACTGGCCCCGTACACCGCGATCGAGCGCGGGTTGAACAGGCGATGCAGGTAATGCTCGGCCATGCCGCAATGCTATCGTGACAACATGACCTGTGCGTACTACAGCCATCCCGACTGCGCCCGCCACGACACCGGCCCCCGACACCCGGAGCGCCCCGAGCGCACCCGCGCCATCCATGACCGGTTCACGGCGGACGGCCTGCTCGACTGGCTGGACCAGCGCGCGCCGGTCCCGCTGACCCTGGAAGACGTGTGCCGCGTGCATCGGCCGGATTACGTCAGCAAGCTGGCTCGCAGCATCCCCGCCGAGGGGCTCGCCACGCTCGACCCCGATACCGTTGTCGGCCCGCACAGCCTGGACACGGCCCTACTGGCCGCCGGCGCCGCCGTGCAGGCAATGGATGCCGTCTGCGGCGACGGCGGCGTCAAGCGGGCCTTCTGCAACATGCGTCCGCCCGGCCACCATGCCGAGCCCGACCGCGCCATGGGCTTCTGCCTGTTCGGCAACGCCGCCCTGGCGGCCTACCGCGCGATCGAGGCCCACGGCGCGGCGCGGGTCGCGATCCTGGACTTCGATGTCCACCACGGCAACGGTACCGAGGCCATCGTCGCCGGCGACCGGCGCATCCTGTACGCCTCCACCTTCCAGTACCCGTTGTTCCCCTTCCCGGACCTCGCCGGCCGGCCCGACCACATCGTGAAGACGCCGCTGTCCGCCGGCACCGACGGCACCGGCTTCCGCGAGGCCGTCGAGCGCGACTGGTTGCCCGCCCTGGCCAGCTTCCGGCCCGAGGCGGTGGTGTTCTCGGCGGGCTTCGACGCCCACCGCGCCGACCCCCTCGCCCAGCTCGCCCTGGACGAGACCGATTTCGGCTGGGTCACCTCCACGGTGCTCGACGCCCTGCCCGCCGGCGTGCCCGTGGTCTCGGTCCTGGAAGGCGGCTACGATCTCCAAGCCCTGGCCCACGGCGCCGCCGCCCACGTGCGGGCATTGGCCGGTTTATAGGAAAACCTGTAAAAAATCCGCTGATGAACGCAGATTGACGCAGATTCGTGGAAACGCGAGTCGGGATACCCACGAACCGACGACAAGGCGGCTACCGTTATCCGAAGATGACGTTGGCGCCCGGCAAGATCGAGGCAGATACGAGCAGCCCGGTCCACGAACAACCCTGTATTACGCACACCCCTCGTCGCGCCTCGGCTCTCACGCGGTTTGATCTGCGTCCATCTGCGTCATCTGCGGATAGAAAAATAAAAAAATCCGCGTAATCTGTGGATTACGGCCTTCCACCTAATTCCGCATCGCCCAGTGCGCGATCGCCGTGGACAGCACCCGCGGGTTGAGGCGATGCGACTGGCAGGCCAGCTTGTTCAGCCAGCCGGGCACCACGCTGCCGCGCCGCGCCAGCAGGGCGTCGATGCCGATGCGGGCGACATCGGCGCTTTCCATCATCGTCAGCTTGTGGAACCAAGTTTTCTCCTGGCCCGACACCGCCAGGAACTCGGTGGCGGTCACACCCGGCGAGACCACGGTGCAGGATACGCCGGTGCCGCGCAGTTCGTGGTCCAGGGCATAGCCGTAGGAGAGCACGAACGACTTGGCCGCGGCATAGCTGGCGTAGCCCGGCGACGGCTGGTACGCGCCGGTGGAGGCCACCTGGAGCACGGCCCCGAAGCCGCGCGCCGTCATGTCGCGGGCGAACAGCTTCGACATCCGCACCAGGTTCACGATATCGAGCTGCAGCATGGCGTTCTCGCGCTCCCAGTCGATATCGAGCGCGTCGCCGAACACCCCGAAGCCGGCGTTGTTGATCAACAGGTCCACCCCGGTGCCCCGCTCCGCCAGCATCGCGTGCAGCCGCGCGGGCGCGTCCGCCTCGCCCAGGTCCAGGGCGAGGGGCGTGGCGACCACGCCGTGGTCGCGCCGGATCTCGTCGGCGACCATCTCCAGGCGTTCCTCGCGGCGCGCCACCAGCACCACGTGGGCGCCGCGGTGCGCGAGCTCGCGCGCGAAATCCACGCCCAGGCCGCTGGACGCCCCCGTCACGAGCGCCGTGCGTCCGGATATATCCATTCTCGCCATGATTCCCACCCCCGTGGCGTTGTAGTTCGTGTCATCCCGCCGTCCGCCGGCGGCTTCGACAGTGTCCGCCGCCCGCCGCTCAGGCGCCACCCCCGTCCGGACAACCGAGCCCGCGGAGCTGCGCCATCAGGCCATCGGCGGTCAGCGTCCAGCGCGCCGTGACGGGGGCACCGGCGCGCGCCAGCGCCCGGGCCACCCAGGTATTGCAGGTATGCAGGAGATGGAAGCGTCCCTCGGCCGCGAAGAAGCCGCCGTCACCGTAGAGCGGCGGGCCGAGCCGCCGGGGCCCGCCGCCGGCATCGCGGGCGAACGCCCCCGCGACGAACGCCAGCAGCTCGCGGTAGCCCTCGCGCGTCACGGGTACCGTCGCGATCCCGCCGGCGGGGAAGAACGACGCGACATCCGCCGGAACGGTCACCAGGTGCAGCACCGCGGGCGTCGGCCACAATGCCGCCCGCAGCGCGAGACCGGCACCCGGGTCGTCGGCACGGTAATAGGCGGCATCGCCCCACCCGATCTCGACGTTCTCCGCCGGCGGCAGGTATTCGGCGAGACCGGACACGGTCGCCACCAGGTCGGATCGTGGCAGGATCAGCCCGACATGCCGGCCGTGGTCGATCACGGTCACGGACCGCGCGCCGGGACAGTCGCGGGCGGCGCCCGCCGGCGGCGAAGGCGCGCAGCCGGCGGCGCACAGGGCCAGCAGGCCCGCCGCGACCCGGCGGAACAGGGCGGCGGGGAAGTCAGGCCGCGGCGACCACCCGGTTGCGGCCGCCGCGCTTGGCGCGGTACATGGCATCGTCGGCAAGCGCGATCAGGCTGTCCAGGTCGGGCACGTCCCCGCGGGGCGCGGTGGCCGCACCGATGCTCGCCGACAAACGCGGCGAATCACCGTCGCCCATCGGCAGCGCCGCCACCCGGGCGCGCAGATTCTCGGCCGCCCGCATCGCCTCGCGCGGCCCCCGGCCCGGTAGCAGCACCAGGAATTCCTCGCCGCCGAAGCGGGCGGCGATGTCCCCGGCATCGCCGACCAGGCCCCGGATCACGTCGGCGATGCGTCGCAGGCACTCGTCGCCGGCGGCGTGCCCATAGCGGTCGTTGTACTCCTTGAAATGATCCACGTCGATCATCAACGCGCTCAATGAGCTCCGGGTCTCGCGCGCGGCGCGCAGCAACGCCTCGCCGCGCAGGAACAACAGATGCCGGCTGGCCAGCCCGGTGAGCTGATCACGGTCGGCCAACCTCCGGAACTCGCGCTCGCGCAGCCAGGCCGCGCGCTGCCAGCTCTCGATCTGCCAGCCGCCCACGAGCGACATCGCCACGCTGCCCACGATCACCAACCCGTCAGACACCATCACCGGCGGCGGGTAATCCAGCGACAGGGTGAGGCTCGCGTGCCAGGCGAGCACGAACAAGGCGGCCGGCAATGCCTGGCGCAGCAGCATGCCGCTCAGCAGGAGCGTGAACACCGGATTCAGGAGGATCAAGGTGTGCGGCAGCCCCGGCGCGCCCTCGTGTTCACCGGCCGTCAACAGCGCCATCGACACGCCCGCGCCGTTGACGGCGACGATATAGGGCGCCAACGCGAACAGGAGCCGGCCGCTGCGGGCACTGAACGCCAGCACGGCGTACAGCGTCACCATGGGCAGACCGAGTCCGTACATGCCCAGGGCCGGCCATGGCTCGATCAGGTGGTTTCCGAGCAGACTCCGGTCCGCGAATATCGCCGCCCAGTGGAGTACGAAGGCGGCCACGATGGTGAAGCGCGCCAGCGCGATACCGCGCCGGCGGTAATCGGCGACGAACTCCCGCTCCACGCGCCGCTGGAAGCGCAACAGGCCCGATGTCCGGCGATGGACCCGGCGCACGCTCGAGGTGCGGGTGGTGTCGTCCACGGTCAGGCCGTGCCTCCGGCCACGATAGGCGGCGATGATGCCGGTCGCGGGCCGTGTATCCATGGCGTGCGGGCGCTCGGCGACATATCGGGCACTTCCTGGTCGACCTCCCGGCCGGGGCGGACCGGGGCACCGTCACGCCCCCGGCAGGCGAATACTGACACCATGCGAGTGGGGATATCCATCATTGTCTCGGCACCGAAGGCTCGATGCCGCTGCCCGTGCGCGCCACGACGCCCGTGGGCGCGGTCATCGGACCGCCGCCGTCGCCCGCGGCGATCCCGCGACCGGTCAGCCATCACGGCCCACATCGGCAATCCCGGCCGCGATCCCGGCGGCCACGTCTCCCCAGGCCTCGGACAGGGCCCGCACCAGGGCCGGGTAGCCATCCTCGCGCAGGGGGACATCCACCCGGAAACGGCGCCCGACCAGCAGCGCGCCGTCCGGCCCGTGCAGGCGCCACTCGCCGGCCACGCGGGCGACACCGTCGAACCGGCCCTGGAAACTGTCCACCACGACGGCGAGACGGTGCACGCCGGGACCCGGCCCGGACACCGGCACCACGCCGGCCGGATCCGCCGCAAGCGCATCACGCAGCCCGCGCCGCAGTTGCGCGGCCAGCGGATTCGCCCAGCGGTGTTGCGCGGCCGCGTGCACGCGGCCCGGCCCCACCTGATAGACGATGCCGGAACCCGCGAGATAGTCCGCCAGGCGGATACCCTGCACATGCACCGCCACGCGCGTCTCCGGCGCCGGCAACGGGCCCGGCTCGGGCTCGGGCAGCATCAGCAGATAACGCTCGGGCGGCGGCACCGACGCGGCGCAGGCGGCGAGCAGCAGGCACGGACCGAGGCCCGCGACGACGGCGGCGAGGCGTCGGATCATGGCGCGGCCCTCGGGGTCGGGTCGTCCTCGGCGTCGCGGCCGAAGATCAGGGCGTCAGGCCGTTCCCGCAGGGTCTCAGCCAGCGGCTGCAGGTCCTCCAGCACGCGATTGAGGCGCTGCAGGGAACGCTCCAGGCTCTCGTAGACGGGCTCGCCGCGCTGGTAGGCGTCCAGGGTACGGCGCATCTCCTCGAGCGCGGCGCGCAACTGGCCCGGCAGCCGGCGGGTCTCGTCGTCCTCCAACAGGGTGTTGAGGTTCGCCATCAGGCCCCGGGTCTCGTCGAGCGTGCCGCGCAGGTCGGTGACCAGCGGCTGTATCTCCAGGTCGTTGAGCTTGTCCACCAGCCGCGACACCTTCTGTTCGATACCGACGAAACCACCGCTGCGGCTCGGGAACACCGGGTAGTCGCCGATGCGCTCCGGCCCCTCGGACGGTCCCGCGTCGGTGAACTTCAGGTCCACGAACATGGCCCCGGTGAGCAGGTTGGCGAGCTTGATGTTGGCGCGCAGCCCGCGATCGAACAGGTCGTCCAGGCGCCGGCGCCAGTCCGCGACCGTGCGCTCGGACCACATGGGCGCCAGCCGCTGCGGCTCGAAGGTGATCCGTACCGGTATCCGGAAGTCCTCGTTCAGCGTGGACTCGAAATCCTCGCTGAAGAACGGCACATCCGCCACGGTGCCCACCCGCATGCCGCGGTATTCGACCGAGGCGCCGGGATACAGGTCGCGCACCGATTCCTCGAACAGCACGACATAGTCGATGCGCTCGTCGAAACGGTCCTGCTGGGCCGCATCGCGCGAGACGTGCAGCCGGAAGTCGGCGCCGGACTCGACCCGCTCGCCGGGCACGATGCCCTCCAGCACCCCGAAGCTGACGCCGCCGGCCAGGATCGCCTCCAGCGAGCCGGCACGCACGCGCACCCCCTCGGAGCTGACCCGGAACTCGATGCCGGAACGCCCCCAGAACTGGGTGTTCTCGGTGATCAACTCGTCGTAGGGCGACTCGATGAACACCCGGTAACGCATGCGCATGGCCGCCGGCTCGAAGCTGGCGGCCTCGATCTTGCCGACGGTCTGCCCCTGGTAGACCACGGGATCGCCGACGTTCAGGGAATTGTCCCCCTGGCTGAGCAGGTCGATGGTGATGCCGGGCACGCCGGGCTGGGTCACCGGCGGCTGCGCCAGCACCTGGAAACGCCGGGCGGGCTCGGAGGCATCCCCCGGCCGCATCTGGATGTAGGCGCCGGAGAGGATGGTATCCAGGCCGCTCACGCCGCGGCGACCGACGCGCGGCTTGACCACCCAGAACTTGCTGTCCGCGACCAGCAGCGGCTCGGTATCCGGGTCCATCTGAACCTCGGCGATGGCACCGGCGTAGTCGTCGGACAGGCGCAGCGCCTGCACCGTGCCCACCGGCACGTTGCGCACCTTCACCGCTGTCTGGCCGGCCTCCAGACCCTCGGCGTCCTCGAGTTGCAGGACGATCTCCGGCCCGCGGGACAACAGGCTTTGGTAGACCAGCCACGCCCCGACCAGGGCCGCCCCCAGCGGGATCAGCCAGACCGGCGAGATCCGCAGCCGCCGCGGCGGCCGGCGGCGGGCGTTCTCCAGATCCGCGCTCATGCCGGCACCCTCCGTCGCCGGCCGTCGTCCGGCTCCCAGATCAAACGGGCGTCGAAGGTCATGGCCGCGATCATGGTCAGGATCACCACCGCGGCGAAGGCCGCCGCGGCCGGCCCGGGATGCACGGACACGATATGGCCGGACCGCACCAGGGCGGCCAACACCGCGACCACGAACACATCGATCATGGACCAGCGGCCGATGACCTCGGTGAGCCGGTACAGCCGCATGTTGGTGCGCCGGCCGCGCGGCCGGTGCGACCGCGCGCACAGGCACAGCCACGCCAGGGCGGCGATCTTGCCGATGGGCACCACGATACTGGCGGTGAAGATCACCGCCGCGATCGGCCAGGAACCGCTGTCCACCAATTGCAGGACACCGCCGACGATGGTCGAGGGCCGGCTGTCGCCGAGCCAGTCGGTACGCATGATGGGATAGACGTTGGCCGGCACGTACAGGATGGCGGCCGCCAGGAGCAGGGCCCAGGTGGCCTCGATTCGGTCGAACCCGACGCCGGCGTGGCGCCGGCCGCATTGCGGACAACGCCCGTCCGCGGGCGCCGGGTGCTCGCAGGAGGCACAGGCGCGCAGCCCCTGGGCCGCGGCCGGGCGGCCCGCCGTCAGCGTGCGCGGCAGGCCGCCGCCCTCGCCGAAGCGCTCCCAGAAACGGCGATGCTCGAACAGCGTCAGGGTCTGCAGGAACAGCACGGCATAAATCCCGAACGCGAGAAAGGACGGCCCCAGGCGGATCTCGGCCAGCGACACGATCTTGACCAGGCTCACCAGGACCCCGACCAGGAACACGTCGCTCATCAGCCAGGGCCGGATCGGCTGCAGGGCGTGCCCCAGCAGGCGCGCCCCCGGCAGCGGCCGGTCCAGGGCCAACCCCGCACTCAGGTAGAGCGCGATCGAAAGATACAGCGCGGGCAGCACCACGGTGGTGGCGGCGACCAGCGCCCCGAGGAACACGTAGCGGTAGTCGAACAACGCCGCCGCGGTGTCGAGCAGGACGATGTCGCGGTCGGCGCCGCGCGTCTCGAAACCGAGGAAATCGAACGGCAGGGCCATCGCCAGCAGTATCAGGCAGGCCACGCTCAGCGCGATCTCGGCCTGGTGACCGCCGCGCCGCGCGGTCGCCACGCGGCGTTCGCAGCGGGGACAGTGCGCCGACTCCCCCGGCGCGAGATCGGGCAGACGCATGACCCAGTCGCAGGCGGGGCACACCGCCAACCGCCCGCGTCCCGCCGCGGTCGTCGGCGACGGCCCTGCGGCGCCGCCGCTTGTCCGTTCGCTGGCCTGCATCGTCGATCCGGTGGCGGATGGGTCCCCACGAGTATACTGGTCCGGTGGCCGCCGGCGTCGACAGGGGGCCACCGCTGCCGACGATACCGGCACTATCCGGCTACCCGAACCAAGGAACCGATCGCCGCATGAACCCGACGACCCTGGGCTCACGACCGCTGTCCGATTCCCGCGTCCCGCGCCGGTGCCGGACCGGCCTGCTGCTGGCCGCGCTGGTCGTCTGGACGGCGACGGGCGCCGCCCGGGAACCGGTCGCCGTCCTCGACGAGCCGCCGCCGGCGCCCGCCGAGATCGAGCTCGTCGAGCCGGCCCAATCCGGTGCCGGCATCCGCGCGGAAACGGCCGCCTTGGAAACGGCGCTGGCGGAACGGCGACGCGCCGTGGCCGAGCTGCGCCGGCGCCTGGATGAGCTCAACAAGCGGCTGACACGCCTGACGTCCGAATACGAGGGGCTGCGGCAACGCCTGGGCACCGCCGGCCTGGACCTCTCGGGCGAGTTCGCGTCGCTGCTGCGCCGCCGGCTCGACCGCCTCCAGAGCCAGCATTTCGACGCCGATCTGCTCGCGTCGGTGCAGTCTCAGATCGAGGCCGCCCGCATCGAGCAGTTCCGGCTGGAAGAGTTGGCCGCGGGCCTGTCCCAGGCCGAGGACGGCGCCGACCGCCGCGCCGAGTTGATCGCCGAGCTCGGGGACGCGGTGGACGAGTACATCGGCCTGCTGAACGACTACTTCCGGGTCAGCCGGGCCATGCGCGAACGCATCGGCGACTACCAGGCCCTGCTCCGCGAGCGGCTGTTCTGGCTGCCCAGCGCGCCGACCGCGGACCGCGACACGGCGATGGACGTGTTGCGCTCCTGGGGCTGGCTGGCGAACCCCGGCCAATGGCGAACGACCGCGGCCGCACTGCCCGGCTCCATGCGCGCCAACGCCGGGTCGTTGCTGTTGTTGAGCCTGCTGCTCGCGGGCCTGCTTGCGAGCCGGGGCTGGTTCCGGCGCCGGCTCACGGACAGCGCCGCGGATATCGGGCGGGTCGAGCGCGACCGCTTCACCGCGACACTCGCCGCCCTGGGCTGCACGGTCGTGCTGTCCCTGCCCTGGCCCGTGGCCCTGATCCTGGCGGATCGGACCCTTGCCGGAACCGACGGCTTCGGACGCGCGCTGGGCGCGGGGCTGGGAGACGCGGCCTTCGTGTTCCTGCTGCTGTCGTTCCTGTTCAATCTCGCGCGCCGGGACGGCCTGGCGGCACGTCATTTCCGCTGGGGCGAGCGCGTGCTGCGCGCGATCCGCCTGGACGCGCCGAGCCTGTTGCTGATCCTGGCACCGGCCACGGTGCTCACGGCGTTGACCGAGGCGCCGGTCGGCGAGCAGTACCGGGACAGCCTGGGGCGCGCCACCTTCGCCGTGGCCTCGATCGCCCTCGCCTGGTTCGCCCATGCCATCCTGCGTGCGGTGGAGCGCGAGGCCGGCGACCGGATCGCCGCGTGGCTGCGCGGCCTGCGAGTCGTCGCGGTCGCGCTGCCGGTGGCGCTGACGGCCTTCGCGCTGTACGGCTACCACTACACGGCGGTGCAGCTCGAATCCACGCTGTTTCTGACCGCCTGCTGGCTGGTGGCCGTGATCATCCTGCACCACCTGGCGCTGCGGGCCCTGGCGATACGCGAACGCCGCCTCGCCCTGGCGCGGCGGCGCGAGCAACGCGAGACCGAGCGAACCATGAGCGCTTCCCGCGAGGCGGCCGAATCCGCCGGCGAGGGCATGCCCGCGACCGTGGACGAGCCCGGCATGGACCTGCAGGCGATCAACACCCAGACCCAGACCCTGCTGCGGCTGCTGGTGGGCGTGGTCGCCGTGGCCGGCCTGCTCGCGCTCTGGTCGGACGTGATTCCGGCCCTGGGCATCCTGGACGGGGTCACCCTGTGGCGGGTGGCGCCGGCGATCGAGGGGGCGGAACCAGTGGCGGTGTCCCTGCAGGACCTGCTGCTCGCGCTGGCGGTGGGCGCGCTCACGGTACTGGCCGCGCGCAACCTGCCGGGCATGCTCGAGGTCGCGCTCCTGAGCCGCCTGCGGCTGGGGCCCGGCGGCAGCTACGCGGCGACCACCCTGGGCACCTACGCCATCGTGATCGTCGGCACCATCGTCGCCCTGGGGCTGATCGGGGCGCAGTGGTCCAAGCTACAGTGGCTGGTCGCGGCCCTCGGCGTGGGACTGGGCTTCGGCCTCCAGGAGATCGTGGCCAACTTCGTCTCCGGCATCATCCTCCTGTTCGAACGGCCGATCCGGGTCGGCGACACGGTCACGGTGGGCGACAAGACCGGCACGGTCACCCGCATCCGCATCCGCGCCACGACCCTGACGGACTGGGACCGCAAGGAGCAGATCGTCCCCAACAAGACCTTCGTCACCCAGGAGCTGACCAACTGGACCCTGTCCGACGCCATCACCCGCGTGATCATCCGGGTGGGCGTCGCCTACGCCTCCGACATCGACCAGGTCCACCGTGTGCTCACCGACGTGGTCGAACGCAACACCAAGATCGCCGGCGATCCGCCGCCGGCGGTATTCTGCGTCAACTTCGGCGACAGCAGCATCGACTTCGAGGTGCGCATCTTCGTGCGCCGGATGCTCGACATCATGCCGCTGTCGCACGAAATCCGCTCCGAGATCGCGCGTGCGTTCCGCGAACACGGCATCGAGATCCCGTTCCCGCAGCGCGACATCCACGTGCGCACCATGATCGGGGCGGTGACTCCTATGACCCGCGGCGAAGACGACGACTGAAACGGCGGCTCAGGAGCCCTTGCGCACGCGCTCGGCCAGCGTCCGCTGATCCACGCGGCCGCCGTCGCGGCGGCCGCAGTGCCAGCCGGCGGCGAGCAGCACCAGGCCCAGTGCCAACCACGACGATACCGCCAGCATCCCGGCGGGCATCCGGGCGGTCACGCCCTCCCGGTCCTCGCCGGGCATCTCCGAGCCGACGAACGGGTAATACGAGGCCAACGGCCAGAGCAGGCACAGGCAACCGGCGGCGATCAGCATCCGCCGCCACGCCTTGCCCGGCCCCGGCGCCTGCACCGCGGCGAAACCGGCCAGGGCCCAGATCAGGAAGAACAAGAGAAAATTGGCCGCGTCGGGCGCATAACCCTGCAGGCCGCGGGCGATGATACCGATGGCCAGGCCCGCCACCAGCAGGCCGCCCAGCACGGCCGCGGCGGCCTGGGCCGGTACGATCCTCCCGCGATCCGGGCGCATGCGGTTCGATCCGGCACCGCCGGCCGGCACCTCTGGCATACCTTCCCCCCTGGCTGGGCGACGGCGGCTATCACCACGTCCGGCGGAGCGGCCGCCATATCCCGTCGCCGTGTGTCCGATTCGCGTGCGCGCTCCCGGCGCCCCGCTCGGCCGCCGGCGGCGCCATCCGCCACACAGTCGAGCGTGCCCGGGAAACGTTTCCCGCGCCGTGCACATGCCCGACTTTTGGCCAGCCCTCTTTTTGCATGGCGGCGGGTGCCGCCTGTAGCGGCGAAACACGGCGGATGCCGTAAGCGAATACCTACGGCCCGTCGGCCGCGGCTTATGCGCCCGGCGCTAACATGCAATCCCACAGCAATTATCGGTCCGGCCCTACACCGTTCATCGAATTCACGCGGAGGACGATCCGCCCGGATTCCAGTAATGTTCTGCTTCGGGCCGTGTACCTCGGCCGCGGCAACCGGACGGGCCGGACATCGATCCGATTGAAGCACTTTCCAATACGCCCACAACCCGCGCGTATCCGTTCGCCGATCTCCGCGGAAATCGCCGGCCGAAGGCAAGCATGGACGCATGGACCCGGCGGCCGGGATCCCGAATCCGTCAGGGCTCGGCACCGCCGGAGTAAGGAGCACACGGTTATGTCGTCACCGCAGTCCGGCCCGCTGCCGGCGCTGGCCGCCGTCTGGCGCCGCCGCGGCCATTGGCTCGATATCCGCTTCAAGGCCGAGCTCGAACGCTTTTTCCGCGACACCAAGCTGGAACGGCGCCGGCCCCTGCTGGCGGCCGGTCTGGTGGCCGCGGCCCTTCTGCAGGTGGTGTTCGTGGTGTTCGATTACCTGTGGCTGGGGCATCACCTGACCCCCGGCCAGTCGGCCGTGCTGCTCCTGGCGGTGGCGGCGCCGCAGATGGTTTTCGCCGCCACCCTGCCGCGACGACTGCAGCCGGCCCACTTGCAATGGGCGGTGCTGGCGCTGGTCGCCTGGACCGCGCTCGCCTTCTCGGCCCTGCTGGCGACGCTGCCGGCGAGCGGCGGCCGCCCGCCGTTCGCCTGGGAGGCCACCATCACGCTGGTGATCTTCGCCTGCCTGTTCACGGGGTTGCGCTTCTTTCACGTGCTCGCGCTCTGCGCCGCGGTGTTCGTGCTCTATCTCGCCAGCCAGCTCTGGGCCGCCAGCGAGGCGCGCCCCCTGCTGTACGCGCTCTATTTCCTGGGCGCGGTCACCCTGCTGGCGCTGATCGGCGAGTACCTGCTGGAGCGGGCCGAGCGTTACGAATTCCTCTTCCGGCGGCGGCTGCATCGCCACATGGAGCGCGATTTCCTCACCGGCCTGGCCAACCGGCGCACGCTCTACCGCTCGCTCAAACTGGCACTGGACATGGGTCGCCGCGACCGCCGCGCGGTGGCGGTGGCCATGATCGACGTCGACGACTTCAAGTCGTTCAACGACAAGTACGGACATCTGGGCGGGGACCGCAACCTGCGGCGCCTGGCCGCCGTGCTGCGCCAGCTCGTCAACCGGCCGCTGGACTGCGCCGCGCGCTATGCCGGCGACGAATTCTGCGTGGTCTGGTACGACGTCACCGACAACGGCGCCGACATCCTGGCCCGGCGCATCCAGCAAACGCTGGCCGACGCCGGCCTGCCCCTGACGGTCAGCGTGGGCAGCGTGCTCATCACGCCGGACCGGTTCGACGGCCGCGGATCCATCAACCGCAACACCGCCGATCTGGTGCTGGAATACGCCGACACGCGACTCTACCGCGCCAAGCTGGCCCGTCCGCGCAACAACACCGCCGTCGGTGGCGCGACCCTGCCCGGCGAGGTGCGTCACGCGGACGTCGAGTCCTCTTGAGCCGGCCGCCTCAATCCAGCGGCCGATAGCCGGCGGCCGCGCTGCAATACATCTCGCGACGCCGGCGCAACGCCGGCCCGGCCTGCCGCCCCGCGTCGCGGAGCCGCGCCGTGTGCTCGCGGCAGCGTGTCTCGAAGAGCTCGACGGCGTGGACACGGCAATCGCGGTACTCGATGGAACCCCGGCGATAGTCCCGGCAGACGCTGCCGTGGTCGATGCGGCCGTCCCGCGTCTCCCAGGACACCGGCGGCTCGGCACGCTCGTGACGGATGCGGTCGCCGGCGGCGGCCGCGCACGCCCAGATGATGACCAGGATCGGGACAAGCGGGAACGGACGCCCCCGCGGGATCGTTTCCCGGTGCATGCGGTTCACCTCCCTGTGTGATGATGGTCATGGCCGCCCTTCCTGGGCGCCATCCGCGGCAGTCTAAACCGGGTCGGCGTCAGTCGTCGCCCCCGTCTTCCGGCGCCGGTGTGCCATCGCCGCCGTCCTCGGCCAATTCGCGGAACAGGGCCTCGCACTCCTCGCTGAGCTCGGCGCCGGACAGGCGCTGCGCGCGGCAGGAGGTGAGCTGGCGCTGGCGTGCCGCTTCGGCGAGCCGCGCCTCCTGCTTGGCCTCGAGCGATGCCTGCCGGCTTTCGGTGCGGTTGATGGCGGCGATATAGCCGCGCCACTCCTTGGCACGCTGGCGTGTCTGGTCGAAACGTTGCGCCCTGGCGAAGGCCGCGTCCGCCTCGGCGCGCTGCTCGCGGTCGCCGGGCCCGGCCTGGTTGAACCGGGCGGTGCCCAGCAGCATCCATGCGTCCGCGCGCTTGTCCTCGGGCAAGCCGCCCTTCTCGACCGCGGCCTCCAGGGCACGCGCCGCGGCCTCGTTCTGCTCGTCGGCCAGCAACACCTGGCCCAGGCGGTAGGAAAGCTCGCCGGTGTCCGATTTGCGCGCGGCCTCCCGCAGCACCGGAATCGCCTTCTTGTGCTCGCGGGCCTGACTCCACAATTGCGACAGCAATTCCAGGTTGTCGACGCTGCGCTCGACCCGGCCGCGCTCCATCTCCTTCACCAGCAGCTCGGCGCCGCGGTGCGGGTTGTTGTAGACGGAGTAGAACTGCGCCAGCGACAGGATGTCGTCCGCCTCGTCGATCAGCCCGTTGCGGTAGGCCACTTCCAGGGTCGAGAAGGACTTGCGCTGCTGGCCGGTCTGGTTGTAGACGGCCGCGAGCTGCTTCCAGTAAGTCTTTTCGTCCGGCCAGTACTCGACCATGCGCTTGAGCAGCGGCACGCGCCGACGGTCGAGGCCGGCCTGGGCGTAGATGATGTTGGCCAGCTCGTAGTAGCGCCTGCTGGCCTTGGGCGAGAGTTCGATCGCGCGCTGCACGGGGGACACCGCCTCGCGGTACTCCTCGCGATAATAGTGGGCCGCGGCGAGCATGTAGTAGGCCTTGTGATCGGGTTTCTCCGCCTGCTCGATCCAGAGCCTGAGGTGGCGGATGGCCTCGCTGTAGTTCTCGGCCCGGAAATGGAGTTGCGCCACGTTGAAACGCAACTGGACATTTTGCTCATCGGGCAGCGCGCCCAGTTCCAGGGCGCGCTGGAAATCGTCCAGGGCGGCGTCGTAGCGCTCAAGGTTGGCCAGCGCGGAGCCGCGGATCTGCAGCACCGAGGCCAGGTCGAAGGGCTTCATGGCATCGCCGCGGCTTGCCAGCAGGTCGTCCAGCTTGGCCACCCCGTCGGCGTAACGATCGTTCTGCAGGTCCTCGTAGGCCCCCATCAGTTGCTTGGCGACCCGGGGATCGAGCGATTTCGCGCGCTGCGACTCCCGCCCTTCCTCCTGTCCGTCCTGCTGGGCGAGCGCCGGCACCGCGGCGACCGCGCCCAGCGCCAGCGAAAAACCGATGAGTAAGGCCTTCACGTATCGCATCCGCGTCATTCCGCCTTCTTGAACTTGAAGCTGGTGCGCACGCCGTAGCGCGGCTGCGGCCGGTTGTTCTCGAACTTGGGCTCGTACTTCCAGCGCTCGACGGCGCGGATGGCCGCCCGGTCGAAACAACTATTGGTGGAATCGATGGCCCGGGCGTTCACGACCTGGCCCTCGGGCGAGACATCGAATTCCACCACCACGCGCTCGACCGGCGCGGCACGCGACTGGCAGCGGCCCGGATACTGCGGCGGGATGCGGACCATGGGCTGGGCGTCGCGGTCCGGATTGAAACCGGTACCGATATCCAGATCGGCCTGGGAGAAGTCCGGCAGCTCGCCGATCTGTCCCGAGACCTTGGGCCGGAAACTGGGATCGTTGACCGCCGGCGGCGGGGGC
Organism: Salinisphaera sp. PC39; assembly: GCF_040361335.1. NCBI lineage: Bacteria > Pseudomonadati > Pseudomonadota > Gammaproteobacteria > Salinisphaerales > Salinisphaeraceae > Salinisphaera > Salinisphaera sp. PC39. Next base: position 33,037 of record NZ_APNM01000012.1, on the reverse strand, counting down.
GGCGGCTGGTCGAGCACGGGCCGCTGGAACTCCGCCTGCTCGCGCGTGGTGGAGTCCTGGAGCTGCCGGGTGACGTTGATTTCCACCGAGCGGTCCTCGGAGAGCCGGACCTCCTCGTCCTGGTGGATCAGCGCGGCCAGGATCAGGAACAGCAGCGCCGTGACCAGGAAGGCGGCGGGCAAGCCGGTAAAGAGTCGCGCGATCGATCGCATCCGGTTCCCTCAGCTTCGCTTGGTCGAGACGGCGACGACCTCGGACACACCCGCCTCGCGGATACGCTGCAGGACCTCGATCATGTAGCGGGTGTGGGCCTCGGCGTCGGTCTGGATGACCGCGCTGCCGCGCGGGTTCTCCCGCCGAAGCCGCTCGATCGCGGCCTTGACGCCCTCCAGCGGCACCTTTTCGCGGTTGATCCAGATCTCGTTGTCCGCGGTGATCGCCACCAGGATGGAAACGAGTTTCTGCTCCTTCGCGCTCTCGGCCTCCGGCCGGTCGACCTCGACGCCCGGCTCCTTGATGAAGGTCGCCGTGACGATGAAGAAGATCAGCATGATGAACACGATATCCAGCAACGGCGTGACGTTGACGTCTTCCTCGTCCTCGCCGTTGCGCGCGACCTTCGGTGACCGTCGTTTCAGCATGGCTTAACGTTCCGTTTCCCGCTTGCTTGGGCGGCCGTCAGCGCCGCGATTCCTGCAGTCCGACCGCGGGTTCGACCCCGGCCAGCCGCGCCTGGTCCAGCACCGTGACCGTGGTTTCGGCCTTGGCCTTGGGCGCGGCGTTGACCAGCACCACGCCGCGGGGCTCGCGCGCGGTGAACTCCTCGACCACCGGCTTCACCGAGCGCGGGTCGATCAGGCGCACGTTGTTGACCCGGACGAAACCGTCGGCCTGCACCGACAGCATCAGGGTCGGCGGTGGCCGGGTGTCGTCCTCCGGTGGCTCGTCACTGGGCGAGTTCAGGCCGAAGCCCTGCTCCTGCAGGAAGGTCGACGTGACGATGAAGAAGATCAGCAGGATGAACACGATATCCAGCAGCGGCGTGATGTTCACCTCCGCCTGTTCCTCCTGCTTGCGGGTCAGTCTGCGCGTCATGCCGTATCCCCGCTTGCCGCCGTGTCGGGCGCGACATGGATGTCCAGGCTGTCGGCCAGCCCGGCCACCGTCCGCGTGCCGCGTCGCTCCAGGACATTGATGAAGAAGATGCCGGACAGCGACACCGCCAGGCCGGTCATGGTCGGGATCGTCGCCTTGGAGATGCCCGAGGCCATCAGCCGGGCGTTGGAGGCGCCGGTCGAGGTGATCACCTGGAACACCTCGATCATGCCGGTGACCGTGCCCAGCAGGCCCAGCAGCGGGGTGACCAGGATCAGCACCTTGATCACGCCCAGGTATTGCTGGTTGGCCAACCGTTGCTCGGATATCAGACGCTCGCGGATGGCATGCGCGAACCAGGAAGCGTGGTCCTCCCGCGCGGCCCAGGTCTCGCGTTTCTCCCGCGCCAGGGCACGCTCGGTGGTGGCGAAGTAGATCAGGCGCTCCACGATCAGCACCCACATCAGGAAGGTGGACACCAGGATCGCCACCACCACCGGGCCGCCGGCCCGGAGGTATTCGGCGATCGCCGCGAACGCGTTGGCCGGGTTGAGCAGGTCCATCGCGCCAGCGCCCCGATCAGCCGCGCTTCTCGGCGTACTCGGCGACCATGCCCGCCGATTGCTCCTCGAGCACCTCGCCGACGCGGCGCGAAGCGCCGGACGCGAAGGTGTGGAGCAACAGCAGCGGGATCGCCGCGATCAGACCCTGCACGGTGGTCACCAGGGCCTGCGAGATGCCGCCGGCCATCAACTTGGGATCGCCGGTGCCGAACAGGGTGATCGCCTGGAAGGTCACGATCATGCCGATCACGGTACCCAGCAGGCCCATCAGCGGCGCGACCGCGGCCAGCACCTTGACGATGTTCAGGCCGCTGTCCAGGCGCGGCAACTCCTTGAGCACCGCGTCGTCCAGCTTGAGCTGCAGGGTCTCGATATCGGTGCCGCGGTTCTCCTCGTAGGCCAGCATCACCCGGCCCAGCGGATTGTCGCGGGAGGGCTCCATGCTGCGCGCCTGGGCCTGCACCTTGCGGGCCACCAGCGTCAGCGACAGCCACTTGTACAGGGCCAGCAGCACGCCGGCCAGGGCCACCACGATGATGGCGTAGCCGATGCCGCCGCCCTGCTGGATGCGCTCGAGCAGCGTCGGCGATTCCACCACCAGGCTGAGCAGCGAGCCGAGGGACGGGTCGATCACGCCGGCGACGAAACCGTCGCCCTCGTATGTCTCGACCCGCTCGGCGGCCGCGTTGGCGCCGCCGCCGGGCTGGCGCGCCAGATACTTGAGCCGGCCGTTGACCATCTGTAGGAAACGGCCGTCCGAAAAGGCCACGAAGGGCCCCGCGCGGGTGACCTCGCGCTGCACCGGCTGGTTGTCGGTGCCCACGACGCCGGCGTCGAACTGCACCACCTTGGCCTGCTGGCGCGCCTCCTCCAAGAGGGTGAACCAGAGGTATTCGAGCTGCTCGACGGTCGGCAGGGAGCCCGCCTGGGCGATCTCGTCCAGCTTGTCGCCACGGTTCGGCAACTGCGCCGAGACCAGCGAATCCTTGAGCTGGTCGCGCAGGTCGGCGGCCGCGGCGCGGGCGGCGCCGAACAGCTCGCCGAACTCGCCCTGGCGCTCCGCGAGCTGCTGACGCAGTTCGTCGAGCTTGCGCTCGTTCTCGTTGCGCACGCGCTCCAGTTGCGCGGCCTGCTGCTCGGCCTCCTCGACCTGCCGGCGGATACGCCGGAGCTCGGCCTGCCGCTCGTTGCGCTTCTCCAGGAAGCGGCGCTCGCGGGCCTCGTTCTCGCGGCTGACGGCGCGTCGCTCCTCGCGGATGGCGCGCACCGCCTCGTCGAGGGTCAGCGGGGACTTGTCCGCCTCCTGCCCGCCGGATTGCGCGAGCGCGGCCGGGGCCGCCGGAAGCGCGGTCGCGGCCGCGAGCAGGGCCGCGCCCAGCAGGCGAAGACGGGGACGGAGGGCTCGGTTGGTGATCGCCGTGTTCATGATCTGCCTATCCTTCCTGCTCGTTCGCTTGTTCCGGCGCGGGGAGCGGCACCGTCAGGAGTTTCGGGGGAATCTGCTCCCGCGCCATGCGCAGGCCGGTCTTCACCTCGTCCATGAAGGCATGGTCGAGATCGCGCCAGGCATCGGCGTCGGCGTCGTAGATCTTCAGCACCTTGTCGTCGTCGGTCTTGAAGACCAGACCGAGGCGGCCGATGCGCAGGAACTCCGCGTTCTCGTACTCGGTGCCGTCCACCGTGACGTCGCCGCGATAGGCCTCGATGGTGCGGCCGTACTCGTTCTCGATCTGGTAGGCCTCGACGATCAGACGATAGCGCTGCGCGGGCGACTGCTCGGGATCGTCCATGATCGCGTTCAGGCGCTCGATGCGGTCGCGGCGCTCGGCGGGCAGGAACGGGATGTCCGCGGCCACCAGCTTCTCCAGCGCGTCGAGCATGTCCTCCATCAGCGGCTGCACCGAACGCTGCAGACTGGAGATGTTGTCGATGTCCTGGCGCAGCGAGGTCAACTCGCGCTCCTGCGCGTCGATCTGGCGCCGCTGGGATTGGTTGTAGCGGCGCAACTGCTCCAACTGCTTGAGGTTCGCGCGATAGTCGTTGAGCAGCTTCTGGGCCTGCGCGTCGAGCTGATCGATCCGCTGCTGCGAACCCTGCGTGTCCTCGACCGCGCGCTCGCTGTTCTCCAGGGCCGAATCCAGCTTCTCCGCGGCCGCCGGCATGCCCGCGGCCGCCACTACGGCGGCCAGGGCCGCACCCGCCGCCAGCGGCGGACCGGCGCGTCGCTTCGTCGTCTGATGTCTCATCGTGTCCCTCATCTGGCGGAATATCTGCCTGCCAACAGGAATAGCGCGCCGAGCGGCCCGCGGACCTCTCGCGCTGTCCCGGCATCCGCGCCGATCGCCGAGGCGGTCGACCGGAAACCGTCGAACCCAATTCCGGCGCCCGCGGGCACGGCCCGTGTGGGGCGCCTCAGTAACTAAAACGCAACAATGAGGAAAAACCGCACGGTCGAAACGGAGAGACTACGCGATTGAATCATAACTTGTTGATTTTATTATATAAAAAATTTTACTTTCGGCGGCGGTTCAAGGCGCGGCACAGGCGGCCGAACCATCACGCCGGTCCAGCACCAGGAAACGGTTGGCCGGAATTTCGTCGCAGACCAGCTCGGTCCCGTCGGGCCACGTCACGCTTAGCCGCGTGACCTTCGCTGCCGTGCCGAGACCGAAGTGCAGGTCCGGCGGATTCTGACTGCTGTAGTTGCTGGCGGCCTGGGCCAGCCGCTGCATTGTCTGGCTACCGTGGCCGTTGCCGGGGTCGGCCGTGACCCGGACACGGGCGCCTATGGCGTCCGTGTTGGGCGCCGCCCCCACCAGTCTCACGGCCAGGAAACGCCGCCCCTCGCCGTGTCCGATCCGGTTCTCGAAGAACTGGAACCCGCGGGAGTGATCCAGCACGACCACGTCGACGTCGCCATCCCGGTCATAGTCGAAACACACCACCCCGCGTCCCTCGGAAGGCGTGTCTATCTCCCAGGCCGAAGCACGTTCCGTGAAGGTGCCGTCACCATCGTTCATGAACAGCCGCGCGGGCTTGTCCTGGAAATACGCCGCCGTGCTCCGATCATATTTCTCCTTGGTCCGGCCGTCGTCCACCGACGCGGGGATATGCCCGAAACCGTTGACGTGGAACAGATCGACAAAACCATCGTTGTCGAAATCGGCGGCACAGGCACCCCAGCCCCAGGCGCCGTCGCGCACGCCGGCGGCGTCCGTGACATCCTCCAGCCGGAGGTGCCCGCCGGCGCCGACGTTCCGGTACAGGCGGTTGCCGGTCACGCCCCAATTGCCGGCGGGTTTGTCCCGGCCCGGGTGCATGACGGAGGTCACGAACCATTCCAGTCCGCCGTCGTTGTCGGCGTCGAGCAGGGTGGCACCCATGCCGTTCTCGTCGGTGACGACCTCTTCGTCCGTGACGTTGACGAAACCGCCGTCGCCATCGTTGACCAGGGTCTGGGAGGTCCCGAAATCGGATGCGATCAACAGGTCGGCATGGCCGTCCCCGGTGAGATCGACGAATTTCGAAGTAAAGTTGAAACGCTGATCCACGTGCGCGGAGGTTGTCCCCGCCTCCTCGTCCCACGGCCGCAACAGGCGGCCGTCATTGCGCCACAGGGCGGGCGATGTGCCGGCGTTGCCGCTTCCGGCCGACCAGTGCGAGGTATAGAAATAGGGGTAGCCGGTCTCGTCGAGCGGCGAGAACGAGATCGCAAAGGTATGGCGGGCCATGGGCAATCCGGCGATCCGTGCATAACGCCCGCCGGCCGTCGGCGAGTAGATCGGTATCTCGCCTTCGAAAAGATTGGTCAACAGCAACTCGCGGCGGTAGTCCCCGTCCAGGTCCGCCACGGCCACGCCGGTGAAGGCGCTGCCCGGATCGCCGTCCAGCAAGCCCGATAATGGCCGGAAGGCGGTACCGGCCAGGTTCTCGTAGAAACGCATACCGGCAATGTCGCCGCCGGCGAAGGCGAGATCCGGCCAGCAATCGTCGTTGAGGTAGGTTGCGGTGACACCGCCGGCGATCATTACCGCCTCTAGCTGCGAACGATCCTCGACGAACCATGTTTCCGCGCTGAAACCGTGCGGGTCGGCGAGACCGAAACCGGGGTCAGCGGAACGCAATGTAAAGCGGGCTTCGCCCGTGTTATCCCCCAGAGCGGGCGCCGGCGCGCAATCCTCGACGTCGGCGAAAGTCGCGCGCGGCGCGAGCCCCGGAAACGCGAGCGCGACCTCGTCGGGGTAGTGCGCGGGCCTTTCGGCATCGATATCGACCGGCGCGGCGGTACCGTCGCCGCGCACAAGCAGATGCCCGTCCGGATCCTCGCCGGGGGCCGGCGTCCAGCGGCCCACGCAAGACGGGTCCGCGACACACCGGTCGGTCAGGCTCTCGAGGAACGCCGTCAATTGCCGCAACTCGTCGGCGCCAAGGGCTCGCCGCGGTAAAAGCCGCTCGACCGCGGTAAAGCTGCCGGCGGCCATCGCCTCGCGCGTGTGCGACTCGGCATAACCGTAGAGGGACCCGCGCCCCCGGAACTGTTCCAGGTGCTGCAGGCTGAAATCGAACAGATCGACCTGCCCTTTCGGATCGGCGTGGTAGGCGATGGTCCGCGCGAGCGAGGCAAACGTGCCCGCATGACCATAGGGAGCGGTACGCGCGACGTTGAGCAGGCTGGGCACGCGGAAGGCATGGATGTCCTCGGCACGGCGGCTCTGCGACCAACGTCCGAAATCCTTGCGGTCTGCCCGCCCGAAGCCGCGACCGATCTGCGGGAAGCCGACATTGTAATAGCCCTCGTCAGTGAACCGGTCCCCGGCATGACAGACCGCGCAGCCGAGACCGCCCTCGTCCGGCGGCGCCAGGAACAGCCACGCCCCGCGCTTGGCGTCCCGGGACAGGGCCGAACGATCGCCTTCCAGGTACGAGCGCCATGGCGTATCCACGAAGATAGCGGCATCGATGTAGGCCGCCAGCGCGCGCTGCACGACGCCGATCGTGATCAATTCCTCCGCGGTGCCGCGAGGTTCGCCGAGGGCGTCGCGAAACAGCGCCAGCCAGTTTCCGGCCGCGGCAACCGGATCATCCAGGTAGCGGGTATCCGCCTGCCCGCGCAGACGCGCGACCAGACGTTCGCGGTAGGCGACCGGCGTCGTCAGATCGGTGTAGAGAAACCCCCGCATCTCGTTGTCGTTGACCAGGGGGTTCTTCGTATTGAACTCCATGAGCCCGTCCAGGGGCGTGGTGTCCGCGGTATTCCCCGACTCCGGCGTGCGTATATCCTGGCCGTGCCCGCCGGGCACTATCCGGTCGTCGAGCACGAAGACGCGACCGTCGTACATCATGGCCCGGTCAAACAACGAGGCATTGAAGGTGGTGAGGCTGTTCCGATGCATGTTGGGACCGCCGTCGGCTCGTGGATCCGGATCCCGCCGATGATCCACCCGCCGCTCCGGGCCGACGATGGAGCGCCTTTCCGGCACGACGCCGACCGCGATCGAAAGCCCGTCGGAACCGGCGAAGTCCGGATGGTGACAAGTGCCGCAGGCACTGTCGAAGCCACCCGAGAGCGTCTGCGAAAAGAACAGGATCTGTCCCAACTTGACCATGGGATCGCTGTCGGGCGGCACCTGGACCAGGCCCCGTTCGCTCGCGGGATCGCCGTCCATGCCGTGCCGTTCACCGGCCAGACGCAGCAATGCGGCGTCCAGGCCATCCGGGGCGGCGCCGTCATCTTCCTGCCCGCCGCCGCCACCGCCGCAGCCGACGGCGAGAACCAACATCGGCACGCCGCACCACAACCGCCACCGGGGTAAAACCGCGAGCCGCATCATCGCCCCGGGCGCCATACCGATCTTCCGGATTCGAGCCATTCCAGAATCGATACAAGAAGAATGCCAGATACGGACGTTCTGGCAGACCGACGGCCGAAGGCAGGGCGGAGCAGCGTGACACCAATTACATAAAAAGATGTAAACAGCGCCTTCCGTGACGTTTTCAATGTTATTTTTATGTAATAAAAATGAAAAATAATTATTTAGCCCCTTTTTGGTGCATATAAAACCAATGAACTGAAATTGTGCGATGCACAACGCAAGGGCCCAATCGCTTACATTTCGCTTCAATACAGGGCAATTACGGAAGTCTTCCCGTGTAAGAAATAGCTTACATCGCCATAAATGCTCATGAAATAATTAACTTTTCCCCTTCCCTCGAAGGCCTGGCACGTTACGTGCTGAATCACTGCCGACGCGCCATCGTCACCGCGGCCGACGGGAATCGTCCTTCCTCGCATTCCCGCCGCCGTGACCCGGTGTCGCGTCGACCGCCGAGACGAACCTCGCGGGGCAACGCCTCGATCCGTCCAGGAACGTCCGGCACAACCAAAAAGGCCGCCACCGGGGACGTACCGAAAGGCCCCGAACCGGCCTCCGATTCCGGTCAACAGAAGGGGACATCCGACATGGGGACTTTACGCTCACCAATCCGTTTCAAGGTCATGAGCGCGCTATGGCTCGCCGCCGCCCTGGGGCTGGCCGGCTGTAACGACAGCTCGTCCGGCGGCGATGACGGTGATACCGGCTCGGCGGCGCCCGACAGCGTCTACACCGGCATCGCAGCCGATCCCTCGCCCATGGGTGCCTATACCGTGGCCGAGGAGGAGTACGACTTCGGTCGCATGGAGGTGACCGATCCGAAGAACGGGGACATCTACGAGACCGACATACACGGCTATATCCAGTATCCGGAAGGCGAGGCCGGACCGTTCCCGCTGGTCCTGTTCCTGCACGGCCGGCACGGCACCTGCTATGACGGATGGGGCATCGACGACGACGATTGCGATAACCCGATCCCGAGTTACCGTGGCTACGAGTACATCAGCGAAAATCTCGTCAGTCACGGCTACGCCGTGATCTCGGTCGACGCCAACGACATCAACGACAACGACAGCGGCCCGAGCAGCGGCGATACCGGTGCGCAGGCACGGGCCGCGCTGGTCGTTCGGACCCTGGACGAATTCCGCGACATCAACGATATGGGCGGGCAGGGCCTGGACATGCTGCTGGGCAAGCTCGACATGAGTGCCATCGGCATCATGGGCCACTCCCGCGGAGGCGAGGGCGTCAACAAGACGGTCATCTACAACCGCCGGCAAATGAACCCGCACAACATCACCGCGGTATTCTCGCTGGCGCCGACGGACTACAACGTCCAGACCGTTTCCAATGTGGCCTTCCTCTCGCTGGCCGGCTACTGCGACGGCGACGTCGAGGACCTGATGGGCAACTTCGCTTTCGACACGTCCCGTTACGCCGATCCGGGCGATCCCTATCCGAAGTTCCAGCTCATCCCCATGGGCGCCAATCACAACTACTACAATTCGGTATGGGCCACCGATTCCAATCCGGACGACTGGGTCTATTGGGACAACGACCTGAACGACGCCTGGTGCGGTACCAACGCCCCCGATAACGGACGCGATTCGATCGAGTTGCAGCAGGCGCAGGGGCTGTTCTTCATCAGTTCGTTCTTCCGGTACTTCATCGGCGGCGAGACCCAGTTCGCCGACTACTGGAACGGTCAGACAACGGTGCCCGACAACATCTGTCCCGACGGCGTCGCCCCCTGCGAGGACCGTTATCTGCTCAGCATCCTCGCCCCGCCCGACTACCGGCTGCTGATCGACGACACCCTGGACTCGGCCAGCCTGACCACCAACAACCTGGGTGGCGCGGTGACTTTCTACGGCTTCTCGGACTATGGCACCTGCCAGACCGACGGCCGGCCGGGCGAAGGCTGTGACATGGCCGTGCCCACCTACAACACCGCCGAGATGCTCTACATGAGCTGGGATGTGCCGTCGACATACCGTACCGAGTTGATGGACCTCGACGTCACGGACTACCAGGTGGTGTCCTTCCGGGTCGGCATCTCGCACGACGACCTCGACAACGTCGGCGGCCAGGACTTCGACATCGTCCTCGAGGACGTCGACGGCGAACGCGCCGTGCTCACGGCCAGCGACTACAGCGCCGCGTTGTTCTACCCGCCGGGCGACGACCACTACGACGAGGATGGCTCGCGCAAGACCACGCTCAATGCCGTGGACATCCCGCTGACGGAATTCGAAGGCGTGGACTTCCAGCACCTGCAGGCATTGGAGGTTGTCTTCGACAAGACGCCGGCGGGCACCGTCCAAATGACGGACCTGCTGTTCCAGCGCGTGGAACTGTAGCCCGCGAACCCCGCTAGGCGGGAACGGACGGGGCCCCTTGCCGGGGCCCCGTTCTTTATCGGGAACCCGCTTCCGGCGTCATGCGCGGCCGGGCCGGCGGATCCGTGCCCTTACTCCGGCTGGTGGACGTAGGTGCCGGGCGCCGGCTCGCCGGCGGGGAAACGCTCGTTGCCGAGCCGCGCCGGCGCCTCGACCTCCTCGCCGGAACGCGCGCTTATCCAGTCGAGCCAGTGCTCCCACCAACTGCCCTGGCGTTTGTCGGCATTCGCGAACCAGTCCTCCGGTTCCGCGACCGCTTCCTCGCCGATCCAGTAGCTGGACTTCGGATTCCCGGGCGGATTGACGATGCTGGCGATGTGGCCGGCGTGGCTGAGCGCGAAGGTACTCTCGCCGCCGAGCAGGTGCGTGGTCCGGTAGCAGGCCTTCCAGGGCGTCAGGTGGTCGTTGACCGCGCCGGTCACATAGTTGTCCAGGGTGACGCGCCCCAGGTCCACCGGCGTGCCCAGCGCCGTCCAGCCACCCGGACGGCACAGCGCGTTGCGCTCGAAGATATCCAGGAAATCCGCGTGCAGCGCCGCCGGCAGATTGGTGCTGTCGTTGTTCCAGACCAGGATGTCGAACGCCGGCGGCGACTTGCCCATGAGGTAGTTGTTGACCCAGAAGCTCCAGACCAGGTCGTTGGGGCGGAACCAGTTGAACAGGTTCCGCATGGCATGGCCCTCGATGATGCCCTTGCGGCGCGAGCGGTACTTGGCCGCCCGCAGCAACGGCGCCGACTGCAGCGACCCGATCAGCGCGGGCTCGGAGAAATCCAGCAGGGTCACCGTGTAGCAGGCGGCGTGGACGCGTTCGTCACCGGCCTCCGCCAGGTGCGCCAGCAGCGCCGACATGGTGATCCCGCCGGCGCAGAACCCGTAGGTGTTGAGGTCGTCCGTGCCGGCGATGGCCCGCACGGCGTCGGTCGCCTCCAGCAGGGCCTCGCAATAGCTGTCCAGGTTCCAGTGCCGGTGCGCCGGCGTGGGATTGCGCCAGCTCACCACGAACACCTGCATGCCCTGCTGCACCGCGTATTCGATGAAGCTGCGCCCCGGCGACAGGTCCAGGAAGTAGAACTTGTTGATCTGCGGCGGGATCAGCAACAGGGGCCGCCGGCGAACCCGCGCGGTCTGCGGCCGGTACTGGATCAGCTCCAGGATCTCGTTGCGGAACACCACGGCGCCCGGCGTGGCGGCGAGGTTGTCGCCGAGCTGCCACCGGGACGGATCGATCTGGCTGGGCATGCCCCGGTTGTGGCGCAGGTCGTGGAGGAAATTGCGCGCCCCGTCCAGCAGACTGCGTCCGCCGGTCTCGAAGGCGCGCTTCAGGGCCTCGGGGTTGCCCGGCAACGCGTTCGTCGGGGCCACGCCGGCCGTGATCACGTCCACCAGCAGCAACGCGCGCTCCCGGTTGCGCCAGTCCAGGTCCTCGCTCACCGACCGCGAGACCGCCCGGCAATAGGCGAAATAGGCCTGGGCCAGCCGGCGGTAGAAGGGATTCTCCTGCCAGGTCGGATCCCGGAAGCGGCGATCCTTGGGATCGATCTCGACGTCCGACGCCCCGGCCAGGACCTTGAGGAGCTCGATCCCGAGCTGGAATGTCTCGCGCGAGACCCGTCCGGGATCGAACAACGGCCGGGTCGCGGACAGGAGCTGCTTGATATCGACCGCACCGGGGTTCTCGGCGCCGCCGACCGCCTCCGCGGCGCGCGCCGCGATCTCGTCATCTCGCTGCATGTTTTTTCTCGCCGTCGCCATGACAGGTCACGGCAGTCTGTAATTCGGATTTCTATCCCGTAACATGGACCCCCTACCGGCACATGACAAGGGGAACACCGATGGCCACGCACATGACCGTCGACGAACTGCGCGAGGCCGGCGACGTCGATCTCGGCGCCTCGGACTGGTTCACGATCGACCAGACACGGATCGACCGCTTCGCCGACGCCACCGACGATCATCAATGGATCCACACGGATCCGGAACGGGCGGCGCAGGGTCCCTTCGGCGGCACGGTGGCGCACGGCTACCTGACGCTCTCGCTGATCCCCGGTCTGCTGGCAGAGATGCTGGTTCTGGACGACGCCCGCATGCTCGTGAACTACGGCATCGACAAGCTGCGGCTGACCTCGCCGGTGCCCAGCGGCAGCCGGGTCCGCGCGCGGGCGCGCCTGCTCGACGCCCAGTCCAAGGGCGACGGGGTGCTCCACCGCGTCGAGGTCACGATGGAGATCGAGGGCAGCGAACGCCCCGCCCTGGTCGGCACGATGCTGTACCTGGCCTACGCCTGAGCCCCTTCGCCACAGCCATTTCCCGGAGACGGCATGCGATACACCCTTTTCGATCTGCAACGCGAGACGCTGCGCCCGACCGTCGCCAGCCTGTCGGCCGCCGGCGAGCTGGCGCGCTCGCGCCTGAACCCGCTGTCGCGGACTCCCGTCGGCCGTTTCCAGGCCGCCACGCTCGAATCCGTCACGCGGCTGCTCAAGAGTTATCCCAAGCAGTCCTGGGATTATCCGGACGTCCGTATCGACGGCGAGGACCACCCGGTGCGCCGGACCACGATGCTGCGCAAGCCGTTCGCCGACCTGCTGCGCTTCCGGCGCGCGGGCCTGCCCGCGGACGCGCCCAAGGTCCTGTTCGTGGCGGCGGTGTCGGGTCACCACGCCACTCTCTCCAAGGAGACCTACGAGGCGTTCCTGCCCGACCACGAGGTGTTCGTCACCGACTGGCGCGACGCCCGCCTGGTGCCGCGCGAGGCGGGCCCCTTCGGCTTCGAGGATTACGTGTCCTACCTGATCGAGTTCCTGGAGACGCTGGGACCCGACACCCACATGTTCGCGATCTGCCAGGCCGCCGTGCCCGCCCTGGTGGCGACCGCCGCGATGTCGAAACGCGGCCATCCCTGCCGGCCGCGCACCCTGTCGATGATGGCCGGGCCGGTGGATATCCGCGTGAATCCGAACGACATGCTCAAGCGGTCGCGGAAGCTGAACCTGAACCACCTCAAGCTCGCCGCCATCCATCGCGTGCCGGCCCGCTTCCCTGGCGCCGGACGCAAGGTCTATCCGGGCGCGCTGCAGATCATGGGCTTCCTGTCGATGAACCCGCGCCTGCACCTGGGCAAGCACGCCGAGTTCTTCAAGAATGTCTGCCTGGGCCGTGAGGAGGAGGCCGACAAGCACCGCGAGTTCTACGATGAGTATTTCGCCCTGATGGACACCCCGGCGGAGTTCTACCTGGAGACGCTGGAGCGGGTCTTCGTCGACCAGCAGCTCCCCGAGGGCCGGATGCAGTATCGCGGCGAGACGGTGACCTGCGCCGATATCCGCGACGTGCCGATCCTGACCATGGAGGGCGCCCAGGACGACATGGTCAGCGTGGGCCAGACCGCGGCCGCCCTGGACCTAGCCACCGCCCTGCCCGACGACATGAAGGAAGCGTACGTCCAGGAGGGCGTCGGCCATTACGGCATCTTCAAGGGACGCCGCTACCGGGAGGAAACGGCGCCGCACGCCAAGCGCTTCATCGCCCGGCACGCCGCCCCGCGGCAATAGCCGGGCACGCGGCTAACCGGCGGACGGCACCCCGCCTCCGCCGGCGCACCGATCAGCCCATGGTGAAGGCCACCAGCTTGTTGCCGTCCGGATCGCGGAAATAGCCGCCATAGAAGCCCTGCATGCGCTCGCCGGGCGCCCCCTCGTCGGTCGCGCCCAGCTCCAGCGCGCGGGCGTGCAGCTTGCGCACGCCCTCCTCCGAGCCGGCCGCCAGCGCCACCATGTTGCCGTTGCCCGGCGTGGCGGAATTGCCGTCCCAGGGAGTGCACACCGCGAACATCGGCTGGCCGGGCGCCACCGCCCAGGCGATCAGGCGGTCGGTCTCCAGGAAACGCTTGGCGCCGAGCTCGGCGAGCAGCGCGTCGTAGAACGCCGCCGCCGCGGACAGGTCATTGGTGCCGAGGGTGGTGTATCCGATCATGGTGTCGTCCCGATTGCGTACCGTGGTGCGGGGGCGTCAGGCCAGCGCGAAGCCCTCGTAGCCGTTGGCGGCCACCTGCGAGCAACGCTGGTAGTAGTCCCCCATGCCCAGGGGATATAACAGGATCTGGCGCGGCTTGCCCGGGATGTTGGCGCCCATGTACCAGGAGTTTGCCTTGGGGAACAGGGTCTCGGCCACCGCCTGGTCGCACATCGACACCCAGTCTTCCTGGGCCCGCTCGGTGGGCTCGATCCGGCGCAGCCCCTCGCGGCGCATGTGGACCAGGCAATCGGTCAGCCACTCCACCTGCGGCTCGATGGCCGACGGTCCGTTGGCGAAGCCGGACGGGCTCTGCGGCCCGTAGAGCCAGAACAGGTTGGGGAAATCCACCGCCTGCATGCCCAGGTAGGAACGCGGCCCGTCGGCCCAGCGCTCGGCCAGGCCGACGCCGTCGCGACCGCGGATATCGATCTTGGCCAGCCCCCCGGTGACGGCGTCGAAGCCGGTGGCGAACGCGAGCACATCGAGGGGGTGCTCGACGCCACCGGCGACGATGCCGCGCTCCGTGACACGCTCGATCGGCGTCCGCCGGGTATCGACCAGGGTCACGTTGTCGCGGTTGAAGACTTCGAAATAGCCCTGCTCCAGCGACGGCCGCTTGGTGCCGAACGGATGCGGCGGCGTCTTCGGGCACAGGGCCTCGGCCATGTCCGGGTCCTTGACCCGTGCGTGCACCTTGCGGCGCAGGAAGTCGTAGGCCGTGGCGTTGGCCCGCTCGTCCATGAGCAGATCCATGAAATTGTTCACCCAGAACCGGAGGCCGCCGGCCTGCCAGAGTTCCTCGTAGAGGGCCTCGCGCTCCTCGGCCGAGACCTCGGTGGCCAGGCGCTCGTCGAAATCGAAGGTAAAGCCGCCGAAGGTCCGCCGCATGCTGGCGCGGATATTGTCCATGTCATCGATATACGACTGCCAGGTGGCGTCGTCCATCGGCCGCTGCTGCATGGGCATGGCCATGATGGGCGTGCGCTGGAAGACGGTGAGATGGGACGCGCGCGGCGCCGCCTGCTGGATCACCTGCACACCGGTGGCGCCGGTGCCCATCACGCCGACGCGCCGGTCCTGGAAGTCCACGCCTTCATGCGGCCAGCGGGCGGTGTGATGCCACTCGCCGGCGAAATCCTCCAGGCCGGGGATGTCCGGCACCTGGGGCTTGGAGGCGAAGCCCGTGGCCATGATGCAGAACTGCGCGCGCACGCGGTCGCCGCCGTCGGTCTCGACCAGCCAGTGATCGTCGGACGCGTCGTAGGTGGCGCTGGTCACCCGGCGCGAGAAACGGATATGGGGGCGCAATCCCAGCCGATCCGTGACGAACGACAGGTAGCGCTGCACCTCGCTCCCCGCCGGAAAGCGCTCGCTCCATTGCCAGTTCCGGAGCAGGTCGTCGGAGAAGGTGTACTGGTAGTAATGACTCTCCGAGTCGCAGCGGGCACCGGGATAGCAATTCCAGTACCAAGTGCCGCCCACGTCCTCGCCCGTCTCGAAGGCGATGGCGGAGAACCCCTGCTCGCGTAACTTGTGGAGTTGATAGATTCCCGAGAACCCGGTGCCGACCACCACGGCATCCACTTGCTCGAGCCCCTGCGTCGTTTCCCGATTCGCCACGACTAGTCTCCTCGCGTTGTCTCGCACCACCGGTCAGCGGAGCCGACCGATATATTGAATACTCGTTTTGTAAGACCATTTCATCAGACAATGGCCGCGGACGCGAGTCGGCCCACGACCACGTTCGCGGCCCATGCGTTATCATCCGGCGCATGTTCACCGCCGCCGCCATCGGCGGCCTGATCGGTTACCTGATCGGCCGCATTCCGGGAATGTTGATCGGCGCCGCGCTCGGCCTCTGGCTGGGCCGCCGCCTGCAGCAGCGCATCGCGACCTTCGGACCGGGGGCCATCCGCGCCCAGTACCTGGACGCGACCTTCGCCGTCATGGGCGCCCTTTGCAAGGCCGACGGCCGGGTCACCCGCGACGAGATCCGGGTCGCGGAGCAATTGTTCGACCGCCTGCGTCTATCCGGAGAGCGGCGCGAGGCGGCCAAGGCCGCCTTCAACCGCGGCAAGTCACCGGGCTTCGACCTGGATGCCGAGGTGGCGGCCCTCGCCCGTCTGACCCGGGGCAACCGGGTGCTGCAGCAACTGTTCCTGCAGGTGCAATTGTCCGCGGTCGCGGCGGACGGCGTGCTGCATGACGACGAGCGCGCCATGCTGCTGCGGGTGGCGCGCGGCCTGGGGCTGTCGGAAGCGGAGATCGATCGCCTGGAGGCGATGCTGCGCGGCGGCGGCCGGCCCGGCGACAACCGGCCGAGCCTGGCCGACGCCTACCGCGTGCTGGGCCTGGACGAATCCGCCAGCGACGCCGAGGTCAAGAAGGCCTATCGCCGGCTGATGAGCCAGAACCACCCCGACAAGCTCGCGTCCAAGGGACTGCCCGAGGACATGCGCGAGATCGCCGAGGAGCGGACCCGCGAGATCACCAATGCCTACGAGCGGATCAAGGCCGCCCGCGGGACCTGATCACTCTCAGTAGCGACGGCGGCGGGCGCCCGCGACCGCCAACGCCAGCAGCGCCAGCCCCGGCAACAGCGGATCCGGCCGCCCCGGCCCGCCCAGCGTGCAACCGCCGCTGCTGCCGCCGTCATCATCCGATTTCGCCGTCACCGTCACCTCGACCGAGGCGGTGGCGGTGCCGGTGAACCCGTCGTCGACGGTCACCGTGAACGCGTCGGCGCCGGTAAACCCGTCGACCGGCGTGTAGCGCGCCGTACCGCCGTCGAAGGTGACCGCGCCGTGCGCGGGCGCCTCGTCCAGGGCGAAACCGAGTTCGTGGCCGTTGGGATCGCTGGCCGAAATCGCGATATCGACGGACTTGCCCGCCTCGGTCTCGGCACTGGCGTCCGCGGCCGTGGGCGGGTCGTTCGCCGCGCGGATCGCGGCGAAGGCGTCCGCCTCGCGGCCGGTCGTGGTGATGCCGTCGAGCGCGCCCACGAGGTCGCCCGAGGTCAGGATCGCGTCGCGGATCTCGGCATAGGTCTTGTCGGGCACCGCCGAGCGGACCAGCGCCGCGATGCCGGCCACGTGCGGGCTCGCCATGGACGTGCCCTGCAGGAAGGAGACGTCCGCGGCACCGTCGACCACGTGCTGGAAATAACCGCGCACGACGGCGATACCGCTGTCGGGGCCGACGCCATCCGTGATCATGCCCAGGCCGACACTGCATTGTTGTCCGGCGCAGTCCGCCGCGCCCGCGGACGCCTGCCATGGCGGCGGAGACGTGAATTCTCCGCTCCGGATTGCATCCGCCTGGGAGGCGTCCTGGACGATGTCGAACGGGTCGCCCGTCAGGCCGGCCACATGGACGCTGACCAGCGCATCGTCGGCGCTCCCGAGGCGTCCGAATGCGAGAAAGCCGTAGCCGCCGCCCATCGAGTCACTGAGGTCGAATATGTTGTAGGCACGGGCTTCGAGATTGTTCGGCGACGAGCCGGAAGTGCACCAGTCGGCGGGATTGAACAGGCCGTACTGCGGCGAGCCGCCGGGCGACACGACGCAGGTGTCCTCGCTCCAGGACGGATCCAGATTCCAGGTCGAATAGTCGAATTCCTCCTGCGGCCCCGGAAACGCGCTCAGGATGCTGGTGCCGGGCGCGCCCACGTCCACCGCCTCGTCGCCGAAATTGGAGAAGCTCGCCAGGGCGTAGTTCGAATCAAGCGCGGCCACGCAGATGATGTTGTCCAGGTCGAAGGAACAGGGAGCGGTCGGCTCCGCATCGCGATCGACGTCCTTGCTGGAGTTGCCGGCGGCGACCACCACGAGCACGTCGTTTTCCCGGGCGTTGTCTAGAGAATCCTCGTAAAGCGGATCCAACCCCGGACCACCCAGGCTCATGTTGATCACGCGGGCGCCGTTTTCCACGGCATAGTCGATGCCCTCGATGATATCGCCCGTCGTGCCGCTGTTGTTCGCGCCCAGCACGCGGACGGTCATGATGCTGGCCCGCCAGCAGACGCCGGTGCCGGCGGTCGCGTTGTCGCCGACCGCGGCGATGGTGCCGGCCACGTGGGTGCCATGAAAGGCACCGCCGTAGGGCATGGGATCGTTGTCGTCGTCGACGAAATCCCAGCCGTGGTTGGGTGAATCGGCACCACCGTCCCACATGTTGTCGGCGAGATCGGCATGCGTGTAGTTGGCGCCGGTGTCGATCACGGCCACCACGGTGTCGCGGCAGTCCGTGATCAGGTCCCACGCCTCGGGCGCGCCGATATCCAGACCGGCGGTGCCGACCTTGCCGTCGACCGTCTGACCGCGGTTGTCCAGACCCCAGTGAGCGGCAAACTCGGGATCGTTCGGCACAGCCGTGGCGCGGTAGATGAAGTTCGGCTGGACATGCTTCACGCGCGGATCGGCGGCGTAGGCCCGCACCGCCTCAGCCACGGAGTGCCCCGATTCGAGCGCCACCCGGGCCATGGCCGGACGCCCGGACAACGTGGCACGCACCCGGTCGCGGCGGGCATGGACCGTGTCCAGGCTCGACTGGGCCGAGGCCGTGGTCTCGAACTCCACCAGGACCTCGTCGGCGACATAATCGACACCCGGCTGACCCTGTCCCCAGGCATCGACGGCGGCGGCGCGGGTGTACGTCCCGACCCCTTCCGGCTGCACCGACAAGGCCGCCAGGGGGATCATCAAGCCCGCAAGAATCCCCGCGCCACGGCACCAGCCGCGGCGAACCCGCCGCTCCGACATAGTGTTTCCCCTCGTTGGTTGTTCGACCGGACGCGGCTATTCGGCCGTGCCGTGCGCGCCCATACCCCGGGAAGTATCGGCGTCGGAGCCGCCGTCTTGAGTCGAATAACCGAAATTCGGCTGCACGTGCACGATCGCGTCGACCCCCGCGGCGCGCGAGGACATGGCATCGGGACCCGGATCGCGCGCGACGCGCAGCAGATGAATCGGCCGGCGCGTCGCGAGCGCGGCGAGTTTCTCGATGCCGAGATCGCCGTAGGTCTCGCGGATCACGGCCGGGTCCGTTTCGGCGGTGGCGAGCTGCACCAGATACTCGCCCGGCTGCCGGTCGCCGCCGTCCGCCGGCTCCGGGGCATTCGCCGCCCCGCCGTTGCAGCCGGCCGCGAAGGCCGCACCGAGACCGATCAGGATCGCACCAACCAGATGCCGCATTGTCATCATCACTCCCGCACGCCTTCGATTACCGGGCCACCCCCTCATCCTGACCTTCTCCCCCAAGGGGGAGAAGGGAAAAAGCCGGCCGCCTGGAGACCGGAGATGTGCGGCTTCCCGATGTGAGTCTGTAACACGAGTATCTGCGTCCCTCTGCGTCAATCCGCGGATAATCTTCTCCCGCGCACAAGCACGATATCAGCTACGCAGCCGGCCGCCCCCGCCGAGATAACTACCCGGCCGCGCCCGGCGCAGCAGGCGGTTGCGGATATCCCACTCGGTCTCCGGGTCCAGCGCCTCGGCGAAGCGCACCTCGCCGGCCTCGTAGAAGGCCACCGGCACACCGTCGCGGAACAGCACCCGGTTGTTGGCGGTGGCGGGCAGCCGCTCGCCGGGGGTGACGATGCCGACCAGGTTGAGGGGATCGGCCGCGGCCACGGTCACCAACTCGCCGTCGGCCTGGCGCTTGCGGGTCTTGCGCAGGGCATCCACCGCCTCCGGCAGGGCGTACTGCTCGCCGCCGAAGCCGTTCACGAAACGGCCGCCGCGGATCTCGCCGCGCGCCTCCAGCCGCCGGTAGACATAGAGCAGCTCGCGCCACGGCGGCAGCGCGCTCTCGCGCAGCAGCAGCCGCTTGAACACCACGCCGTAGCGGTGCAGCAGGGTCCAGGCCAGGTGCTCCAGCGTTTCGGGGTCGGTGCGCTCGTGCCGGCGGGCATCGTCGTCGACCGCCTCCGCCGGAGCGTGCAGCCGGCTCCAGCGGCCGGCTTCGTCCACGCCCTCGAAGCGCGCGCGGCGACGCCGGCGCGTGGCCCGCGGCGCCAGCGACGGTCGCCGGTCGGAGGGCGCGATCAGGGCGCGCAGCCCGGCGAAGGTATCCGCCGTCGCCAGCCCGCAGGCCGCCAGCTCGGCCAAGGCCTCCTCCAACTGGGTCCGCAACAGGCCGCTGGCCTGCATCAGATCGGCGAAGAACACCGCGCCGCGCTGATCCAGCGTCTCCAGCGCCCGGCGGGCGCTGCCGGAAAGCCTGACACCGTCGGCGTCCGGCGGCGGCGCCAGTGACCGCCAATGGTCCAGATGGGCGCGCTCGATCAGGACGATCGGGGTCTGGCGCACGGGCGCGGCGCGGCGCGCGCCGCCATTGCCGTTGCGCCTCCCGTTGCCGTTCGGCCGCGGCGGCACCAACCGCAGCCAGGTCACGCGGCCGACCGCGCAGAGCTGGTCGAGCATGTGCGGCATGTAATCGGCCACCCGCGCCGGCAGCACGTCCGCCTCCCAGGCGGCCGCCGGCAGCGAGCAGCCTTCGAGCTGCTCCAGCGCCGCCGCCAGGGCGTCCTGGCCCTCGCCCGGTTCGTCCAGGCCGTGCCAGACGAACAAGAAGCGCATCAGATCGCGCGGCGAGACCGGCTCGATCTCGCGGCGCAGGGACTTGAGGGTGTAACGGTGGATGCGCGCCAACAGGCGGCGCTCGCACCATTCGATATCGCCTTCGGGGCGGGTGAAATGCCCCTGGAGCGCGAAGCCCTCGCCCTCCAGTGCCGCCAGGGCGGCCTCGGCGGCGCCCGCGGATACCCCGAGCGGCGCCGCCAGGGTCGCCGCCGTCACCGGGCCGAGCCCTTCCAGCCGGCTGCGCAGCAGCTCGCGCAGGGCCTCGCTTTCGTCGGCCGGCGGCTCGGTCTCGCGCACCGGCTCAATCACCGGATCGAGGACGGCCGCCGGCGCCAGGCACAGCAACTCGGCCAGGCGCTCCGCCGCGACCCAGACCGGCTCGCCGCCGGGCAGCTCGACGCGGATCGCGCGGCCGGCGGCGACCAGCTCGCGGAACAGGTGGCCCCAGCCCCAGTCGAGGCCGGCCTCGTCGGTA
The DNA here is from genome assembly GCF_040361335.1 of Salinisphaera sp. PC39. Lineage (NCBI taxonomy): Bacteria > Pseudomonadati > Pseudomonadota > Gammaproteobacteria > Salinisphaerales > Salinisphaeraceae > Salinisphaera > Salinisphaera sp. PC39. The sequence continues at coordinate 12,035 of NZ_APNM01000012.1, read as the reverse complement.
CGGCCGCGCTCGCCCTCGGCCTCGGTAACGAAGCCGAGCAGCACCAGGGCATCGTGCAGTTCGTCGGGGTCGCGGGCGTCCGGCCAGGCCTCGTCGCGGACGCCGCGGATCGCCTCCGGGTCCAGCCGGCCCAGCTCGGCGGCGTCGGTCACCGACAGGTGCGAGCGCTGCTGGATCGCCAGGGTCCGGCGCTCCTCCGCGGGCGCACCGTCCAGGAACGCGTAGGCGCGGGCGTTGATCACCTCCTCGGCCAGCGGCGACGGCGCGGTCAGGTCGCGGCACACCACCTCGACTTCCCCGGCCTCCATGCGCTTGAGCAAGGCCTCCAGACCGTCGATGTCCATGGTGTCGGTCAGGCAGTCGGACAGTGTCTGCGCCACCAGCGGATGATCCGGCACCTCGCGCTCGCCGGCGATGTTCTCCAGGCAGGCGAGCTGGTCGGGGAAGACCACCGCCATCAAGTCCTCGGCGTCCGAACGCTGGAACTGCGCCGGCGTGCGCTTGCCGCCGCTGCTGCGGCGCACCGCCAGGGCGATGGTGGCGTTCCAGCGCCAGCGGTTGCCGAACATGGGGGCGTCGAGCAGCGCCTGGATCAGGACCTCGCGCACGGTGTTGGAATGCAGGTAGCCCGCGACCTCTTCCAGCGGGAAACTATGCGTCGTGCCCAGCGAGAGCACGATGTTGTCCTCCAGCGCCGCCGCCTGCAGCTCGAAGTTGAACTTGCGGCAGAAACGCTTGCGCAGCGACAGCCCCCAGGCGCGGTTGACCGCCGAGCCGTACGGCGAGTGCACCACCAGGTGCATGTCCCCGACCTCGTCGAAGAAGCGCTCCAGGACGATGGTGTCGTGGCTCGGCAGGGTGCCCAGGGCGGCGCGCGCCGCGCCCAGGTAGTCGGCGAGCTGGCGCGCCGCCGCCTCGGGCAGATGTTGGTAGCCGATGAGCCAGTCGCGGGCGGCCTCGACCCCACCCTCGTCCAGGCGCTCGCCCACCGCCACCCGCAGCCGCGACACCGCGGCGCACAGCTCGTCGCTGCGGCTGGGCGCCTCGCCGAACCAGAACGGGATGTTCGGCGGCTGGCCCTTGGCGTCCTCCACGAACAGCCGTCCGGACTCCACCTTGAGGATGCGGTAGGAGGTGTTGCCGAGCTGGAAAATGTCGCCCGGCAGGCTCTCGAAGGCGAAGTCCTCGTTCAGGGTGCCGATCTTGAGCCCGTCCGGCTGCAGGATCACGTCGTAGTCGAACTGGTCGGGGATGGTGCCGGCGTTGGTCATCGCCGTGAGCCTGGCGTTGCGGCGCGGTCGCAGGCGGCCGTTGACCGCGTCCCGGTGCAGGTAGGCGCCGCGGCGTCCGCGCCGGGTGGTGAAGCCGTCGGCCAGCATGCGCACCACGGCGGTGAAGGTCTCGCGCGGCAGATCGCGATAGGGCCAGGCCCGCTTGAACCGGGTGAATAGCTCGACCTCGTCGCACTCGCCGCTCGCGGCGACCTCGGCCACCACCTGCTGGGCGAGCACGTCCAGCGGTTGCTCGGGCAGGCGGATACGGTCCAGCTCGCCGCGGCGCGCGGCGTCCAGCAACGCGGTGCACTCCACCAGATCGTCGCGGCTCAGCGGGAACAGCCGACCCTTGGAAATACCGCCGACGCCGTGACCGGCGCGGCCCACGCGCTGCAGGAAGGTCGCGATCCAGCGCGGCGAGCCGAGCTGGCAGACCAGGTCGACGTCGCCGATGTCGATACCCAACTCCAGCGAGGCGGTCGCCACCAGGGCCCGCAATTCGCCGTTCTTGAGCCGGCGCTCGGCGTCCAGCCGGTGCTCCTTGGCGAGGCTGCCGTGGTGCGCGGTGACCGCCTCCTCGCCCAGGCGCTCGGCCAAAAAGCGCGCCGCCCGCTCGGCCAGGCGCCGGGTGTTGACGAAGATCAGGGTGGTCCGGTGTCCGCGCACCAGCTCCGCGAGCCGGTCATAGACCTCCTGGAAGACCTCGCCCGACATCACCGCCGTCAGCGGCGACTCCGGGACCTCGATGGCGAGCTCCCGGTCGCGGACGTGGCCCATGTCCACGATGTGGCAATCGTCGCCCTCGCCGCCGGTGAGGAAGGCCGCCATCGCCGCCACCGGCTTCTGCGTGGCCGACAGGCCGACGCGCAGCGGCGGCGTGCCGCAGAGCGCGTCCAGCCGCGCCAGCGACAGCGCGAGGTGCGAGCCGCGCTTGTTTCCGGCCAGGGCGTGGATCTCGTCCACGATCACGCTCTTCACAGTCCCCAGCATCTCGCGGCCGGAATCCGAGGTGAGCAGGATGTAGAGGGACTCGGGCGTGGTCACCAGGATGTGCGGCGGCTCGCGGCGCATGCGCGCCCGTTCCGATTGCGGGGTGTCGCCGGTGCGCACCCAGGCCCGCAGTTCGACCTCGGGCTCGCCGCGCGCGACCAGTGCCTCGCGCACGCCCTCCAGCGGCTGCTGCAGGTTGCGCTGGATATCGTTCGACAGCGCCTTCAGCGGCGAGACATAGAGCACCGTGGTCTCGTCGCGCAACCGCCCCGCCAGGCCGTCGCGGACCAAGCCGTCGATCGCCGCCAGGAATGCCGCCAGGGTCTTGCCCGAGCCGGTCGGCGCCGCCACCAGCGTGTGGCGCCCAGAGGCGATCGCCGGCCACGCCCCGGCCTGGGCGGGCGTGGGTTCGCCGACCTCGCGCGCGAACCAGTCGGCGACGGCGGGATGGAACTCGTGGACGGCGTCAGTCATACGGTTTCATTCTACGCCGACGGGCGCGCCGGCGATGCCCCGGCCGACTATTCACAATCGCGGTGGATAAGTCTGTGCATGAATTTGGGATTAGACCGGCGTCCGGCCTGACATCAAGCGCTTGCGCGATTCGGCGAATCTTTAATCAATAATTCATACCCCATATAAAACAGCAACTTGCAAAACCCCGTCCCCGGCCCCGACCAACACGGCCGATGGCTCCTGACGAATACTGTATCCATGTGCATAAAACGGACGCCCGACTGTAGGCCGACGGCGACGACACGGCCACCGGGAACGGCTACAAGCGGGTAGTGCCACACGACCGTCCCGCGACGTGCCACCATGGGACCGGGGAATGACGACACCGCCGGCGCGGTGCGGGGGAGACAACCATGGCCATATCCGATCACGTCGATCTCGACCAGTTCATGGACGGGGTCAAACGACGCAATCCCGGCGAGACTGAATTCCAGCAGGCGGTGTACGAGGTCGCCGTGGACATCTTCGACTACATCGCCGACAAGGAGATCTACCACGAGGCGCAAATCCTGCGCCGCATCGCCGAGCCGGACCGGGTGGTCTCCTTCCGCGTGTGCTGGGAGGACGACAACCACAACGTGCGGGTCCAGCGCGGCTACCGGGTGCAGAACAACAACGCCATCGGCCCCTACAAGGGCGGCCTGCGTTTCCACAAGAGCGTCAACCAGAGCATCCTCAAGTTCCTGGCCTTCGAGCAGACCTTCAAGAACAGCCTGACCGGCCTACCCATGGGCGGTGCCAAGGGCGGCTCGGACTTCAACCCCAAGGGCAAGTCCGACAGCGAGATCATGCGCTTCTGCCAGTCCTTCATGACCGAGCTCTACCGGCACGTCGGCGAGGACACCGACGTGCCGGCGGGCGACATCGGCGTGGGCGCGCGCGAGATCGGCTACATGTTCGGCCAGTACAAGCGTATCACCAACCGCTACGTCGGCGTGCTCACCGGCAAGGGCATCGAGTGGGGCGGCAGCCTGGTACGCAAGGAGGCCACCGGCTACGGCGTGGTCTACTTCCTGGAGGACATGCTGCGGCACGCCGGCGAAGGCCTGGAAGGCAAGGTGATGACCGTCTCCGGCTCCGGCAACGTCGCCGTGCACGCGGCCGAGAAGGCGCTCCAGCTTGGCGCCCGGGTGGTCACCCTGTCGGATTCGGAGGGCTTCATCCACGACCCGGACGGCTTCACCCGGGAAAAGCTGGAATGGGTGAAACGGCACAAGGGCCACCGGCGCGGCCGGATCTCGGCCTACGCGGAGGAGTTCAAGGGCGCCAGCTTCCACGAGGGCGAACGGCCCTGGCGGGTGCCCTGCGATCTCGCCTGTCCCTGCGCCACGCAGAACGAGGTGCATGCCGACGACGCCCGACTGCTGGCGAAGAACGGTCTCAAGGCAATGGCCGAGGGTGCCAACATGCCGGCCACCAACGACGCCGTGAAGGTACTGCGCGAAGCCGGCGTGCTGTTCGGCCCGGCCAAGGCCGCCAACGCCGGCGGCGTGGCGGTCTCCGGCCTGGAGATGGCCCAGAACAGCACCCGCATCGCCATGCGCGAGGACGAGCTGCAGAGCCTGCTGCGCGACATCATGCAGGGCATCCACGGGCGCTGCCTGGAGCACGCCCAGGGCCCGGACGGCTACGTCGACTACGCCAAGGGCGCCAACATCGCCGGCTTCAAGAAGGTCGCCGATGCCATGCTGGCCTTCGGCATCGTCTGATGCCGCGATCGCGGCCGAGTCTTGACAGCGACGGCCGCCTGCCGGCTAATTCCGGAAACGACGATCGCAGGAGAGACACGTGTCCCGGCACTGGCAGTCATCCGCGGGTGAGCTGGCCGCGGCCATCGCCCGCCGCGAGGTCTCCTCGCGCGAAGTGGTCCAGTCCCATCTCGACCGCATCAACACCGTCAATCCCAAGCTGAACGCCGCGGTCGAGGTTCTGCGGAACCAGGCCCTGACGGCCGCGGACGCGGCCGATCGCGCCCTGGAGTCGGGCACCGCGACCGGCCCCCTGCACGGCGTGCCGGTCAGCGTGAAATGCAACATCGACATGAAGGGCCTGGCCAGCACCTGGGGCGTGGCCGCGCTCGCGGACGCGCCGGCCGTGGCCGACGCCCCCGTGGTCGAGAGAATCCGGGCCGCGGGCGCCATCCCCATCGTGCGCACCAACTGTCCGGACTTCGCCATGCGCGTGCACACCGACAGCTCGCTGCACGGCCTGACCCGCAACCCCTGGTCGTACGAGCACACCGCCGGCGGCTCCAGCGGCGGCGAAGGCTCGGCCATCGCCAGCGGCATGAGTCCGCTAGGTCTGGGCAACGACATCGGCGGCTCCCTGCGCAACCCCGCCAGCGCCTGCGGCATCGCCTCGATCAAGCCTTCCGCCGGCCGCGTGCCGGACGCCAGCGGCCCGCCGTTCGAGGACCGCCCCCTGGCCTGGCAATGGATGGCCGTGCAGGGACCGATGGCCCGCACCGTCGCCGACGTGCGCCTCGGCCTGCAGGCCATCATGGGCGCCCACCCGCGCGACCCGCTGGCCACGGACGCGCCCTTCGACGGCCCGCCGACCGCGCACCCCCGGGTCGCCGTGGTCCCGGCCCCGCCGGGCGGCGATTGCGCCGCGGCCGCGCAACAGGCCGTGCGCCGCGCCGCGGACGCCCTCGCCGACGCCGGTTACGAAGTGGTCGAGACCGTCCCGCCGCGTTACGAGGAAGTCGTGGACACCTGGCGCCGCCTGCTGGCCGGCGACTACGCCGCGCTCAAGGACGACATGGCCCCGATGATGGGCGACGCCGGCCGCCGCTTCTTCGAGGCCTTCTTCGCGGGCACGCCGCCCCTGGCGGACACCGCCGCCATGACCGCCCTGCTCATGCAGCGCGACGGCCTCGCCCGCGCCTGGTCCGAATTCATGGCCGAATACCCGCTCGTGCTCGGCCCCACCTGGACCGAACTACCCTTCGAGCACGGCGCGGATGCCATCGACGACAAAGCCGTCGAAAAGACCCTGACACTCCTGCGGCCGGTCATGCCCGCCAACCTGCTCGGCCTGCCCAGCGCCTGCGTGCCGGCGGCCCGCGACGGCGACACCGGCCTGCCCATCGGCGTCCTGCTCACCGGCCGCCGCTTCCGCGAGGACGAGTGCCTGGCGGCGGCGGAGGCGGTGGAGAAACTGCGGGCGACGGCCACGCCGATCGACCCGGCCTGGTAGGCAAAACCGGCCGGTCACATGGCGAGGCAAGCGAAACGCGTCACGAGCCGGCAAACGTCTTGTCGGCCTTTCGCGGTGCATGACACCCTCGCGCCGCCCGAACCGACGGGGATGCCCGACGACATCGACACCTGAATCACACGGACCGGCGAAAGCGCCTTGGAGCCGCCGATGACGCAGCTTCAATACACGGAAGTCTTCGACAAACGAGGGCAGAGCTATCATCGCGCGATGCGGCGCTTTCCCGCCGCCCGGGCGGAAGAATTCCGGCAGGCGATCCGCCGCGCCGGACTCGTTCCGGGCATGCGGGTCGCCGACGTGCCGGCGGGCGGCGGCTATCTGCGCGGCTTCCTGCCCCGCGGATGCACCTGGCACGGCCACGAGCCGAGCGCCGGGTTCTCCCTGCACGGCGACGATACCCGATCGTCGGCCGGAGCGACCCTGGTCCCCCTGCCCTGGCCATCCGACGACATGGATGCCGCGATCAGTATCGCCGGCGTCCACCACACGACCGATAAACCGGCCCTGTTCGCGGAACTGCGCCGCGTGACCGGGCCGGGCGGCCGCTTCGTGCTGTCGGATGTCGACTCGGGATCCCCGCAGGCATATTTCCTGGACGGTTTCGTGGACGCCCACAACGGCACCGGACACCGGGGGCTCTACCTGGACGAGACGACCGAACGCGAACTCGCCGACAGCGGTTGGCAGCCCATCTCCAGCGAACTCGTTCGATTCCACTGGGTCTTCGGCGACCGCGACGAGTTGGCCGCCTTCTGCCGGGACCTGTTCGGCCTGCGGGATGTCGCCGCCGGAGACATCATCGAGGCGATCAAGAACCAACTGGGCATCGACGACCTGGACGGCGGCCGGGTAGGCATGCGCTGGGCCCTGCGCACGATCACCGCCGCATGAAGCGCCGGAAGCCGGCGTCGCGATGGATTCGTTTCGCCGACACGGTCGTGTTGGGGGCGGTGGAACTCTGGGGCCGATACCGCTACCGCAAGCGGTTCCGGAAATACCGCAAACTGGCGCGCGGCACGGGTACCCGGCCGCGCCTCGCCGTGCCCCGCTCCGCCAACGACAAGTTCCTATGGCGCAAGGTGTTCGATCACGATCCGCGGTTCGTGGCGATATGCGGCAAACTGAGCTGCCGCGAATGGGTCCGAGTGCGCGACCCGGATCTCGCCATGGCCGAACTCCTGTGGGTGGGCGTCTCCGCCGCGGACATCCCCGATGCCATCCTCCGGCGGGATGTGGTCATCAAGCCCAACGCCGCCTCCGGCCGCTACCGCTTCATCCGGGACGGCGAATACGACCGGCACGAACTCGAACACACCGCCCGCGACTGGCTCGCGGAACGCTATGACCGCAGGTACGGCGAGTGGGGCTACCGCGACGCGCCCGACCTGCTGCTGGTCGAGTCCGAGATACGCCCCGACAACGGCGTGCTGGACGAACTGAAGATCTATACCTTCGGCGACCGCATCGAGCGCGTGGTCTACATCCGCGCCCGTTTCGGCAACATGGAAGCGGCGATCTGGGAACCGGACGCCGACGGCAACCTCGCACACAGCGACAAACCCGCCGCCGTCGCGAAACGCACCTGCCGGCATCCACTGCCCGAATCGATCGAACGCGCCCTGGAACACGCACGCCGCCTGGGCCGCGAGTTCGACCACCTGCGCGTCGACCTCTACACCGACGGCAAACACCTGTGGTTCGGCGAGCTCACCGTCTACAACCAGGCCGGCGAGATCAGCCATGTCGGGCCCGACCCGGACAGCCGCATCACCCGCGCCTGGGACATACGCCGGTCCCGGTTCCTGCGTCAGCCCCCGTCACGCGGATGGCGGGCGTGGTACGCCGCGGCGCTCTCCCGGCGGCTGCGTCAGGCCACGCCCAGCGAGAACACGGACAAGTCGTAGTTGCCGCCCTTCTCCCGCGCCCGACGATAGGCCGGCCGGGCCTGCAAACGCTGCAGATAACGCTGCAGCACGGGATAGTCCTTCAGGACTCCCCGCGCCTCGGCGAACTCCAGCGGGAACGACATCTGCACATCGGCGGCGCTGAACGCATCGGCCACGAGATAGTCGTGGCGCTCGAGCTGCCGCGTCAGAAAGCCGAGATAGGTGGCGATCTCACCGTCGGTGAACGACTGCAACCCCTCATGCTCGCAGCCCATGGCCGAGGCGATCAGGTGATACACCAGCGGGCACATCAGCGAGCCCTCAGTGAAATGCAGCCACTGCCGGTATTCCGGGTAATGGGACGACTCCGGGCCGTAAGCCAACTCGCCGTTCGCCTTCACCTCCGTGAGATAATCGATGATGGCGCCGGACTCGACGAGGGCCCGGCCATCGTCCTCGATGATGGGCGACTTCGGCATCGGCGCCCTCTCCCCGAGACTCGCCGGCGCACGCAGCGTCTCGGGATCGCGGCTGTAGGTCTCCAGCTCGTAGTCGAGACCAAGCTCCTCCAGCAACCAGAGAATGCGCAGGGAACGGGACTGTTCCAGGTGATACAGCTTGAGCATGGGTGCGCTACATCCAAGGTGGATTCAGGCAGCCAAGGTAGGCCATAAGCCCGCGCCGTGCATCCTGCAACGAACGTGATATCGGTGATTTACTGAAGCCGGCGCGCGCCTCCGCGAGTCCAGTAGAACCAGTCAGGGCCTCTGCCCATCCCATGGACACGTGGTCCGATCATCGCCAAGTGTTACATTGCTGACCACGGGCATCGGGACGCTCATCCCCAGCCCAATTTCAACGTATAACCACGAAACGACCCGGGTCGGGTCCCGGACCGAGGGAGATCGATGGTCGACAACTTTCGCACGCTCGCGGATTTCATCTGGGGCGTAGCCGATCTGCTGCGGGGCGATTTCAAGCGCTCACAGTTCGGCCGGGTGATCCTGCCGTTCACGCTGCTCCGGCGTTTGGAATGCGTCCTGGAGCCGACCAAGCCGGTCGTTCTGAATATCGCGGAAGAAAACCGGAATAAGCCGGAAGGCGTTCGCGACGCCCTGTTGCTGAAGGCTTCCGGTCTGCAGTTCTACAACACATCGCCGCTGACCCTGGGCACCCTCTCCGACACCCAGGCCATGGACGACCTGCAGAACTACGTGCAGGCCTTCAGCCCCAAGGCCCGCGAGATCTTCGACCACTTCAACTTCGACGACTTCGTCGACCAACTCAACAACGCAAACCTGCTCTACCAGGTGGTCCAGAAGTTCGCCGCCATGGACCTGAACCCGAAGACTTACAGCAACTACGAGATGGGGCTGGTCTTCGAGGAACTGATCCGCAAGTTCGCCGAGTCCTCCAACGAGACCGCCGGCGAGCACTTCACGCCCCGCGACGTAGTCCACTTGGTGACCTCGCTGCTGTTCACCGGCCAGGAAGACAAACTCAAGCCCGGCAAGATCGTCACGATTTACGATCCCGCCGCCGGCACGGGCGGTTTCCTGTCGGAAGGCGACGAGTACGTCCAGAAGATCAACTCCGGCGCCACCGTCACGCTCTACGGCCAGGAACTGAACCCCGAGTCCTACGCCATCTGCCAGGGCGACATGCTCGTCAAGGGCCAGAAAATCGACAACATCAAGCTCGGCAACACCCTGTCCGACGACCAGTTGCCTGGCGAACGCTTCGACTTCCTGGTCTCCAACCCGCCCTTCGGCGTGGACTGGAAGAAGGTCCAACGCCAAGTCACCGACGAGCACAAGCACAAGGGCTTCAACGGCCGCTTCGGCCCCGGTCTGCCGCGCGTCTCCGACGGCGCGCTGCTGTTCCTGATGCACCTGATGAGCAAGATGAAGGACGCCAAGGCCGGCGGCTCCCGGCTCGGCATCATTCTCAACGGCTCGCCGCTGTTCACGGGCGGAGCCGGCAGCGGCGAGTCCGAGATCCGCCGGCACATACTGGAGCACGACCTGCTGGAAGCCATCGTGGCCCTGCCCACGGACATGTTCCACAACACCGGCATCGCCACCTACATCTGGCTGCTGAACAACCACAAGCCAGCCGAGCGCAAGGGCAAGGTCCAGCTCATCAACGCCACGGACCGCTACGAGAAGATGCGCCGCTCGCTGGGCAGCAAGCGCAACTGGATACCGGACGCCACCGCGGACGACATCGTGCGGCTGTACGGCGCCTTCGATGACTCCGACACCTGCAAGACTTTCAATACCACCGACTTCGGCTATCGCCGCATCACCGTCGAGCGCCCGCTGCAACTCAATTTCCAGGCCAGCCCGGAACGTATCGAACGGCTGCGCGAGGAAAAGCAGTTCCAGAAGCTCGGCGAGGACGAGCGGAATCGGCTACTGGCCGCCTTGGGCAATCTCGACGCCGACGTTCTCCACCGCAATCGCGAGGCGTTCACGAAGGAACTGAACAAGGCGCTCAAGACGAGCGGCATCAAGCTCACGGCCACCCAGCGCAAGGCAGTGCTCAACGCCCTGTCGGAGCACGACGAAGAAGCCGACATTTGCCGGGACAAGAAGGGCAACCCGGAGCCCGATCCGGATCTTCGCGATTACGAGAACGTGCCGTTGAACGAGTCGATCCACGACTATTTCGAGCGGGAAGTGAAGCCGCATGTGCCGGATGCCTGGATCGACGAGTCCAAGCGGGACCACAGGGACAAGGAAGTCGGCATCGTGGGCTACGAGATCCCGTTCAATCGGCACTTCTACAAGTACGTGCCGCCGCGGCCCTTAGAAGAGATTGACCTAAACCTGAAGCAACTCAGCCACGAAATACAACAACTACTGCAAGAAGTCGTAGTGTGATGAGGCCCTCTCTACGCCAACTTACTGAATCGAAATCTGGATGGTTGGAACAGCTACCGCCGGAATGGAAAGAAGCGCGCCTCAAGTATTTAGTGCGCTCCGTCAGTGGCTCCACCCCATCTAAGGACAATCTTAGTTATTGGGATGGCGATTTTGCCTGGGCCTCTCCACGGGATATGGGCACAAGGGTAATTCGAGACACCCATCATCGAATTACATCTTTAGCTCTCGATGAACAGGGCATTCAGACTATCTCGACCGGCGCTTTGTTGATCGTAGCCAGATCCGGGATACTTAAGCACAAGATCCCGGTGGCATTAAATGAGATTCCGGTAACACTAAACCAAGATTTATGGGCCTTTTTGCCACAGCATAGTTGCGTTCCTTCCTATTTAAGATTTTTGATTGAGGGTCATCAACCGCAACTATTGACGTTATGGCGCAAGCAGGGCGCAACTGTTGAAAGCCTTGACCACGAGGCAGTCATGAACACTATTGTTCCTATACCTCCTATCTGGGAACAACGTACTATCGCCTCTTTCCTCGACCACGAAACCGCCCGCATCGACCGGCTGATCAAAAAGCAGCAGCGGCTCATCGAGCTGCTGCAGGAAAAGCGGCAGGCGGTTATTTCCCATACCGTGACGAAGGGGCTCAATCCCGATGCGCCGATGAAGGACAGTGGCATTCAGTGGTTAGGGAATATACCCGCGCATTGGACTATAGTTCGATTAAAACATTTATCGCCGCATATTGGAGTTGGCGTAGTAGTTAATCCCTCAAGCTACGTGACTGACAACGGGCTTCCTTTCTTGTTTGGTGGAAACGTTAAGCCATTCGGATTCGAGCTATCGAAAGTTCGACGGATCAGTGCTGAAAATAGCAGGCTCCTCAGTCAGTCACTACTTCGGTCTGGAGATTTAGTTTGTGTGCGCGTTGGTTATCCCGGCGTTACAGCGGTCGTGCCAGAAACATTAGAGGGGGCAAACTGCGCGTCAATGATGGTGATTCGTTCCGGAAAGTTTTGTTCTCAATGGCTTTGCTTCGTATTAAATAGTTCTATCGGAATCTGTCAGGTAGAGGCTGTGCAATACGGTGCAGCACAGAAACAGTTCAACATATCTGATGCAGTCAATTTTAAATTCCCGGCGCCACCACGTGAGGAACAAAGGAAAATCGCTGACACTCTCACAGCTAGGATGGAAAAACTTGATCAGCTAGATGTGACCTCTCAGTAGATTGTTCATCCGGGCCGCGTTCCTTGA
>NZ_APNM01000011.1:0-131705 GCF_040361335.1 Salinisphaera sp. PC39 | reverse complement strand
CCGACGGCGCCGCCATCCCCATCGAGCAGCGGGACCCCGTGGAACTGCGGGGCGTCGCCGGCCCCTATTGCCGGGTCGATTGGAGCCCGGCCGACGCGCCGGTCTACAACCCCGCCTTCGACGTCACGCCGGCGGCGCTGATCGGCGGTTGGGTACTGAATACGGGCGTCTACTCCCGGGGTGGAGCCTGGGCCGGCTAACTGTCGAAGCCGGTAAAGGCCGGTCCCGAGAAGCGGTTGATCGCCCAGGCGTCGCGCTTCCCGCTGGCGGATGCACGATGCTCCGACCCATCATTATCGTTACCAAGACATTGTTTTTTCGACCGTTTTGGTTTTTCTGCCAGGGCGTTCTAAAGGGCGCCGTTTGACAGGCATTTCTGCGCTGCTCTAGGTTTTGATTGACCAAGCACGGGCGTTGCTGCGCCAGACCGGACAAGGATGTCGAAGAATGCATGGAGAGGATCGGCCTGCAGCCCAGCTGTTTTCCTGTGCCTCCCCCGCTGTTCGCTTTCCACCCACTCGGTATCCGGCTCCGTGAGCTTTGCGCGCGTGTATAACATCCGTGCCGATCTTGCGTGATCGAAATTCCGCCATCCCCCTGGAGCAGACATGAAACAGAAGACCCATCGACTCGTTCCGGTTCTGTTGATGCAATCGGTGTTCATGGGCGGATGCGCCTTCGGCAACATCAATCTGGATATGCCTCCGCAGGGGGATCTGCCGGACAACCAGGGTGCCGCCGGCCAGACACTGCGTCTTGTCATGCCTTTCGAGGACAGTCGGGCTATCAAGGCACGCTGCGGCATGAAAAAAAACTCCTACAACATGGACACTGCCGATGTCCTGTGTAGCCAGCCGCCGGCACAATGGGTCGCCGACAGGTTGCAACGGGGATTGGAGGAAAGGGGGTACACCGTCGAGACTGTCCGGGAGACGGCCGGCGGGAACGGAACAGTTATCGAGGGTGACCTGATCCGTCTGTTCGTGGAGCCGGTCATCGGGTTCGCCACGGTGAGTATCGAAGCGGACATCCAGGTTCGTCTCGAAGTCAGGACCGGCGAGGGTTTCCGCGCCGAGCGAACATTCTACGTTAAAGGCGACACGCGGAGCGCGGCGGCTACCAGGGGCACCTTCGACACGGCATTCGAGAGTGCGGCGGACCAGATTTCCACCAATATGGTCATGGCGATCGATGAACTGGTCGACCGTTATCCCGAACTGGGCCAACACGGGGAGAAGCAATGAGAATCAAGATCCTGACTCTGGGCACCCTGATCGTGACGGCGTTGGCGCTGAGCGGGTGCGCACGCCATGTCGTCGCTGAGCCGGACCAAGTCGATCGACTCAATGACGACGGTTGGACGATTCATTCCCAGGATGCGGACGCACCGGAAGAGCCCTGACGCAGGGCGAAGGAAAATGCAGGGAGGCTAAGTCGTGCGCCTATCCGCAATCCTTGTCACGTTAAGCGGTGCGCTCGGCCTCCTCGCCGGTTGTGCCTCGATTATCCACGGTTCGACGCAAGAGGTTGAAGTAAGCAGTGAGCCTAGCAAGGCAGAGGTTTTCATTAATGGAAACCTGCGCGGTACGACACCGCTGTCCCTCTCATTGAAACGCAAGAAGAGGCATGTGATCACCGTATCCCTGCCGGGTTACAGGAACCGGGAGATTGCCCTGGAACGTCGTGTCGACGGATGGGTCTGGGGCAACATTATCCTGGGCGGCTTGATCGGGCTGGTGATTGATGCTTCGACCGGCGCCATGTATCGGATCGAGCCGGACAGATTGCGTGCTCAACTCCAGCCAATATCGGTCGAGGCACGGAAAGACGGGTTGAGTCTGCATATCCGAATCGGCACCGACGTGCCGCCGGGTGCCGATAAAGTCGGTCAATTGCATCCCGTCGGCGGCGCACGGCTGGCGGTCAACCGTTGATGGCACAAGGCGGGGGCCACGGCGCCCCCGGTCAATCCCAGGGAAGGAGGAATCGATTCGATGCGATCCGTGACGATGATGGGTGCGGCGACCGGGATGGTCGCCGTCATGGGCCTGGCCGCGTGCGGCGCCGGGGGCGGGGGATCGGACGACGACGGCGTACCGGGTCTCGATGCGGCATCGCCGGCGGACCTGACCCGGGCGGAGGAGGTGGCGAAGCGCTACCTGCTGCTGGCCGGGGAGAGCCTGTCGACGCCGCGGGAGTTCGATGAGTTGGCGAGCCTGGCGCGGGATCTCAGGGACCAGGTCGACGGTGCCGACGGCACGTATTCGTGTGACCAGGGGTTTTTCAACCTCCAGACGGGCGAAATCGAGAGCCGCGACAATCCCTTCGGTCCGGACGACGGCTTCGATCTCTTGATCATCACGGCCTCGGAGTGCGAGGCCGGCAGCGACCGGATCGACGGTCTCCTGGAGACGGGCGAGCGCACGGCCGGCGCCGCGCCGGTTTTCTACGTCGGCGGCGGGGAATCCGAGGGGAACAAGATTCGCCTGCGGGAAGGCGATCGGCGCCTGATCCGCTACATGCGTCTGTTCCAGACCGAGTCCGGCGGCGTTGAACGGGTGAGTGGCCGCGCCCTGGCCCGCGACGAATTCCCGGACGACGATGCCGCCGAGCAGCTCGACCTGCTCGGTCTGAACGGGGTCGGTTTCTTCGAGCTGGTCTTCGACGAGTCGGCAAGCCCCGCCACCTTCACGGGCGAGGGTCGGGTGCGCGTGGATCGGCGTAGTGCCACCGGGGAACGCTGCGGCGCCCGCGGCACGTTCGATTTCGAGGTGACCCAGCCGATCGAGCTGGACAGCGGCGGCGAGCCGATGGCCGGCGAGATCGAGTTGGCGGCGGACGGCCATGCCGCGACCGTGACCGTGGGTGGCGGCGGTATCGTGGTGACGATCGACGGCGTCCAGACCGATTTCGATCCGGCCGACCTGGCGGCGCTGGAACCCGAGGTGTCGGTCTGTACCAGCGACGACGCTTGAGCCGGTAGCCCGTCGACCGCCGTGCCCCGCCCGGACGGGCGGGGCACGGCGGTTCAGTTCTCCAACCGCGGAAACCGGCCGGCGATGTCGGAGCCGGTGAACTCGGCGACCCAGCCCTCGGGGTTGTCGAACACCCGGATCACCTTGAAGAGCGGGTTGGGGCCCATGTCGAACCAGTGGGGCGTGCCCGCCGGCACGCCCATCAGGTCGCCGGCGGTGCACAGGACCTCGTAGACCCGGTCGCCGATGTGCAGGGTGAACAGGCCCTCGCCGTCGACGAAGAAGCGGACCTCGTCCTCGGCGTGGGTGTGCTCCTCCAGGAACTTGCGGCGCAGGGTGTCCTTGTCCGGATGCGCCGGGTGCAGGCCGATCACGTCCCAGGTGCGGTAGCCGCCCTCGCGCATCAGGCGCTCGATCTCGGGGGCGTAGGCCTCGCCGATCGCCTCGGGGCCGGCATCCGGCGCGAGCTCGTGCGCCGCCGGCCAGCGCTCGAAACGCACGCCGGCCGCGGCCAGCTCGGCGGCGATGGCATCGCCGTCCTCGGTGCACAGCAGGTGCCGGTCCGGACGGTCCTCGTGGTAGACGGTAAGGCGGCTCATGGCATCAGGCCCCCAGTTGCGGGATCTCGGAGAAGTCGCGGGCGACGGGGTGGTGGCTCTTCACCTCCAGGCCCGGTTCGCGCACCAGCAGGCAGGTCTGCAGGCCCGCGGCCGCGGCGGCATCGAGCTCGGCGACCACGTCCGACAGGAAAAGCACGCTAGCGGCCGGCTCGCCGAGGGTCTGAAGGATGGTCCGATAGCTGGCGGCCTCCTTCTTGCCGCCGACCCGGGTATCGAAATAGCCGTCGAACAACGATGTGAGGTCGCCCGCGTCGCTGTGCCCGAACAGCAGCTTCTGGGCCGCCACCGAGCCGGAGGAGTACACGTACAACCGGATACCGCGCTCGTGCCAGGCCTGCAGCGCCAGGACCGCGTCCGCGTAGACATGGCCGGTGAAGTCGCCCTTGCGGTAGCCGGCGCGCCAGACCATGCCCTGCAGGGTCTTGAGCGGCGTGACCTTCTCGTCGCGGGCGATCCATTCCATGAGCTGCGTGATCACCAGTTCCAGGTCGGCCTCGGGTGCGCCCATGACGCCGCGAACGTCCTCCACCGCCTCGGCCACCTCGGGGTCCGTGGCGTGCTTGCGCACGAAGTCGGGCAGGGCCCGCACCGAGTAGGGAAACAGGGTCTCATGGACGAAGGCGATGTCGGTGGTGGTGCCCTCGATGTCGGTGACGACGGCTCGGATACTCATGCACTCTCCGCTTGTCGGGCGGCCAGCTCGCAGGCCATCAGGAATTCCCAGCCCTCCAGGTGGCGCCGGGCCTCGTCCAGGTCGGCGCCCCAGGCATAGAGCCCGTGGCCACGGACCAGGAAGCCGCAGGCCGCGTTCAATTCGGGCCAGCGGGCCTCCAGGACGCCGGCGAGGGCGGTCATGTCCTGGCTGTTGTCGACGATCGGCAGCGCCAGCCGCGATTCGTGGGTGTCGACGCCGCGGATCGCCTTCTGCATCTCGTAGCCCGAGACCGCCAGGCTGTCCCCGGACAGCAGCCGCGACAGCACGGTGTTGGGTACCGAGTGAACGTGCAGCACGGCACCGGCGTCCGACGCCAGCCGGTATATCGCCAGGTGCAGGGCCGTCTCCGCGGAGGGCCGGCCCTGGCCGACCACGCCGCCGTCGCGGCGCACGCGGATCAGCTCGTCCTCGGTCACCGCCGTCTTGTCCGTGCCGGAGGCCGTGATCAGGACGGTGTCGGCGCCCAGGCGAACCGAGAAGTTGCCCCCGGTCGCGGGACACAGGCCACGGCCGGCGAGCGCGCGCACGGTGGCGACGAGATCCGCGCCGAGTCGGGCGGCGGTCGGGTGCTGCGTCATTGGCGTGACAATCTCCGTGTGGCCGGGGCCACGGCATCGTAGCGGCTGCCGCGGGCACGGTCGAGCGTCTTCGGCAACGCCATGGTGGCCTACTCGCAGACCTCGGCCAGTACCCGCATCGGCCCGGCCCGAAGCAGGTCGTCGCGCTTGCGATCGTCGGGGACCAGCAGGGTACCGGCGAACCCCAGGGCGTTGACGGAGACCCCGGCGGCGCACTCGCGGCTCCGCGGCACCATCCAGAGCCATTCGCGGTTGGCCAGTAGGTTGTAGGGTCGGGGCGTGGTGCCGGTGCGGTCGTCGCTGCATCCCAGCGCCGCCAGCATCCGCCGGTAGCGGGCCGCCAGGGCGGCGCCGCCGGCGGCGGGGTCGCGCAGCCAGTCCGGTTCCAGGCGGGCGATGCGGTGCGGGAAAGGCCAGGCCGGTGTCCGGCCCAACTCGCCGTCGAACCGGGTCGCCGCCAGGGCGTCGGCCGCGGGCAGCGGCGGACCCGTGTCCGACAACGGCAGCGGCACCAACTGCAGGTGCTTGTGGGGTTGGCTGGCGCCGGCGACGTGACCGCCGTTATAGAAGGCCAGGCCCTCGATCTCGGCCAGGCCCAGGAGCAGGGCCTCGCAGTCCGCTGCGGTCAGGGCCTCTTCCTGGTCCTCGTAGGTCCGCGTGACCAGCAGCAGGTGCTCGCGCAGTACGGGGAACTTGTTGAGCAGCACGGCATGCGTGGCCGTGAGGTCGCCCAGGAACAGCGCCGGTTCGTAGGGCGGCGAGAAGGGGTCGCCCTCGGGCACGCCGCCGGCAGCGGTGCGCTTGCGGCGCAGGCTGTCGATCACGCGTACCACGAACGGCTCGCCGCCGTCGCGGACCAGGGTGGCGTGGGTGTCGATGGGCGCGAGCGCGCCCTCCGCGAGCGCCCGTTCCGTCCGCTCGGCGGCCGCGGTCGCCAGGTTGGGCGTCATGGTTGTCGGTTCCCCCGTATGGTGGCCCCATGCTACCCAAAAACGCCGGCGCGAAAAGCCGGCGGGATTTCGGCGGGCCGACGCCGTCCCTGGCGTCGCCGGCGGTCAGGCGCGGGCGCTGGGTCGCGCCGAGACGGCTTCGTGCCAGCGCTTGAGGTGGGGCCGGTCGTCGTCCACACGCAGTTGGATCACGCGCGCGAAGTCGACCGAACACAGGGCGGTGATGTCGGCGATGGTGAAAGTATCGCCGCAGACGTGCTCGTGATCGGCGAGGTGCTTGTCGAGGAAGTCGAACATCTTCACCGCGTTCTCGCGGCAGACCTCGCCCCATTCCTTGACCACGGTCTCGCGGTCCGAGAAATAGCCGGAGAGGTTGCGGAAGGCCATGCCCACCGACAGCAGGAGGTTGATCTCCATGCGCCGCTGCCACATCTCCACCAGGGCCTTGTCCTTGGCGTCGGTGCCCATCAGCGGCGGCTCGGGGATGATCTCCTCGAAGTAGCGGGAGATCGCCACGCTCTCGGCGATGCAGGTGCCGTCGTCCAGCTCCAGCGTGGGCACGCGCCCGAGCGGGTTCTTCGCGCGGTATGCCTCGCCCAGGTTTTCGCCCTTGCCGATGTCGATCTGCACGAACTCGATGTCGTCGAAATCCACGCCCTTCTCGGCCATGAACATGCGGGCGCGGCGGGGGTTCGGGGCCTGCTTGGCGTCGTAGAAGCGCATCTCTCTCTCCTCCGGTGTTGTCAGGCGATGGAGCCGCCGTCGACCACGTAGGTGGCGCCGGACACATAGCTCGCCGCCGGGCTGGCCAGGAACAGGATCACCGGCGAGATCTCGTCCGGCTCGGCGACCCGGCCCAGCGGGATGGTGGGCAGGAACTGGTTGAGGACCTGCTCGTTGTGGACCAGGGCGGAGGCGAACTTGGTGTCGGTCACGCCCGGGGCCACGGCGTTGACGCGGATGCCGAACTGGCCGCATTCCTTGGCGAAGGCCTTGGTCATGTTGATCACGGCGGCCTTGGTCACCGAGTAGATGCCCATCATCGGGCCCGGCGTGATGCCGGCGATGGAGGCGTTGTTCACGATCACGCCGCCGCCCTGTTCCTTCATGATGCGGCCGGCGTACAGGCAGGCGTAGAAGTAGCCGCGCACGTTCACGTCCACGGTCTTCTGGAACGCGGTCACGTCGGTGTCCAGGATATGGCCGAACGACGGGTTGGTGGCGGCGTTGTTGACCAGGATGTCGATGCGCCCGAAGTCGCGCTTGACGGTCTCGAAGAACTCCTGCATCTGGTCCGGCTCGCCGATGTGGCAGGGCAGGGCCGTGGCCTCGCCGCCGTCGGCGCGGATCGCCTCGGCCACGGCCTCGCAGCCCTCGATCTTGCGCGAGGACACGATCACGTGCGCGCCGCGCTCGGCGAGCATCTTCGCGGTGGCCTCGCCGATGCCGCGCGAGGCGCCGGTGACGATGGCGATCTTGCCGGAAAGGTCGAAAAGCTTGTCGGTCATCTCATTCTCCAAATCGTTAAATGAACCACAGGGTCACAGGGGCACGGCGTCCGAAGAGGCCGTCAAAAGCCGCAAGTACACTTTTGCCCTTCGCGCCCTGGTATTCGATGGCCAACTGTTTCTCTCTGTGACCCTGTGACTCTGTGGTTAGTCCAAATCAAAGTTTGGATTTATCGATCACCTGCTCGCAGGCGCCGTTGAGGATCTGCACGAAGATGCCGAAGGCGGCGAAGCGCTCGTCCTGGGTCTTGCCCTCGACGTAGCGCTTGTAGATCTGCTGGGCGATCACCGCCAGCCGGAACATGCCGAAGACGTAGTAGTAGTCGAAGTCGCTGACCTCGATACCGGTCTTCTCCTGGTAGCGCGCGACCATCTCCTTGCGGGTCAGCATGCCGTCCAGGTGGGTCGGCGCCATGCGGATGCGCCGCAGAGGTTCGGGGTCGTCGGCCTGCACCCAGTAGGCCATGGAGCAGCCGAAGTCCATCACCGGGTCGCCGAGCGTGGCCATCTCCCAGTCGAGCACGCCGATGATCCGGGTCGGGTCGTCGGGGTCGAGCAGGACGTTGTCCAGCTTGTAATCGTTGTGGATGATCGCTTCGCGGCCGGTGTCGGCCGGCATCTTCTCCTCCAGCCAGGCCATCAGCGGCTCGCAGTCGGGGACGTCGTCGGTCTTGGCTTTGCGGAAGCGGTCGTTCCAGCCCTTGACCTGGCGCTCGATGTAGCCGCGGGGCTTGCCGAAATCGCGCATGCCGGCGGCGTCGATGTCGATGGTGTGCAGTTCCGCCTGCACGTCCAGCAGCGATTCGCACAGGCGCTGCGCCTTCTCGGGCGGCAGGTCCATGCCCTTGGGCAGGTCGCGGCGGATGATCAGCCCCTGGATGCGTTCCATGACGTAGAACTCGGCGCCGATCACGCTCTCGTCGGTGCAATGGACCAGCGGCCGTGGCGCGTACGGGAACTTGCCCTGCAGGCGCCGGAGCACCTCGTACTCGCGACCCATGTCGTGGGCCGACTTCACGTTGCTGCCGAACGGCGGCCGGCGCAGCACGTACTCGCGGCCGTCGACCTTCAGCAGGTAGGTGAGGTTGGAGGCGCCGCCGGGGAACTGGCGGATCTCCAGTTCGCCGACCAGTTCCGGGGCGTTCTCGCGGAAAAAGGCGAGCAGGGCGTCCGCGTCCAGTTCCTCCCCGGACCGGACGGTGCGGGCATCGTCAATGCGGCTCGTCATCGTTGTGGCTCCAAGTAGCGCTCGATCAGATCAATAACCTGCGCCGCGTAGACGGTGACGTCCAGTCCCCGGCGCACGTGCTTGCGGTGTTTCAGGTACCAGTCCTGCAGCAGGGCCTTGAGCAGGCCGGCCGCGACCAGCGGGTCTATGGCGCGGAAACGGCCCTCGGCCTGGCCCTCGGCGATCAGGTCCGCGAACAGGCGTTCCGTGGCCTGCTCCATGGCCACCGCCTGCCGGCGCTCGCTGGGGGCGAGGTGGCGGGCCTCCATGTACAGGAAGAAGAACCAGGGGCGCATCACCTCGCTCAGGTACAGATGGGTGCGGATGGCGACGGCGAGCCGGCGCTCCGGCTCGGTCACACCGCCCAGACGCTCGCGGATGACCCGCTCGGTCTGGCGGCCGCCGAAGGTCTGGATCATCGCCACCAGGTCGTCTTTGCTGCGGATGTAGGCGTAGAGCCCGCCCAGCGACAGGCCGGTGCGCTTGGCGAGGTCGCGCAGGCTCATGGCGGCGAAGCCCTTGCGGTTGGCGATCGCCAGGGTCGCCTCGATGATCCGGCCCAGGTTGCGCACCGCGATGCGCTCGTTGCGGACCCGGATGTCCGTGCCGCCGTGCGCCGCGAATATCTCCCGGCAGATGGCGTTGAGCGAGGCGCCGGTCTCGCGGCGGAAGGCGCGCAGCTCGGCCTCGGCGTTGTCCGCCGCGGCCGTCACGCCCGCCCGGCCGCCTCGCCCAGGATCTGGCGGGCGACGCTGCGCTTGTGCACCTCGTCCGGACCGTCGTAGATGCGCGCGGCCCGTTCCTCGCGGTAATAGAAGGCCAGCACCGTGTCGTCGGTCATGCCCAGGGCGCCGTGCGCCTGCAGCGCACGGTCGACCACGCGCTGGAGCACGCCGGCGACGTAATACTTGATCATCGCGATCTCGTTGCGCGCGGCCTTGAAGCCGTGGTTGTCGCCGGTCCAGGCGGCCTTGAGCACCATCGAGCGCGCCGCCTCGATCTCGGCGGCGTTCTCGGCGATCCAGTTCTGGATCGTCTGCTGGTCCGCCAGTTTCTGACCCTCGGCCACCTCGCGGGACAGCGCCTGCTCCACCAGCAGCTTCTGGGCGCGCTTGCAGATACCCAGCCAGCGCATGCAGTGGTGGATACGGCCCGGCCCCAGGCGCTGCTGGGCGAGCACGAAGCCCTGGCCCTCCGGGCCCAGGCGGTTGCTTTCGGGCACGCGCACGCCGTGGAACTTGAGTTCGGCGTGGCTGAAGTAGCCGTCGCCGGCATGGCCCATCACCGGCACGTTGCGCACGAACTCCAGGTCCGGGTGGTCGGTGGGCACGATGATCATGGAGGCCCGCAGGTATTTGTGGGCGTCTGGGTTGGTCACCGCCATCACGATCGTGAAGTCGGCGCCGTCGAACGACGACGTGAACCACTTGTGGCCGTCGATCACGTAGTCGTCGCCGTCGCGGGTGGCGGTGGCCTTGAGCAGCGTGGGGTTGGAGCCGGCGGTGTTGCGGTCGGTCATGGCGAAGCAACTGCGGATGTCGCCGGCCGCCAGCGGCTTGAGGTATTTCTCGCGCTGCTCGTCGGTGCCGTGCTCCAGCAGCAGCTCGGCGTTGCCCGCGTCCGGCGCTTGGGCGCCGAAGACGTAGTGGCCGAACGGGGTCTGGCCCATGACCTCGGACATCAGGCCCAGGTCCACCAGGGGGAGGCCCAGGCCGCCGACCTCGGTGGGCAGGTTGGGCGCCCACAGGCCCAGCGACTTGGCCTGGCGCCGCTGCTCGCCCAGCAGCGGCTCGATCTCGCGCCAGCTCTTGCCCAGGACCTCGGGCTCGAGCGGGATCAGGGTCTCGTCGACGAAACGCTGGGCCTTGTCCAGCAGGGCCCGGGTGTTCTCGGGTACGGCAAAGTCCATGTCCATCTCCTCCCGGTTATTAGTCGGGTATGAACCACAGAGGCACAGAGCGCACAGAGAGCAAGCACGAATGACAATCAAGAATCGTCTCTGTGTCCTCAGTGCCTCTGTGGTTGGTCATCGATAGGTGATCAGCGTCGGATCCTTCTCAAGGCGCAGGTGCGTGACGTTGTTGAACCCGTGCAGCGCCCAGCCGCGGCGGTTGGAGCTCAACTCCGTGATCGCGGCGTTGTGGATCCGCCAGTTCAGGTCCAGGGTGCGGTGGCCGTCCAGGCCCAGTGCTGCGGCCACCGCGACCGCGATGGGGCCGCCGGAGGTGTACACGGCGATCCGGGCGTCGCGGTCGTAGTCGCGATGGATGGCGGCGAGGGCGTCGGTCACGCGCTGGCGGAAGGCCTCCCAGGGCTCGAAGTCGCCGGCCTCGTGCGGTTCGCCCGCCAGCCATTTGTCCATGATCTTGAGGAAGACCCGCTGGAACAGTTTGCGGTCCTGGAACAACTCGCGCTGCCGCGCCGCCAGCTCCGGATTCTCCTGCAGCATTTGCGGCAGGTAGGCCCGGAACAGGCCGTCGGCGTCGTACTCGTTGAAGCCGGACTGGATCGCCAGCGCCGGGGCGTCCTCCCAGGCCTCGCGGGCGCGCTCGCCGGTGACGCGCTGGCGGGCCATATCGCCGCTGAGCTTGGCGTCGAAGCGTTCGCCCATGGCCGCGAGGTAGCGGCCGGTGATCGCGGCCTGCCGCTCGCCCAGCTCGGACAGGCGGTCGTAATTGGCCTGGCCGAACGAGGCCTGACCGTGTCGTATGAGAACCAGGGTCGTCATGCCGGGCAACATAGAAGGCCGGTCGCGCGGTGTCAATATCGGACGAACGTTCGATAGATATTTCGGCATCGTGCTAGGCTTCTCGCCGGATGCCCAGGGGTCGGGCGTCCGATGCAGGAGAGAGAACCGATGAATCGTTTTCCGGAGAAGCGCGTGGCGATCACCGGGGCCGGCAGCGGCCTGGGCCGCGCCCTGGCGCTGCGCTTCGCGCGCGAGGATTGGCGGGTGGCGGTCACGGATCGCGACGCCGAGGCCGCCGCGCGGGTGGCGGGCGAGGTCGAGGCCGCCGGCGGCGAGGCCTTCGCGCAGCGGCTGGACGTGACCCGCGAGGCCGACTTCAGCGCGCTGATCGATCGGCTGCGTGACGAGTGGGGCGGTGTCGACGTGTTCGTGAACAACGCCGGCGTCGGTTCCGCCGGCACCGTGACCGAGGGCGACATGGCGGAGTGGGAGCGCCAGCTCGACATCAACCTGCTGGGCGTGGTCCGCGGTTGCCGCGCCGCCGTGCCGTTGCTGCGCGAGGGCGGCGGCGGCCATGTCATCAATATCGCGTCCTTCGCCGCGATCGCGTCTGCGCCCGGCATGGCCGCGTACAATGCGGCCAAGGCCGGCGTGCTCTCGCTGTCGGAGACCCTGCGCGGCGAGGTCCACGACGACCACATCGGGGTGTCGGTGGCCTGCCCCGCCTTCTTCGCCACCAACATCCTGGACAGCTTCGAGTCGCCCGATCCGGCCCAGAAGGCGATGGTGAAGAAGGTCATGGAGAAGTCCGAGGTCGGCGCCGAGGACGTGGCCGCCGATCTCTACCGGGCGGCCATGGAAGACCGCTTCCTGGTGATCTCGCACGGCAAGGCGCTCTGGCAATATCGGATGAAGCGGCTGGCGCCGGAACGGTTTTTCCACGAAGTCCGGAAGGCGATGCGGCCGTTCGTGGCGGGCACGAAGAACAGCACCGAGGGGAGCAGCCAATGAGCGGGAAGAAGACCGAGACCTGGATGATCTACGGGGCCTATGGTTACAGCGGCGACCTGATCGCGCGCGAGGCCGCGAACCAGGGGTTGACGCCGATCCTGGCGGGCCGGAGCGAGGCGAAGCTGGCGCCCCTGGCCGGGGAGCTGGGTCTCGAGCACCGCGCCTTCGGGCTCGACGACCCGGCCGAGGTGGCGCGCCACCTCGAGGGGGTGGATCTGGTGCTGCATTGCGCGGGGCCGTTCTCCGCGACCGCGCCGCCCATGATCGAGGCCTGCATTACAGCCGGCGCGCATTACCTGGACATCACCGGCGAGATCGCGGTGTTCGAGCACGCCTTCGCCCAGCACTGGCTCGCCAACGAGGCCGGCGTGGTGCTGTGCCCGGGCGTGGGCTTCGATGTCATCCCCACCGACTGCGTGGCCGCGCATCTCGCGGCGGCCCTGCCGGACGCCACCCACCTGACGCTGGGCTTCGACTCGCGCTCCGGCTTCTCGCCGGGCACCGCCAAGACCTCGGTGGAGGGCCTGGCCGGCGGCGGCAAGGTGCGCAAGGGCGGCGGTATCGCCACCGTACCCCTGGCTTTCGGCGTGCGGCGGATCGATTTCGGCGACGGCGAAAAACTGGCCATGACCATTCCCTGGGGCGATGTCTCCACCGCGTGGTATACCACCGGCATCCCGGATATCGAGGTCTACATCCCCGCCTCGCCGGGGCTGGTCAAGCGGCTCAAGCGCCTCAACTGGATCCGGCCGCTGCTGGGCCTGGGGCTGGTGCAGTCCTTCATGAAGTCGCGGATCGCCAAGTCCGTGCGCGGGCCGGACGCCGCCACCCGCGAGCGCCAGCCGACCCATGTCTGGGGCGAGGCGGTCAACGCCGAGGGCGCCAAGCGTGTCGCCCGGATCAAGACCGCCAACGGCTATACCGTGACCCTGCACGGCTCCCTGGAAGTGGTGAAACACATGCTCGCGCACGCGCCCGACGGCGGCACTTACACGCCGTCCAAGCTGGTGGACAAGGACCTGGTCAAGCGCCTGCCCGGATCCGGCGAGCTGCGCATCGAAGAGGCCTGAAAATAACCACAGAGGCACAGAGTACACAGAGCAAGAGACACGGAAACAAGGCTTTTTGAAGTTCCTCCTTCAAGCCTCTGTGTCCCTGTGCCTCCGTGGTTTATCTTCCCAAAAAACCACAGAGCCGGGACGCAAGGAAGAAGATCGTGTTCAGGCTTCCTTCTTAAATCCCTGTGTCCTCTGTGACTCTGTGGTTCGTCTTGAGAAAGCCCGGTATGCCCGTGCCACTATGCTTCATCTTCGGGCCGGGTCGATGGTGAGGTAGTCGGCCAGCACCCGGTACAGTCGGGGATGGGCCGCGGCGAGTTCGTCGGGGCGTTGCACGAAGGCTTCCGCGGCCACGGCGAAGAACTCGGCCGGGTTCTCGGCGCCGTAGGGATCGATCACGGGCGAGCCCTCCCGTCGCAGCTGTTCGTAGGCTTCCCCGAACGCGGCGGCCCAGTCGCCATAGTCCGCCAGCGCCGGCGCGCCCACGGTGCCGGGGGCGTCGAAATCGAGCTGGTGGGCGAATTCGTGCACCACCACGTTGTGATCGGCGCCCGCCAGGGCCTCCGATATGTCGCTCCAGGACAGGATCACCCGGCCCTCGTCCCAGGCCTCGCCGGCGAGAAGCCGTGGCTCGTCGTCCACCAGGCCCAGCTCGTCGGGCGCCTCGTGGTGGACCCAGAAGGCGTCCGGATAGATCAGGATCTCCCGCACCCAGGGGAACACGTCGGCGCCGTCGCGCAGGCATAACAGGCAGGCCTGGCCGGCGACCGCGAGGCGCATGGTCTCGTCGATCTCGATGCCGTCGCAGCCGACGAAGCGGATATGCGAGAGAAAGGCCGCGGTGCGCCGGGCGAGGCGTTCGCGCGCCGCTGTCGGCAGCCGCGGATACAGGGGCACCGCGTCCGCAAGCCGTCGCGCCTGGTCGGGCGATAGGGCCGCCCGGCGACGACGGCGGGCGGCCAGCACGGGCCGGGCGAAGATGGCGGCGACGATCCCCGCCGTGACGACGAAGACCAGGGTCAGGCTCGTCCAGAGCATCGCGGTGGGCGGCGGTTGCGCGCGGGCGGACCGCTACTCGTTGGCGACGCCGTGCGGTACGTGGCCGGCGGCCACGTGCTCGGCGGCGGCGCCGACATGGGTCTGCTGGTCGTCGAAGAAGATGTCGGCGCCGAAGGCGCGCAGGAACTCGCCCTTGGCCTTGCCGCCCAGGAACAGGGCCTCGTCGATGCGGATCTTCCAGGCGCGCAGCGTGCGGATCACGCGCTCGTGGGCGGGCGCGCCCCGCGAGGTGACCAGGGCGGTGCGGATCGGGCAGTCGTCCTGGCCGAATTCCGACTGGATGTAGTAGAGCGCTTCCAGGAATCCCTTGAAGGGACCGCCCGGCAGCGGCTCGTTGGCCGCGCTGACTTCGCTCTCGGCGAAGGCTTCGAGTCCCCGTTCCTTGAACACGCGTTCGGCGACATCGGAGAACAGCACCGCGTCGCCGTCGAAGGCGATGCGCAGCGGTCCCCCGGCGCGGGCGCGCTGGCGGGCCGGCACGATCGTGGCCGCCGCATAGCCGGCCTTGAGCGCGGCATGTACATCCTCCGGGTCCGCCGACAGGAACAGGTGGGTGCCGAACGGGGCCACGTAGCGATAGGGGGTGGCGCCGCTGGTGAAGGCGGCGCGGGTGATCTCCAGGCCGTGGTGGGCGATGGAGTTGAACACCCGCAACCCGGTGTCGGCGCTGTTGCGCGACAGCAGGATGACCTCGACCCGTTCCCGGGTCTCGTCGTTCAAGGCCAGCAGCTTCTGCACCAGGCCGAAGGCCACGCCCGGCTCGAGGATGTCCTCCTCGTGCTGGATCTGGTAATCGCAGTAGGCGTCGCGTCCCTCTTCCTCGAACACCCGGTGCGAGGCCTCGAGGTCGAACAGGGCGCGCGAGGAGATCGCCACGACCAGCTTGTGGGCGGCATCGGTCATGCCGCCATTCTAGCTGATGAGGGGATGAACCACAGAGGCACAGAGGACACAGAGGCTTGAAGGCGAACCGCTGAAAGGCGGTCCCTTCTCCGTGTCCGGCTCTGTGTGCTCCGTGTCTCTGTGGTTGGCCTGCCTTGTCAGGAAGGCGGCAGCCGGAAGTGCATGATCCCCCAGCAGAGGTCGCCGGCCTTGCCGGCGCGGACCCAGTGGTTCAGGCCCTTGATCATGTTGTCGGCGTATTCCTGGCTGATCTGCTTGCCGACCACCCGGTCGTAGCGCGACTCCAGTTCGCGGCGGACCCGGTCGTAGTGCGTGATCAGGTATTCGGTGAGCTCGGTGAAGCCGACCTCGTCGAAGCCGAGCGCACCCAGCTTCTCGCGGTAGAAGCCCGGCGAGCCCAGGCTCTGCAACTGCAGGCGATCGAGCACGGGCTGCAACTGGCCGCCCTCCGCGTTGTCGCTCTGCATCGGGTCGGTGAAGATCAGTTCGCCGCCCGGTCGCAGGAGCCGCTTGATCTCGCGCAGCACCTGCTCGCGGTTGCCGCTGTGCAGGAAGGCGTCCTGGGAGAAGACGATGTCGAAGCTGTCGTCCTCGTAGGGCACGTCCTCGAAGTTGCCGTCGACGACCTCGATGAGGTTGTCCAGGCCCTGCTCGCGGTTCAGGGCGCGGGCGCGCTCGTTCTCCACCTCGCTGAGGTTGAGCGACACCACGTGCGCGCCGTATTGCTTGGCCATGTAGCGCGCGGAGCCGCCGTAGCCCCCGCCGAGGTCGATGATCCGGCTGTCGGGGCCGATGGTCTTGAGCTGGCCGACGATGCGCTCGACCGTGCGCCGGCTGGCGTCGGCGATGGGCTCGTCGTCGCTCTTGTAGAGGCCGATGTGGATATCCTCGCCGCCCCAGATGGTGGCGTAGAAGTTATCCGCGTCCTCGCTGTTGTAGTAGCTCTGGGCGGTGCGCACCGCCTCGGAGTAGCTGCCCATTTATTCGTCCTCCTCGCGGTAGGCCTTCTCGGCGACATGCACGAAGAAGTCCGGCTCGTAGTGGTTGTACTCGGCCTGGAAGTCCCCGTAGGTCTCGATCCGCTGGAAGCCCACCTGATGCATGAGCTCGCGGGTGTAATTGCGGCGCAGCGGGAACATGTTCAGGTGGAACACGTCGCCGCCGGGGAACTCGTAGCGGAAGCGGGCGAGGCCCTCGTCCATGTGCTCGGGCTCGGCGATGACGTTCTGCCCGCAGTAGTAGTACGAGTGGCTGGGTTCGCTCTTGCCGTCGAGCAGCGCGTCGTAGTTGCGCTGGTCCAGGATCAGGATGCCGTCGTGCTTGAGCACCGAATAGAACTCGGCCAGCACCCGCCGCCGGCCGTGCTCGGCGAACAGGTGGGTAAAGGAGTTGCCGAGGCAGATCACCGCGTCGTAGCGGCCGACCACGGTCTTGCTCAGCCAGCGCCAGTCGCCGAGCACGGTGTTCAGCACCATACCCCGCTCGCGGGCGTTCTCGAACGCCTTGGCGAGCATGTGGGCGCTGCCGTCGAGGCTGGCCACGTTGAAGCCGGCCTTGAGTAGCTGCACCGAGTGGAAGCCGGTGCCGGTGGCCACATCCAGGACGTTCTCGCAACCGTAGTCACGCAGGACCTGGATAAAGAAATCGCCTTCGCTGCTGGCCCGACGCTCCCAGTCGATCAGGTCGTCCCAGCGTTCGACGAAGGAACCGACGTATTCCTCCTGGTAGTGGTCCGAGTCCCGGACCTCCAGGGGATCGTGGCCGAAGTCCTGTTCCTGTTCCGGGTCCAGGATGGGTTGGTCTTTGTCACTCATGCCTTTGACGCTCCAAGATTACCGTGAAGTGGGCTCCTCCCGATCGTCGCGGCGGCTACGTATAGGTATTCGTACGACTATAGTGCGCCGCCGCGGTGGCGTTCAAATCGGTTGCAATCTGCAACGCGAAAATAACGCTGGCCGCAACGACGGCCGATCGGCGGGAGCTTGATGCGGGCGCGGTCCCGGCCGCGCTCGCGAGTCGGCCACGTCAGAAGTAGTAGCCGACGTTGATGTTGAACCGGGTGTTCCAGTCGTCGGCGGACGCCGATCCCAGATCGGTCATCTGGGCGCCGCCGAATCCCCCGCTGTTCACGTAACTGTTGGTGAACGGCTGATTCTTGCCCAGCACGAAGTCTACATAAGTAAAGAAGGCCCCGGCCAGGATCGACATGCCCGAAACGTTCTGGACGGTCGCCTCCAGGCGCGGGTCATCCTTGTCTACGTAGGTGAAATCGTTGTAATAAGTCAGCTCCGAGATGGGGCCGATCGCCACTTTCTGCGTGTACGCGACATTGAACAGGTAGGTCCAGGCCTCCGCCGGCATCGTGTACTCGAATGCGTAGGCGCCGGTGCCGACGATGTCCTCGTCGAGGCGGATCGTACCGGTGTTGCCCATGTCATCGGTGAACGCGCGGTCGCCCGGCAGGTCGGCCTCGATCTCGTAGCGTGCGAGCTGCAGCATCAGATTCCAGGGACCGTAGTCACCGTTGAGGTGCAGCGCCCCCGCCCAGTGATGGCCGTCGGTATCCTGGGTCAGGCCGTTGTAGATCTGGCCCGCCTGGGCCGACACGCCGATCTCGGAGGCGGCGGTGGTGCCCTGGCCGAGAGTGTAGGCGTAGCGTAGGTTGAGCGTGTTGGCTTCCTCGATGGCCACCTTGTCGGTGACCGCCTCGCCGGCGACCGTGCCACGGTAGATCATGTTGAGCGGGTCGTAGGAATAGCGCTTGAAGCCGCCGCCGCCCGCGTACTCGTCGTTCTTGAAGAACGCGAGCTGGAGATCGTGGGGGCCGCGGCGGTATAGGAAGTTCACACCCGTGTCGTAGTCGTCCTCCAGGCCCACGTAATAGTTGGACGAGAAGAAGAAGTTGTGCGAGGCGTAGGGTTGGATGCCGAACGGCACCTGCATGATGCCGAGGCGGCCCTGCCAATGCTCGGCGAAGTCGTAGCCGAGCCAGCCGTGATGAATGAAATGCGCGTTGTCGAAGGTCGGGTAGAAACGGTACTCGGCGGAGAACACGATGTCCTTGATCTCGCCATCGAAATTGAGCCGGAAGGTGTCGATGTCGATCTCGCCGGCCGTGGCGCGGTCGTTGGGGTCGCCACCGCGTCGCTGGAGCTGGAAGCGCAGGGCGCCGCCGACCTGGATATCGGGCGCGGCCGCCGCGGCCCTTTCGCCGGCGCGTTCCGCCTCCGTCTCGGTCTCCGCGAGACGCTTTTCCAGCTCCTGTACGCGTTCCTTGAGAGCGTCCAGCTCTTCCCGCAGGGCCTCCCGCTCGGAGGGGGCCGCGAGCGCGGCCGGCGAGAGCAGTATGGCGGCGACCGCGCCGCCGACGAGACGTGTGGGCATCGCGGACTCTCCCTTATCTTTTTCTAGGTCGTTTCTTACCCTACTTGAATCACGTGCCGCCACGCACCCCGAGCGGGCGACGCCCCGTCACGGCCGGCCGTCGGGGGTGACAGGGAGCGACGAGGACATGCCCGCCTCGTCGCCGGGCGGGACGTGGGCATGACCGCGCGCCCCGTGCTGACCTGGCGGGACGGCCTGCGGGTGACCGCGGGCGTGGTGATGCTGTTCCTGGGCCTGCTGGGGCTGGTGCTGCCGGTGCTCCAGGGGATCCTGTTCCTGCTCGTCGCCGGGTTTCTGCTGGCGCCCTATTCGCCGTTCATACAGCGGCTGCTGGACCATGCACGCCGACGGCACCCGCGGACCTTCGCCATCGTCCGGGCCTGGCGGGCCAAGCTCTCGCGGCGTCTGCGCCGGCATCGGCCCGGCTGAGGGGCGGGGTTCCGTGCGGGCTTCGTGTATCCTCTCGCCGGCCGGCCGTGGCATGCCCGCCCGGATGCCGGCAGTTGCGCGAATGGTGTCCGATCCGGCATGACCCGACCCGTTTCCCACTACCCCCGTCCCGGCGCCGGGGTCGCCTGATGCCGGCCGGGGACACGCCGGGCGAGACCGGCTCGCGGGCCCGTCTGACCAGCGGATCGGTCACCCGCCACCTGGCGGCGATGTCGGTGCCCATGGCCTGGGGCATCCTGGCCGTGATCTCCTTCAACGTCGCCGACACCTATTTCGTGGGCCAGCTCGGGACCGGGCCCCTCGCGGCGCTGTCGTTCACCTTCCCCGTGGTGATGACGGTGATGAGCCTGGCCCTGGGGCTCGGGATCGGCGTGGCCTCGGTGTTGTCGCGGGCCATCGGGGCGCGCGGCGAGGACGAGGTCCGCCGCCTGACCACGGACAGCCTGGTGCTGGCGACCCTGATCGTGCTGGCCTTCGTGGCCCTCGGTCTGGCCACTATCGATCCCCTGTTCGCCGCGCTGGGCGCGGATGCCGCCACCCGCGTCCTGATCGCGGACTACATGACGATCTGGTACCTGGGCATGCCCTTCATCGTGGTGCCGATGGTGGGCAACAACGCCATCCGGGCCTGCGGCGACGCGCGTCTGCCCAGCGCGATCATGACCGCGGCGGCCGTGCTCAACATCCTGCTCGACCCCCTGTTCATCTTCGGCTGGGGGCCGGTGCCGGCGATGGGTATCCAGGGCGCGGCCGTGGCATCCCTGGCCGCGCGCGCCACGACGCTGGTGCTGGCGCTCGCGATCCTGCATTACCGCATGCGGCTGATCGCCTGGCGCTGGCCGCGGCCGGGGCATCTATGGCGCTCGGCGCGCGAGATCCTCCACGTGGCGCTGCCGGCCGCGGCCACCAACATGGTCAACCCGATCGCGGTGGCCGTGATCACGGCCCTGGTGGCCCGGTTCGGGCCGGCCTCCGTGGCCGGCTTCGGGGTTGCCACCCGGATCGAGGCCTTCGCGCTGATCCCGCTGCTTGCCCTGACCGCGGGGCTCGGTCCGGTCGTGGGCCAGAACTGGGGCGGCGGTCACGTGGACCGGGTGGCGCGCGCGTTGCGCGGCGCGGCGGTCTTCTGCCTGGGTTACGGCGTGCTGGTGGCCGGCCTGCTGGCGCTGGCAGCGCCGAGCCTCGCCGCGTTGTTCGACGACCACCCGGAGACCGTCGGCGCGGCCACGCTGTACCTGTGGCTGGTGCCGGTCAGCTTCACCGGCTACGGTGTCCTGATCTGCGTGAACGCGGCCCTCAACGCCGCCGGCCGGCCGTTGGCGGCGACCGCTCTCATGGCGCTGCGGACCTTCGTGCTGTACGTGCCGTTGGCCTGGCTCGCGGCGGCGTGGGGTAGCCTGGGCGGCGTGTTCGCCGCCGCCACGGCCGCCGGCCTGGTGGCCGGCGGCCTGGCCTGGCGGCGGGGGCTGCGCTTGATCGCGCGGGGCTGAGAGGGGGTTTACAAAACGTAGCGGGCGAATGCAGACCGTAGGCCGGGATAAGCGACACGTTCCCGGCATTCCCCTGCCAAAGAGCACGACGGCGGAAAGCGCCTCGGCAAGCGGCCAGCCAGAAAATCAACCACAGAGGCGCACAGAGGGACAAAGAGGACAATGACTGTTGTCTCGGAAGCCGCGACAGCGGCTATCGAGGCCCAGGGATTGCCTGGAAACCGGGTCCGGCACGAAAGTTTGCTCCGGACACGATCCAGGGCGCCCATCAAGAACCTCTGCGCGCCTCCGTGCGCCTCTGTGGTTTCATATCCCGCCAACCAATGGCCAGACGGCTCACTCATGCCGGTTGATTTTGTAGACACCCCCCAAGGGCCGGGGCCGGTCAGGGCGCCGCGTGGCGCTCCAGGAAACGTCGGCGTTCGGCGGCATCGGCGCGCTGCCACCAGAACTCCAGCATCTCGAGCGCACCGGGCGCCGTGCCGCCGCCGCGCGCAGTCGGCGCCGCGGGCCTGGGCGGCGGTGCCTCGGCGGCGGCCAGGACACGGCCGTCGGCCGCCGTCAGTTCGATGACGGGCACCGCCGCGAAGCGCCGCGCCTCCGCCAGGGTGGCGGGCCGCTCGGCGGCCACCCGGTAGTCGGTGCCGGCCGCCAGCGTGGCCTCCAGGGCGACGGGCTCGGAGTAGACCTTGACGTCGTCGGCCTGGCGGCCGTCGTTTTCCGGGAGCATGTCCATGTAACGCAGGCGCAGGCGGTGTTCGCCGGGAGGCAGCGCCAGCCGTGTCTCGCGGCTATCGAAGACATAGGTGGACTCGTTGAGCGTGCGGTCGTCCACCGACACGGCGACGATGTGCGCCGGCAGGATCACCTGCGCGCTGTCGGCGCCGGCCGTCGCCAGCTCATGGTCGATGCGGGCCGCGCAACCGGCGGTGCCGAACAGGGTGCCGGCGAGCAGGGCCGCGGCAAGGGGTCGGAAAGGCATGGGCGGACTCTCGGGCGACTGGTTTCGCGCCAGACTATGACACTTTCATGTCGGGAACATGACAGGCCGCGGGCCCGGCGCTCAGTCCGCGGATGCGAGCAGCGCGGCGAGTTCGGCGGGCCGTCGGAGACGGTCCAGGAACCAGGCGAGGGCCTTGCCGCCGGCCTCGGTGCGCCAGGCCAGGTGGAGCCGGCTCGGCGGGCGCGGCTCGGCCAGGTCCAGTGCCAGCAACTCGCCACTGTCGAGCAGGTGGCGCACGCGGTGGCGCGGCAGGAAGCCGATGCCCAGGCCGCGGCGTTGGGCATCGATCTTGGCCGCCATCGAGTCCACCGTCAGGCGCGGCTGGGCGTCCAGCAGGCCGGTGGTCAGCGGCGTGCTGCGGCGCGAGGAATCGGCGACGGCGATCGCCCGGTGGCGGCGCACGGCCGCCGCCGTCAGGGGTGCCGGCTCGGCCGCGATCGGGTGGTGCGGGGCGGCGGCGAACACGAAGTCGACATCGCCGATCGGCCGCGTCGAGATGCCGGCCGCGGGACGTTCGGACAGGCCCATTGCCAGATCGGCGCGACCGTCGACGAGGGCTTCCGCGGTACCGCCGAGCACTTCGTCCAGAAGGCGCACGTCCACCCGCGGGTGGGCGGCCGTGAAATCGGCCAGCAGCGGCCATAGCCTCGCGCTGTCGATGAGGCCGTCCACGGCGATGCGCAGGGTGGGTTCCCAGCCCTCGGCCAGGCGCCGGGCGGCGGCGGCGAGCTCGTCGCCGGCCACCAGGATGCGCCGGCCCTCCTCCAAGAGCAGCCGTCCGGCCGCGGTCAGGCGGGCGCGGTGACCGCTGCGGTCGAATATCGTCACCCCCAGGTCGCGTTCCAGGCGCGAAACGGTGTAGGAGACCGCCGAGGGCACTCGGTGCAATTCGGTCGCCGCCGCGGCGAAGCTGCCGCCGCGATCGATGGCGTCCAGGGTGCGCAGGGCGTCGAGACTGAGACCGGCGAGCACGGCGCTTCACGGTTCGTTCGAATTTATTGAATGAGTATGCCAAAAAATTCCGCTTTCATCTCCGAAAATACCGATATATCTTGAGTTGTAACATTAACGGCGCTGAACGGTTGGCTGCGGCGAGAGCCGCGAATCGGCGGCGCCCGGATTCGGAGGCGGGATCATGAGCAAGCTGTTGGTGCTTTACTACTCGATGTACGGTCATGTGGAGACCCTGGCCGCCGCGGTCGCCGAGGGCGCCCGCGGCGTCGAGGGGGTCGAGGTCGCGGTCAAGCGGGTCCCGGAGCTTATGCCGCGCGAGGTGGCGGAGAAGGCCGGGGCCAAGCTCGACCAGGCGGCCCCGGAGGCCGAGCCGGGCGAGCTCGCGGACTACGACGCGATCGTGTTCGGGACGCCGACGCGCTTCGGCAACATGGCCGCCCAGATGCGCAATTTCCTGGACCAGACCGGCGGTCTGTGGGCCGGCGGCAAGCTGGTCGGCAAGGTCGGCAGCGTGTTCACTTCCACCGGTACCGGCGGCGGCAACGAGACCACCATCACGTCCTTCTGGCACACCCTGGCGCACCAGGGGATGGTGATCGTCGGCGTCCCCTATAGCATCCCCGAGCTCACCGACTTGTCCGAGTTCCGGGGCGGCGGCCCGTACGGCGCGGCGACCGTGGCCGGGGGTGACGGCAGCCGCCAGCCCAGTGACACCGAACTGGCGATCGCGCGATTCCAGGGGCGGCACGTCGCCGGTATCGCCCACAAACTGCATGGCTGAGGTGCGCCATGAACGCTGATGATGCCAAGCAAGCGGACGCCGACCACGCCATCCACCCGTTGCTGGCGGGACGCTGGAGCCCCTACGGCTTCACTGCCCGCATGCCGCCGGCGTCGGACCTGGCGGCGCTGTTCGAGGCGGCCCGCTGGGCGGCGTCCAGCTACAACGAACAGCCCTGGCGGTATCTGGTCGCGACCCGGGACGAGCCGCGGGCGCATGCGCGTCTGGCGGATTGCCTGGTAGCGGGCAACCGCGCCTGGGCGGTCGATGCGCCGGTCCTGGCGCTGGGCGTGGTCGCGCGCCGTTTCGAGGGCAATGGCGAACCCAACCGGGCCGCCGAGCACGATCTCGGCGCGGCCTCGGCGAGCCTCACGTTCGAGGCCGCCGCGCGCGGGCTCCATGTGCACCAGATGATCGGGATCGAGCCGGAGACGGCCCGGCAGGCGATGGCGATCCCCGACGGCTACGATGCCTTCACCGCCCTGGCGATCGGCTACCGCGCATCCCCGGAGACGCTCACGGACAAGCTGCGCGAGCGGGACCTGCGGCCGCGGCAGAGGCGGCCGCAGTCCGGCTTCGTCTTCGGCGCCGCCTGGGGCGAGCCGGCACCCTGGACCGGCGATTAGACCGGTCCGGGGGCGGCCTCCGGGCCGATCAGTGTGTCTCCCGGTCCGGGGTCGTCGGGTCGGCCTGCCGCTCGTAGATGCTGCCGAACTGGACGTATTCCTGACGCAGGCCCTTGATCAGGCTGTAGCACATCACCAGCAACACGATCGCGAACGGTAGGCCTGCGGTGATGGAGGCGGTCTGCAGGGCGCCGAGACCGCCGGCCACCAGCAGCACGGCCGCGACCACGCCCTCGAGCAGCGCCCAGAAGATGCGTTGACCCACCGGCGGGTTCTCGTGGCCGCCCGACGTGATGATGTCGATCACGAAGGATCCCGAGTCCGAGCTGGTGACGAAGAACACGATCACCACGATCATCGCCAGGACCGAGGTCACGATCGCCAGGGGATAGCCTTCGAACAGCACGTAGATCGAGGTGTCCAGGCTGTCGCTCACCGCCGCGGCGATGGTGCCGGGTCCGAACAGTTCGTTGTGCAGGGCGGTGCCGCCGAACACCGTCAGCCACAGGAAGCTCACGACCACCGGCACCAGCAGCACGCCGGTGATGAATTCACGGATGGTGCGGCCGCGCGAGATGCGCGCGATGAACATGCCCACGAACGGCGACCACGCGATCCACCAGGCCCAGTAGAAGATGGTCCAGCTATTCTGCCAGCCGGCCTCCTCCTCGCCGCGCAGGCCCTCGGTCCAGAAGGCCAGGGACGGCAGGCGCTGGATGTAGTTGCCCAGGTTCTGGACGAAGTTGTCGAGCAGGAACAATGTCGGGCCCACGGCCAGCAGGAAGAACATCAACAGGCCGGCGAGCACGATGTTGAGCTTGGACAGCGACTGGATGCCGGCATCCAGGCCCAGCACCACCGAGATCGTCGCCATGCCGGTGATCCCGGCGATCAGCAGCACCATCACCGTCGTGGTCTGCTCGATGTCGAACAGGTACTCCAGGCCGGCCGAGACCTGTTGCACGCCCAGACCCAGCGATGTCGCCACGCCGAACAGCGTGGCCACCACCGCCACGGTATCGATGGTGTTGCCCAGCCAGCCGCGGACCCGGTCGCCCAGGATCGGGTAGAAGGCCGAACGGATGGTCAGCGGCAGGTTGCGCGTGAAGCCGAAGAACGCCAGCGACAGGCCGACCATGGCGTACACGCCCCAGGCGTGCAGGCCCCAGTGATAGAAGGTGATGGTCATGGCGTCCCGCGCCGCGAGACCGTTCTGATCCGCGCCCAGGGGGTTGTTGCCGTAGTGGTAGATCGGCTCGGCGACGCCGAAGAACAGCAGGCCGATGCCCATGCCGGCCGAGAATAGCATGGCGAACCAGCCCCAGATGGAGAAGTCGGGCTCGGCGTCCGGGCCGCCCAGCCGGATGTTGCCGTAGCGGGAGAAGCCCAGGAACACCGTGAATACCAGGAACAGGTTCATCGCCAGGACGTAGAGCCAGCCGAAGTAGTTCGACATGCCCTCCTGGATGCTGGAGAACAGGGTGTCGATCTGCTGGGTATTGAGGATCGTCAGGAAGACGATGCCGATGATGAGCGCCGCGGAGGCATAGAAAACCACCGGGTGCACGATCATGCCGAGCGCATTGCGCTGGTCCCGGGGACCGCCGAATCGGGCGATCTTGCTCATTTTGCTCATGCGACTCCCCCTGGCTCGAATCAGACCCGTCGACCCTAACCGATCAAGGCCACGAAGCGAAGCGGCCCCGCGATGCGGTATGCTCACGCCGCCATACCGTCGTCACCGTCGTCATGCGCCAGGACCCCTTCGCCGTCACCGCCATACCGCCCATGATCAAGTGGCTGCTGATCGCCAACGGTCTCGGGTTCCTCGCGCAGATGTATGCGATGGAGTCGATGCTCATCAACTTCGCCTTGTGGCCCCTGGACGGCGGCTACGGCGCCCCGGCCTTCCAGGTGTGGCAGTTGCTGACGTACGGGTTCCTGCACGGCGGTTTCGGGCACCTGTTCTTCAACATGTTCGGGCTCTGGATGTTCGGGCGCGTGGTCGAGCAGGTCTGGGGCCAGCAGCGGTTCCTGGTGTACTACCTGGTCTGCGTCGTGGGCGCGGGCATTACCCAGCTCGTGACCCTGCAACTCATGAACCCGGGCGAGGCGGTGCCCACCGTCGGGGCCTCCGGCGGGCTGTTCGGCATCCTGCTGGCGTTCGGCATGATGTTCCCCAACGCCCGCGTGATGCTGTTGTTCCCGCCCATCCCCATGACCGCGAAATGGCTGGTGATCGGCTACGGCGCCCTGGAGCTGTTCTTCGGCGTGACCGGTACCCAGGCGGGGGTGGCGCACTTCGCCCACCTGGGCGGCATGGCCTTCGGCTTCGGCATGATCACCTATTGGCGTAACCGCCGCCCGCCCGGCAGGTTCTGAATGCGGCATCGCTCGCGGCAGCTTGTGAATAATAATCATTCTTAATAAAATCGCAGCCCCGCATTCCGGAGTCCTTCATGTCCCGCCTCAGCCGTTTCAGTCTCGTCGCCCTGCTGGTTCTCGCCCTCTGTGTCCTGCTCTGGTGGGTGGGGCCGCGCGGCGAGGCGGACGGCCCGGCGCCCGAGGCGGTGGCGGCGCACTACGCCGACATGGCGCACGCGGTCTACGGGGACAGCCTCGCCGCGGCGCGCACCCTGCGCGAGCGGGTGCGTGCCTTCCTCGACGAGCCCGGTCCCGAGTCCCTGCATGCGGCCCGCGAGGCCTGGCGCGCGGCCCGGGTTCCGTACATGCAGAGCGAGGTGTTCCGCTTCGGCAATCCGCCGGTGGACGCCTGGGAAGGCCAGGTCAACGCCTGGCCGCTGGACGAGGGCCTGATCGATTACGTCGCCCCGGACTATGTGCACGAGCAGGGCAATCCGGCGGCCCGCGCGAACCTGATCGCGAGCCGCGAGATCCAGGTCGGCGGCGAAGCCGTGGATGTCTCCTCGCTGACGCCCGAGTTGCTGGCGCGCCTGAACGAGATCGGCGGCTCGGAGGCCAACGTCGCCACCGGTTATCACGCGATCGAGTTCCTGCTCTGGGGGCAGGACCTCAACGGTACCGGGCCCGGTGCCGGCGAGCGCCCGTATACCGATTACGTCGCCGAGGCCGGCGTCTGCACCGACGGCAAGCGCGAGGCCCCCGTGGCGCATTGCCGCCGACGCGCGGCGTACCTGCGGGCGGCCATGGACCTGCTGGTCCGGGATCTCGAATACATGACCGGACAGTGGGCCCCGGCCGAGGGTGACAATTACCGCGCCGAGTTCCTCGCGTTGCCGGCGGAGGAGGCGCTGCGGCGGATCCTGTTCGGCATGGGCAGCCTGGCCCTGGGCGAGCTGGCGGGCGAGCGCATGCGCGTGGCCCTGATCGCGAATTCCACCGAGGACGAGCACGACTGCTTCTCGGACAACACCCATGCCTCCCACTACTACAATTTCGTGGGCATCCGGAATGTCTACCGCGGCCACTACCGGGGCATCGAAGGCAACGAGCTGACCGGTCCCGCGATCGCCGGTCTGCTGCGCGCCCGCAGTGCCGAGGCGGCCGCGTCCGTCGACGGGGCGATGACGGACGCCGGCGAGCGCCTGCGCGCCATCTACGAGGCGGGTCGCGAGGGTGAACGCTTCGACCAGATGATCGCGCCGGGCAACCAGGCCGGCAACCGGCGCATCCGCGCCGCCATCGACGCACTGGTCGGCGTGGCGGAGGCGACCCAGCGGGCCGCGCAGGCACTGGGTCTCGGCGAGCTGCGCCCGGAAACGGCCGGACACCCGTTCTGATCTTGCGGGCCCCGTTTCGCATCGCCGCCGCCGTCCTGGCCGCCAGTCTGGCGGCCTGCGGCCAGTCGGGCGACACGGATGCCGGTGGCGATCCGGCGCGCCCGGGCGGCGAGACCACGGTTTTCCGCGCGGACCGCGAGGCCTATTCGCTGCCGGCCGCGAACATCCCGGTCGCCGAGCGCGACCGGTTCTTCGTCGGCAACGCCTTCTTCAAGCAGCCGTGGGTGATCGCGCCGGCCAGCACCGCGGCGCGTGACGGTCTGGGGCCGCTCTACAACACCAACACCTGCCAGGGTTGCCACATCAAGGACGGGCGCGGCCACGCCCCGCGCGGGCCGGAGGACGACGCCCTGTCCATGCTGGTGCGGCTCTCGGTGCCGGCCACCGAGGCCGACGCCGAGATGGTGGGCAAGTTCGGCGCCGTGCCGCATCCGGTCTACGGCGGCCAGCTCCAGGACCGCGGTATTCCCGGCGTGCCCGCCGAGGGTCGGGTCGAGGTCCGGTACGACACCCGCACCGTGACCTTGGCGGACGGCACGGGGGTCGAGCTGCGCGAGCCGCGTCTGCGCATCGCCGGGCCGGGCTACGGCGAGCCGGGCGACGATCTGATGACGTCCGCGCGGGTGGCGCCGCCCATGATCGGTCTAGGCCTGCTCGGGCTGATCCCCGAGGCCGATATCCGTGCCGCCGCCGATCCCGGCGATGCCGACGGCGACGGTATCTCGGGCCGGGCCAACACGGTCTGGGATTTCGCCGCCGACCGCGCCGCGCTCGGCCGTTTCGGCTGGAAGGCCGGCCAGCCCACGGTGCGCCAGCAGGCGGCGGCCGCCTTCGTGGGCGACATCGGCCTGACCTCGCAGCGTTTCCCGACCGCCAACTGCACCGCCGCGCAGACCGCCTGCGCCGAGGCCCCGAACGGCGGCGAACCCGAGGTTTCCGCCGAGATCATGGACGAGGTCGTGTTCTACTCGCGCCACCTGGCGGTCCCGGCCCGCCGCGACATGGACGACCCGCGGGTGCGCGAGGGGCGGCGCCTGTTCATGGCCAGCGGCTGCGGGGGCTGTCACACCCCCCGACACACGACCGGTCACGACCCGGATGCGCCCTATCTTTCCGGGCAGACCATCTATCCCTATACCGATCTCCTGCTGCACGACATGGGCGAGGGGCTGGCCGACCATCGGCCGGAGTTCGAGGCCGGCGGACGGGAATGGCGGACGCCGCCGCTCTGGGGCGTCGGTCTGGCCAAGACCGTGTCCCCGGAGGCCGGTTTCCTGCACGACGGTCGCGCCCGCGACCTGCTGGAGGCGGTGCTCTGGCACGGCGGCGAGGCGGCCGCCGCACGCGACGAGGTGAAAGACATGAGCG
The DNA here is from genome assembly GCF_040361335.1 of Salinisphaera sp. PC39. Lineage (NCBI taxonomy): Bacteria > Pseudomonadati > Pseudomonadota > Gammaproteobacteria > Salinisphaerales > Salinisphaeraceae > Salinisphaera > Salinisphaera sp. PC39. The sequence goes on along the minus strand of NZ_APNM01000011.1, from coordinate 102,594 downwards.
AGAACGAGCGCGAGGCCCTGATGGCGTTCCTGAGGTCGCTGTGAGGGCCGTCCTGCTGTTGTGCGCCGCGGCGGTCCTGGCCGGCTGCGGCCAGAATCCGCGCGTGACCGCGCTGTCGGACACGGCCGCGACCATCGTCGCCGATTACCGGGCCCTGGCGGCCGCCGCGGACAGTCTGCAATCGGCCGCCGGCGGCTTCTGCGAGGCGCCCGACAGGCAAGGCCTGAGGGCCGCCCGCGAAGCCTGGGATGCGACCATGGCGGCCTGGATGCGGGTCCAGCCGGTGCGTTTCGGTCCCGTCCGGCAGGCCAGCCGTGACTACCGCATGCAGTTCTGGCCGGACCCGCGCGACCTGGTGGCCTCCCAGACGCGGGCCCTGATCGACGGTGACGGCGCGATCGATGCCGACCGCGTGAGCGCCGGGTCGGTCGCGGTCCAGGGCCTCCCCGCCGTCGAGTATCTGCTGTATCCCGACGACGGCGACGCCTTGCCGGCCTTCGAGTCCGAGGTCCGACGTTGCGCGATGCTGCGGGCGGTCACCGCCGCCGTCGCCGCCACGACCGCGGAGCTGGCGCGGGCCTGGTCGCCCGAGGGCGGCGGCTACGCGACGGCACTGACCGAGTACGGCGAGGAAGCGGTATTCGCCGACGCGGAAGCCGCCCTGGCCGCCGTGGTCGGCAGCCTCGCCGAGACCGTCCAGGACATGAACGCCAGCAAGCTGGCCTGGCCGCTGGGCGCCCGCAGCGAGGGCGAGCCGCAGCCGCTGCGGGTGGAGTCGCGGCGTTCCGGCCGTTCCCTGGCCAACATCCGTGACAACCTGGCCGGCATCGAGACCCTGTTCACCGCCGACGGCCGCGGCGGCATCGCGGCCCTGCTGCGGACGCGCCACGGCGAGGCCGGGCGGGCCCTGGCCGATGAGACCCTGGCCGCGCTGGCGCGGGCCGAATCCCTGGCGGGCAGTCTGGAGACGCCGTTCTACCAGGCACTGCAAAAGCGAGAGGGTCTGGATGGTTACCGCGAGCTGCTGACCGCCACACGCGAGCTGGGCGACCTCCTCGGTGAGCGTTTGCCCAAGCAATTGGATGTGCCCTTGGGCTTCAACTTCAACGACGGTGATTGAACCTGCCGGGATGGGTGGTCCTACGCATCTGACGGCCTCTCGCGGCGCCTCGCCGGGCCTTCACGCTCGCCGTAGCGCTGCTACGACGAGTGCTCCAGGCGCGTCACGAGGTTTGCTGCGAGCCTCGTCAGTCTGCGAAGGCCCGCCCATCACGGCGGGCTTTGGGTAATTCAGGAGGCCGTGATGATAACGAGACGAGGGACGATCCTGGGCATGGGCGCGGTGGCCGCCGGCGCGGCGGTCCCCTGGCTCTGGCGTCGGGCCGCGGGCGGGGACGCCCGGGCCGTGTTTTTCTCCGCGGTGGACGACGGCGCCGGGCGGCACTACATCGCGGCCCTGGCCGCGGACGGCCGCGAGCTGGCACGGGCCCCGGTCGAGGATCGCGCCCACAGCGTGGCGGTGGCACCCGACGGTACCTCGGCGATGTTCTTCGCGCGCCGGCCGGGCCGCGCGGCCTGGCAGCTCGATCTCGCCGCGGGCGGCATCGCGCGGACCAGGGAGGCGGCGCCGGGCCGGCATTTCTACGGTCACGGCGCGTTCTCGCCGGACGGACGGCTGCTCTATGCCAGCGAGAACGACTACGACAACGCGCGCGGTGCGATCGGGGTGTACGACATGGCCGCCGACCGCCGCATCGCCGAGCTGCCCAGCCACGGCATCGGCCCCCACGATGTCCGGCTCCTGCCCGACGGCCGCACCCTGGTGGTCGCCAACGGCGGTATCCGGACCCATCCCGACAGCCCGCGCGAGGCCTTGAACCTCGATACCATGCAGCCGTCGCTGGTCTACCTGGACCGCGAGGACGGCACGCTCCTGGAGCGGGTGCGACCGCCGCACCACCAGCTCTCCGTGCGCCATCTCTGGGTCACGCGCGACGCCCGCGTGGGCGTGGCGATGCAGTATCAGGGCCCGGTCACCGACCGGGTGCCGCTGGTGGGTTTTCACCGCCGCGGCGACACCCTTCAAACCGCCCTGGCGCCGCTGGCCGAACAGCGCGGCATGCGGGGCTACACCGCCAGCATCTGCATCCACGCCGCCAGCGGCACGGCGGCCGTGACCTGCCCGCGCGGCGATCTCGTCACCTTCTGGGACGCCGACCGGGCCGAGTTCCGGGGTGCCAGGCGGTTGCGCGATCCCGGCGGCGCCAACCTGGCGCCGGACGGCGAGGGCTTCATGATCACCACCGGCACGGGCCAGCTCGCGCGATTGGCGCCGGACGGCCGGGCGCGCCGCGTGATCACCGCCGAGCGCCGCCACTGGGACAACCATCTGGTCGGGCGCCTGGGATGACGGTGCGGCGGGTCGCGGCGCCACTCGCGCTCGCGCTCCTGGCCGCCGGCTGCGACGGCAACGACCGGGCGCCCGACGATACCCGGCTGGTCGAGCTCGCTTTCCTGGAGACGCCCGTCGCGGATGCCGAGCCGGATGCCGGCTGCGATACGGTGGTCTACGAGACGTTCCGGGTACCGGCCGGAGAACCGCCCGTGACCGCGGCGCTGGAACGGCTGTTCGCCCTTCGGGCGGAGCGCGTGCGCGGCCACCGCCATTTCCTGGCGCGCACGCGCGATACACTCCGGCTGGCGCGGGTCGACCATGAGGGGAACGCCGTGCACGTGTACCTGACCGGCACGCTCACGGGCCTGCGGGGCACCTGCGACGATCCCCGCGCCGCGATCCAGATCCGGCACACGGCCCGGCGGGTGTCGGGTATCGAGACGGTGCATCTCCATCTCGACGGCCGGCGTACCGATCTGAGACCGGACGCCCGCGGCGCCGGGCCTTGAACATCGGCGCCGCGTGGTGGTCCAAACAGACACACGTACCGCCAGACGCGGATACGGGAGGTGAGTCCCATGCATTGGAAGATCGCGCTCTCGGCGTTGCTCGCCGCCCTGTTCCTGGCAGGGTGCGCGACCAGCACGCCCTATCGGGCCGCTCCCGGGGCCGAGGACTTCGGGTATCGCGACATCGGCCTGACATCGGATCGCTACCGCGTCAGTTTCGCCGGTAACAGCAACACGCCGCGCGAGACGGTGGAGACCTACGTGCTCTACCGTGCCGCCGAGGTCGCCCTCGACGCCGGCTACGACTACTTCCGGCTGGTCTCGCGGGACACCGAGGCGGTGACCGATTACAGCGGCATCAACAGCGGCCTGGGCGTCGGCGGTTTCTGGGGCGATCCCTTCTTCGGCACCAGCGTGGGTGTCACCAACGCCCGTGCCGACAACCGCTACCGTTCGGTGGCGGAGATCATGGTCGGCCCCGACATCGGTCCGGCCGAGGGCCGCGCCGACATCTACGATGCCCGCGAACTCAAGGCGAAGCTGGAGAGCCGGATCAAGCGACCGTCCGAGGACGACTGACGCGCGTGCGCGGGGCGTCAGTGCTCGACGAAGGCCCGTTCGAAGACGTAGTCGCCGATATCGCCGATCCGCTTGGAGGCGCGGAAACCGCGCTCGTCCAGCATGCGCCGGAAATCGGCCAGCATGCCCGGGCTGCCGCAGAGCATGACCCGGTCCTCCTCGGGGCCGAACGCGGGCAGCCCCAGGGTTTCCTGCATCCGACCGGAGGCGATCGCGTCCGTCAGCCGCCCCTCGTTGCGGAACGGCTCGCGGGTGACGCTCGGGTAATACAGCAGTTGCCGCGACACGATGTCGCCCAGCAATTCGTGATTGGGCAACTCGTTCTCGATGTAGTCGCGATAGGCGAGATCGTCGACGTGACGCACGCCGTGGGCGACGATCACCCGCTCGAACCGTTCGTAGGTCTCGGGATCCTTGATGATCGACAGGAACGGCGCCAGACCGGTGCCGGTGCCCAGCAGGTAAAGGCGCGGCCCCGGCCGCAGGTCGCTGATGAGCAGCGTGCCGGTCGGCTTGTTGCTCAGCAGGACCTCGTCCCCGACCTCCAGGTGCTGCAGACGCGAGGTCAGCGGGCCGTCCGGCACCTTGATGCTGAAGAACTCCAACTCCTCCTGCCAGGCCGCGCTGGCGAAGGAATACGCGCGCATCAGCGGTTTGCCGTCGACCATCAGTCCCACCATGATGAACTGGCCGCTTTCGAAGCGTAGGCCCGGATCACGCGTGGTGGTGAAGCTGAACAGGCTGTCGTTCCAGTGATGTACGGAGAGCACGCGCTCTCGTCGCAGGTTACTCATGCGTCGTCGACGGTCGGGATGGGCGAATGCCCCGGCGCCGGCGGGCGCGGAGCATGGCGGTACGTGCGGGCATTATATCAGCGGAGCCTGAACTCGAAGGGGATCAGGAAGGGGAACCGGTCCCCCCGGACCTCCGCCGGCACGGCCGGTACCGGGTCGGCGCGCTGGATCATTTCAGCGACGGCGTCGTCCAGCAGGCGGTAGCCCGAAGACTCCCGAATCTCCCATTCCAGCACGTGACCCTCGCGGTCGATCACGAAGTGCAGGGTGACCGTGCCTTCCTGGCCCAGCCGTTTGGCGCGCCGGGGGTATTCCTTGTTGCGCTCCAGCCATGCCCGCAGGCGGCTGTGGTAATCCGGCGGCGCCTTCGCCAGGCCGCCGGTCGACCCCTTCTCGACATGCTCCGCGACCCTTTCGGCCGGCGGTGGCGGGGACGACGCCCGCTCGCTCTCGGGCGGTGGCGGCGACGGCGCGGGCTCGGGGTCGGGCACCGGGCTCGGGGTCGGGGTCGGTTCGGGGTCCGGTTCGGGCTCGGGTTCCGGTTCCGGCCGGGGTTCGGGTTCCGGCTCCGGCTGAGGTTCGGGTTCCGGCTCTGGTTCTGGCTCCGGTTCGGGTTCGGGTCGGGGATCCGGCTCCTTCGTGGGCTCGGCCTCGGGTTCGGGATTCTCCGCCGTGACCGGCGCCAGCGCGATCCGCACCGCCCGTGCCCCGGGGTCCTGGGCGGCCGGCTCGGCGACACCCTGATAGCGCACGAAAAGCGCGCCGTGCACGATACCGGCGACCAGCAGGGCCGCCAGCCAGTGTCGGGCACCGATCCTCACCGTCCGGGCTCGTGCAGCGTCAGCAGGCGGACCTCGGGCACGCCGGTGCCGCGCAGTCGCTCCAGCAGTGCCATCAGATCGTCCGCCGGCAGCCGCCCGTCGGCCTTGATGCGCAGGATCTCGTCCGGGTGCGCCCGGTGCCACTCGCGCACCCGCGCCAGCAGGGCCGGCTCGTCGACCAGATCGCCGTCGAGCGACAGGCGGCCGTCGGCGGCCACCGCCACCACCATCGCGACGGGCTCGCCCTCGGCGGCATGGCGGGTGGCGGGCGGATCCACCGCGAAGGCGTCCTGCTTGTACATGGCGCCGGCGATCATGAAGAAGATCAGCAGCAGGAACACCACGTTGATCATGGGCAGGATGTTTTCCTCGATACCCTGGCGCTGGCGTGGCTGCGGCAGGTACATGGCTCAGCCGTCCCCGCCGCGGCCGAGGGCCAGCGCCTCGACGCCGGCCCCGGTCAGCGTGTCCAGGGCGTCGATGGCGGTGGCCAGGTCCACACCGGCCCCGGGCCGGACCACCACCGACGACACATCGCCCGCGGCGAGTCGCGCCCGCAGGCGTTCGGCGAGCGTTTCCGGCGCCAGCGCCCGACCCTCGTAATGCAGGCCGCCGGCCGCGTCCACGCGCACCACCGCGGGCGGCGGCGAGTCCGGGTCGGCGTCGCCGGTACCGGTGGCGAGATCGATGGCGCGCCAGTCCAGGAAACTGGAGGCCAGCATGAAGAACACCAGCAGGATGAAGACCACGTCGATCAGGGGCGTGAGCCCGATCACGGCGCGGCGGCGTGCCGGGATGTCAATGTGCATGGGCGGCGACCCCGGCGGGTTCGCTCGACACCGTTTCCTGCGGGCCGAAGGCCTCGACGGTGAACGCCCGGGTCACGGCGTCCTGCATGTCCTGGTGCAGGCGCTCGATGCGCCGCTCCAGCCAGTTGAATGCGGCCACCGCGGGGATCGCCACGATCAGGCCGATGGCGGTGGTGAGCAGGGCTTCCCAGATGCCGCCCGACAGGATCGCCGGATCGACCCGGTTGCCGGCGCTCTCCAGCGCCCGGAAGGCCTCGATCATGCCCAGGACGGTGCCGAGCAGGCCGAGCAGCGGCGACAGGGTGCCGATCAGCTCCAGGGGCCGCAGGTAACCGCGCAGCTCGGCGAGATGCAGCGCGCCCACGCGCGCGGCCTCCTCGCGGACCGTGGTCTCGGCGATGCCCGCGCGGCGCCCGCGCAGGACCACGCTCAGGGTCGCCGCGATGGGGTTGTGCCGGCGCGCGAGTTCGGCCAGCGCCTCGTCGGTGCGGCCGGCGCGCCAGGCGTCCAGGGTCGGCTCGACGAAGTCGCGGTCGCCGATCCGCACGCTGTGGAATTGCCAGCACTTGAGCAGGACGATCGCCAGGGCGAATACCGACAGGATCGCCAGGACGCCGACGACCGGGCCTCCGAGCGCGAGCAGTTCGCCTGCCGCGAACAGGTCGAAGGAGGGCAGGGCCTGGGCATTCATAACGGTGTCCGCTTGCTGACGAGTGGCCGGCCATTATGCCGCAGCCCGTCCCTGAATGCGAATGATTGGCATTAAGCTGGCAAGATCATCGATCCGCCGGACGCGCGACTACGACTTTCGTCGGATGACGCAGTGCCCGGCATTGACTATCCTGGCGTGCATATCGAGATAACCGGAGGAGAAGAGATGGCGCAAGACAGCATCGAATCCGTCCTGCGCGAGAACCGCAGCTTCCCGCCCCCGTCCGCCTTCACCGCCGGCGCCCGCCTCAAGCCCGAGGATCTGAAGGCGCTGCGGGACAAGGCGGCGGCCGACCATGTCGGCTTCTGGGCGGATCTCGCGCGCGAGGAGATCGACTGGCACGAGCCGTTCACGCAGGCCCTGGACGACAGCGAGGCGCCGTTCTTCAAGTGGTTCGCGGACGGCAAGCTCAACGTCGCCTACAACTGCCTGGACCGGCACCTGGAGACCCGCGGCGACAAGACCGCGCTGATCTTCGAGGGCGACGAGGGCGACGTCGAGCACATCAGTTACCGCGAGTTGCACGCGCGGGTCTGCCGTTTCGCCAACGCCCTCAAGGCCAAGGGCATCGGCAAGGGCGACCGCGTGGTCATCTACATGCCCAACGGCCCCCACGCCGTGGTCGCGATGCTGGCCTGCGCGCGTATCGGCGCGATCCACTCGGTGGTGTTCGGCGGCTTTTCCGCGCCGTCGCTGAAGGACCGGATCGAGGACGCCCAGGCGCGCATGCTGATCACCGCCGACGGCAACTACCGCGGCGGCAAGGCCGTGCCCCTCAAGGAGGTCGCGGACAAGGCGCTGGCCGACGGCTGCGATTCCATCGAGACCGTGATCGTGCACAAGCGCGGCGGCCTCGACGTCCGGATGCAGGACGGCCGCGATATCTGGTGGACCGACGCCGAGGCCGGCCAGGGCGACGATTGCGAGCCGGAATGGGTGGAGGCCGAGCACCCGCTGTTCATCCTCTATACCTCCGGCTCCACCGGCAAGCCCAAGGGCATCCAGCACTCGTCCGCCGGCTATCTCCTGGGCAGCATCGTCACCAACAAGTGGGTGATGGACCTGCAGGAGAACGACGTCCACTGGTGCACGGCCGACGTCGGCTGGATCACCGGCCACACCTACATCACCTACGGCCCCACCGCGATCGGCGCCACCCAGGTGGTGTTCGAGGGCGTGCCGACCTATCCCGAGGGCGACCGCTTCTGGAAGATGGTGGATGAGCACAAGGTGAGCGTGTTCTATACCGCCCCCACCGCCATCCGGGCCCTGATGAAGCTGGGCGAGGAACTGCCGGAGCGGCACAGCCTGGATTCGCTGCGCCTGCTCGGCACCGTGGGCGAGCCCATCAATCCCGAGGCCTGGATGTGGTACCACCGGGTGATCGGCAAGGAGCGCTGCCCGATCGTGGATACCTGGTGGCAGACCGAGACCGGCGCTCAGATGATCGCGCCGATCCCGGGCGTGACCGCCACCAAGCCGGGCTCCTGCACGCACGCGCTGCCGGGCATCGCCGCCGACATCGTCGACGAGTCGGGCGAGAGCGTGACCGAGTCGGACAAGGGCGGCTACTTGGTGATCAAGGAGCCGTGGCCCTCCATGCTGCGGACCATCTGGGGCGATCCGGACCGCTACAAGCAGACCTATTTCGGCAAGTTCGGCGATCGTGTCTACGTCGCCGGCGACGCCGCCGAGCGCGACGACGAGGGCTATTTCCGCATCCTCGGCCGCATCGACGACGTCGTGAACGTCTCCGGTCACCGGCTGGGCACCATGGAGGTGGAGTCGGCCCTGGTGGCGCACAGCGCGGTCGCCGAGGCGGCGGTCGTCTCCCGGCCGCACGAGGTCAAGGGCGAGGCGATCATCGCCTTCGTCATCCTCAAGGGCGACAGCGGGGCCGAGGGGCTTGCCGAGGAACTGCGCGGCTGGGTCGCCGAGCAACTCGGCGCCATCGCCAAGCCGGAGGAGATCCGCTTCGCGGACGGCCTGCCCAAGACCCGCTCCGGCAAGATCATGCGCCGGCTGCTGCGCTCGGTGGCCCGCGGCGAGGAGATCACCCAGGACACCTCCACCCTGGAGAACCCGCAGATCCTGGAGCAGCTCCAGACGTCCGGGCATTGAAAATCATCAACCACAGAGGCACAGAGAACACAGAGTGTTAAGAGTTAAATAACCTGAAGGGCCGCAGGAAGCATTCAATTTTTCCTTCTGGCCATCGCGTCCTGCGCGCGCTTCATTTTCTCTGTGCGCTCTGTGTCTCTGTGGTTGACTGTCTTAGGCGGCCTTCCCTGCGCGCTTTCCTTCTGTAAGCCAGTCCGCTGCGGTATAGTGGCGCCAAATTGTAGGACAATCCTGTTTCGGATTTGGAGAACGAAATGACGCGAGAGGTGGTCATAGCGGCGGCGAAGCGCACGGCGATCGGCGCCTTCGGCGGTACCCTGGCCGGGGTTCCGGCGGCCGATCTGGGCGCGCACGTGATCCGCGGCCTGCTGGCCGAGCAGGGCATCGAGCCCAAGACGGTGGACGAAGTCGTCATGGGTCAGGTGCTGACCGGCGGCTGCGGTCAGAACCCCGCCCGCCAGGCCTCGATCAAGGCCGGCCTGCCCGAGTCGGTGCCCGCGATGACCATCAACAAGGTCTGCGGCAGCGGCCTGCGCGCGGTGATGCTGGCGGCCCAGTCCGTGGCCCTGGGCGACGCCGAGCTCGTGGTCGCCGGCGGCCAGGAGAACATGTCGGCGGCGCCGCACGTGCTGCCCAATTCCCGCACCGGCACCAAGATGGGCGACGCCAAGCTGGTGGACAGCATGATCCACGACGGCCTTTGGGACGCCTTCAACGATTACCACATGGGGATCACGGCGGAGAATCTGGCCGCCAAGTACGACATCTCCCGCGCCGAGCAGGACGAGTTCGCGGCCCGCTCCCAGCAGCGCGCCGAGGAGGCCCTGAAGACCGGCCGCTTCGAGGACGAGGTGCTGCCGGTCGAGGTGCCGCAGAAGAAGGGCGATCCCGTGTCCTTCGCCCGTGACGAGTTCCCGCGCGCCGGCGTCACCGCCGAGGGCCTGGCCAAGCTCAAGCCCGCCTTCAAGCGCGACGGCAGCGTGACCGCGGCCAATGCCTCCGGCATCAACGACGGCGCCGCCGCGGTGCTGGTCACCACCGCCGAGAAGGCCGCCGAGCTGGGTCTGACGCCGCTGGCGCGGATCGCGGCCTACGCCAACGCCGCGGTGGACCCGGCGATCATGGGCATCGGTCCGGTGCCGGCGACCAAGCGCTGCCTCAAGCGCGCCGGCTGGGAGGTCGGCGACCTCGAGCTGATCGAGGCCAACGAGGCGTTCGCCGCCCAGTCGCTGGCGGTCACCCGCGAGCTGGGCTGGGACCTGGACCGGGTCAACGTCAACGGCGGCGCCATCGCACTGGGCCATCCCATCGGCGCCTCCGGCTGCCGCATCCTGGTGACCCTGATCCACGAGATGATCAAGCGCGACGTCTCGCGCGGCCTGGCCACGCTGTGCATCGGCGGCGGCCAGGGCGTGGCCCTGGCGGTCACGCGCTGACGCCAACCCATTCGGTGCCGGCCATTGCGCTGAGCCGTTATCGACGGCTCGCGCAATGCGCCGGGAGTGGTCTCGCGCCTCCTCTCAGCGGTGACTGGGCAGCCCCAGCACGTGCTGGGCGATGAAGTTGAGAGCCAGTTCCTGGGAGACCGGCCCGGCCCGTGACAGGCGCGCGTCCAGAAAGACGTCCAATATCCCCTCGCGCTCGTCCCAGGCGGGCGCGCCCAGGGTCTGCACGACGTGGTCGGCGGCATCGTAGACTAGGTCCGACGCGAGCACCTTCGCTTTGTTGGCCGCGCCCGCGATGGTCAGGAGATCGCCCCCGGCGTCGAAATCCGCCGCGGCCTTGTACACGAGCAATTGTGCCGCATCCAGGCGGGCCGAGAGCCGGGCCAGTGGATGCTGGATCGCCTGCTCGGCGCCAATGGGGGTCTTGCCGAAGATCGTTCTCTCCTTGGCGCGAGCGAGTGCACGCGACAGGCAGTAGCGCGCGGTGCCGAGACACAGCGCTGCCGTGAGCAGCCGTTCCACGTGGGTGAATGGCCACAGGACCTGCAGGCCCCCGCCCGTGCCGCCGACGAGATCCTCGGCCGGCGCCCGCACGCCGTCGAGTGTCAGTCGGAACTGTCGCACGCCCTCACGGCCCCGCATGGGCAACTCCTCGTATCCCACGCCCGCAGCTTCGGGATCGATCAGTACCGCAGTGAATCCGGCTTTATCGCCCTCCTTTTCGCCCGGCGTCCGTCCGAACACGAGAACGCGCTCCGCGAGGTCGATACCGGACGTGACCGCTTTCACCCCGTCTACCACGAACCCATCGCCCGCCGGGCGCACCGTGGTTTGAACGCGGAACAGATTGTGACCGCACTCGGGCTCGGTCGCGGCGAGGGCCAATAGCGTCTCCCCGGCGGCGATGCGCTCGAGCCAGCGTTCGCGCGCGGTATCCGGACCGACTTGCGCAATGGCATGTCCGATCGCGGCCGTGAGCACGGGCATCCACAGGACCAGATTGGACGCGGCAAGCGTTTCGAGCACCAGGGCCATGCCCCACAATCCGCCGTCGCACCCGCCCTGGTCCGGCGGCACGAGCAAGCCCGGCCAGCCCCGTTCCCGGATCTCGGCCCAAAGCTCGGGATGCAGCTCGCCGTGCTCGAAGGGGTGCCGTCGAATCTCGCGCTGGCGCTCGGCGAAATGGGCGGCCAACGTTTCCGCCTGTCCGCGGATCTCGGCCTGACGCGGCGGCAGCATGTAGCTGCCGGGCGCCGTGGAAGTTGCGGCATGAGCCATGTCTCTCTCCTTGATTTCCGGAATCCGGGCGGCGATCCGCATGGGTTAAGGTGATCGCACGTTCTAGAATATATTTCTAGAATAATATTCTAGTACTTGTCAAGAAAAGAGGCGCGATAGCGGGGCTCTATTCGACGCCGTCGCAATGATGCCGGGCGGCTTCGCCCGGCGAGCTGACGCGATGATCAATGGAGGGTGCGATGCAAACCGGCGCGGCCGGTTATGCTTGGCGGGGGTTGCGCACGGATATCCAGGCTGTGTTCGCGAATACGTTGATGTAGTCCCTGATATCCCCCGAGATCTGCCCGCCCAGCCACCGGCGCGCGAAGTCGTGTACCGGTCCGACGACGATTGAGGCGAGACACTCGCTAGGCAGGCGGCGGAACTCGCCGGCCTTGATATGCGGTCCGAAGTGGCGCTCGATCAGTTGCGCGTGATAATCGTTGGCTGTCCGAAGTTCCGCGCCGCCGGCCTGGTTCAGGCTGCCGTGGGTCACGGTATAGATGAAGCGCGCCCAATCGGGGTGCGCGGCGATCCAGTCGATTAGCGACGCCACGACCGCCCGAATACCCGGCTGGGCGCCACGGGTCCGTTCCAGGCGTTCCTCGAGCTGGTGCGTGTTGCTACGCAATCCTTCCGCCAGTAGCGTCGCAGCGATGCCTTCCTTGCTGCCGAAGTGGTGATACACACTGCCGATGCTGGCACCCGATCGGGTGCATATCTCGCCGATGCCGGTAGCTTCGACTCCTTTCTCGTTGAAGCATTGCAGGGCGGCCGCCAGGATACGGTCGCGGCGCTCGGAGGTGTTTCTGCTCATGCTCATGTCCCGGCGATTGAATAGAATATTATTCTAGAATTTGCCGAGATGAGTATCCAGGAACGGCCGCACGGTCGCCGCGAAGCGGGCGGGATTCTCGAGATCGGGGAAGTGGCCGCAATTCTCGAAGCGGCATAGCGTCGCATCGGGCGCGTGTCGCCGCGACGACTCGCGGTCGGTGTATTTGTGGCTGCGGTCCTGCTCGCCCCAGATCGCCAGGGTGGGGCAAGCCACCGGCTGGTCCGTCATGTCCCGGCTCCAAAGCTGGAACATGGTGGCCAGCGGATAGGCGCCGCCCCGCTCCAGCACGGCGAGTGCCGTATCGGCGAGCGGCCGCGGGTCGGTGTCCCGGCCCACGGCATAGCGATACCATAACGCCGTCAGCCGCTTGGCGGTCAGGCGTGTCAGGAGTTGCCCCAGCCAGGGGCGGCGCAAATGGCCCCGAGCGTCCATCCGCGCGGTCCAGGCACGCATGCCCTCGGTGTCCGGGGTCTGCATGAGCACGAGCCCGGCGACCGGGATTCGCCCGCGCCGGGCAACCGCCGCGGCGACGAAACCGCCGACGCAGGGTCCGCAGAGCACGACCGGCCCCGGCGCGAGTGCCGCCAGGGCCGACTCCACGGCGGCCACGCTGCCCGCGAAGGTAACGGCATCGAGATCGTCGGCGCGGGAAAAGCCGAAGCCGGGCAATTCCAGGATCAGCAATCGATAGTTGCCGCCGAGCTCGGCGATCAGGTCGTCGTAGTGCTCGACGGTGTTCGGCGGGTCGCAGATGAAGACCACGCCCGGCTTGCCGGCCCCGGTATCGCGAACGCGCAGTCGGCTGCCGTGCGTCTCGACGGTCCGGGTCTGGGCGTGCGGCGGCAAGTCGGTCGGGATGCGCCACAGCAGTCGATCCAGAACGGCGGGTCGGATCATGACGGGGCCCCTGTCGGCGATGGGAACCCGCGCAGCATGGCCGCGGACGCATATCGTGGCAAGCTACGGCCCGCGACCGCGCCATAAGGATCGCCGAAGCATGAACCGAATCACACTCACGCTGGCCTGCGCGACGCTGGTGCTCGGTACCTCCACGTACTTCGTGACCGGGGTGCTCAACCCCATGGCCGTCGACCTGGGCGTCTCGGTGGGCGTAGCCGGACAGCTCGTATCGGCGTTCGCCATCGCCTACGCCGTGGCCGCGCCGCTGCTGGCGGCGACCACCGCGCGCCTGCCGCGACGGGGGCTGCTCTGTGCCGCGCTGGTGACATTCGGGGCGGCCAATCTGCTGGCCGCGGTCGCGCCGGATTTCGGCGTCCTGCTGCTCAGTCGCGTCCTCTGCGCCCTGTCGGCGGCCCTGGCGACCCCGATCGCGCTCGCGGTGGGCGCGGGTCTGACGCCGCTGGACCGGCGCGGCGCCGCGCTGGCCCTGGTGATGGGCGGGATCACCGTGGCCTTCGCCCTGGGCATCCCGCTGGGCACCTATGTCAGCGCACTGGCGGGCTGGCGCGCCATGTTCCTGGGCCTGGGCGGCCTGAGTTGGGTGGCCGCGGCGGCGGTCTATCGCGTGCTGCCGCCGGTGCCCGGCGCCACGCACGGCGGTTTCGGGGCCTTCGCCGTGCTGCGCGAGCCCGGCATCACGCCGATCCTGGTGCTCACGGTGCTGGCGATCGCGGTCGGGTTCAGCGTATTCAGCTACATCGGCCCGGTGCTTTCCGAACTGACCGGCCTGGCGGACGACGCCATCGGCGGCCTGCTGCTGGTATTCGGCTTCGCGGCCATCGCGGGTACCTACGTCGGCGGCACGCTGGCCGACCGCATCGATCCGGCGCGCATGGCCACGATCTTTCTCGTGATGATGACCCTGGCCACGGCTGGCTACTCGCTGGCGGCGCCGCTCGGGCACGGCACGGCGAGCCGTATCGCGGTGGCGGCCGTGCTCTTCTTTTCCGCCTTCCCGGGCTTTGCCTTCATGCCCCTGCAGCAGTACCGCCTGGTCGAGCAGGCCGGCGAGCATGCCCACCTCGCCTTGGCGTTGAACGCCTCGGCGGTCTTTCTGGGGCAGGGCCTGGGCGCGATGCTGGGTGGGGTGGCCGCCATGACCGGCACGCTGGCCTACAACGGTGCCGTGGGGGCCGTGCTCGGCGTCGCGGCGATCGGCGTCAGCGTGATTCTCAACCGTATCCTGGCCCGTCAGGCCGCTGCCCGCGCCTGATTCCGCCCGCCGGCTGGGTGCGATGCCGGTGCAGCCGCACCGAAATGGCCCGGCGCAGGGCGCCCGGGCACGGTAATACGGGCCGTCATGGGTGGCACGCGATTTGCAATCCCATGGGCGAGCGAAAAGGGTGTGCGGCCGGCGACGTCATTCCGTCGCAATCCCGGGCCCGCATCCTTTGGGCTCCTCTCCCGCCAAATCGCGGCTTCCGGGCGGGCCTATCCGGCCCGCCCGGTCTTCTAAGCAAGCCCGCACCCGCCGTGGGGCGCACGAGGCAGCGTCACGCTGGGAGGTCAAACAAATTTGAAGCGGTCGCCCAATGCCCGTCCTGCCTGCGGGCCGGTATCGCTGTCTCGTGCTATCACGTACCTGACTTGCCCTGTCCGCCCGAGGCGAGGAGCAGGGTTCCCGGCGTAGCCGGGATGCGACCGCCGGCGGGCGGAATATCGCTTCGCGACAACACAGGGCGGATTTGCCCCGCCGAGGGTCGCACCCCACCGCTGCGCGGCGGGGCCCCGCTCCGCCTCTCGGGGCGATGCGCTTGGCTTGCTCTTCTCTCAAGCCGTAGCTTGGCTACGGCTTTCGTTCCAGAGCTGCGCCAATTCGCGCTGCGGTCGGCGCCAGGAACGTGATCCCCACGGCGGGTGCGGGCTTTCCCGCCGTGGGGCGCACGAGGCGGCGTCACGCGGTGTTGAACGTC
Source organism: Salinisphaera sp. PC39 (assembly GCF_040361335.1). Taxonomy (NCBI): domain Bacteria; kingdom Pseudomonadati; phylum Pseudomonadota; class Gammaproteobacteria; order Salinisphaerales; family Salinisphaeraceae; genus Salinisphaera; species Salinisphaera sp. PC39. The sequence goes on along the minus strand of NZ_APNM01000011.1, from coordinate 87,420 downwards.
TCAGCCGGCGGCGGCCGCGGCGGCGGGCTCCGGTGTGTCCGTGGCGCGGCGTTCCTCCAGGATCATGTCCGCAGCCTTGCCTCCGATCATGATCGAGGCGGCGTTGGTGTTGCCGCCGACCAGGGTGGGCATGATCGAGGCGTCGGCCACCCGCAGCCCCTCGAGGCCGTGCACCCGGAGGCGGTCGTCGACCACCGCCATGTCGTCGTGGCCCATCTTGCAGGTGCCCACCGGGTGGTAGATGGTCTCGGCGCGCTGGCGCACGAATTCGCGCAGGGCGCTTTCGTCCTGCACCTCCTCGCCGGGCGCGATCTCGCGCTTGCGGTGGCGGTCGAAGGGGGTGGCACCGAGGATGCGGCGCCCGATCCGGAGACCGGCGAGCATGGTCTCCATGTCGCGGTCGTCGCTGAGATAGCCGGCGTCGATGTTGGGATAGGCCATGGGGTCGGCGCTGCGCAGGCCGATGCGCCCGCGCGAATACGGGCGCAGCGGGCAGCAGTGCAGCGAGTAGCCGTAGCCGTAATGCAGCTTGCGGCCGTGGTCTTCGAGCAGGGCGCAGATCATGTGGTATTGGACGTCGGGGACCTCGAGATCCTCGCGCGTGCGCACGAAGGCGCCGGCCTCGGCGATGTTGGAGGAGAACAGCCCGCGCTTGCGGAAGGCGTAGCGCAGCATGTGCAGCGTGTCGCGGGGCACCGCGGACGCGGCGATGGCGAACGAGTGACGGGTTCGCGAGCGCACGTTGATCATGATGTCCAGGTGGTCCTGGAGGTTGCCGCCCACGCCGGGTAGTTCGCGCACCAGCGGAATGCCGTGCGGCGTGAGTTCCGCGGCCGGGCCGATCCCGGACAGCATCAGGAGCTGCGGCGACTGCACGGCGCCTGCCGCCACGATCACTTCGCGGCGGGCGCGGGCTTCCAGGTCGCGCCCGCGCTGGCGGTAGGCGACGCCGGTGGCGCGGCCCTCGCGGCACAGCACCCGGGTCGCATGGGCGCCGGTGAGCACGGTGAGGTTGGGGCGGGCCAGGACGTCGTCGGTCAGGTGGGCGCGGGCGCTGCTCCAGCGTTTCCCCTCGTGGATGGTCACCTGGTAGTAGCCGGCGCCTTCCTGGACGGGACCGTTGAAGTCGTCGTTGTGGGGGATGCCGACTTCGCCGCAGGCCGCCACGAAGGCCTCGGAGAGGGGATTCACGTAGCGCGGGCCGGATACGCGGAGGGTGCCCTCGCCGCCGTGATAGTCGTTGGCCCCGCCCTCGAAGCATTCCTCGCGCTTGAACAGGGGGAGCACGTCGTTCCAGCCCCAGCCGCGGTTGCCCAGCTCCGCCCAGTGGTCGTAGTCGCGGGCGTGACCGCGGATATAGATCATGCCGTTCATGCTCGACGAGCCGCCCAGCATCCGGCCGCGGGGCCAGTACAGCTCGCGGTCGCCCAGCTCGGCCTGGGGGGCGGTATCGAACTGCCAGTTGCGCTTGCGGCCGCGCAGGAGGAACAGGGTGCCGACGGGCCAGTGCACCCAGGGGCGGTTGTCCTTGGGGCCGGCCTCAAGCAGGCAGACCCGGGTCTGCGGGTCCGCGCTGAGGCGGTTGGCCAGGATGCAGCCGGCCGAGCCGGCGCCCACGATGACGTAATCGAAGTCGTCGCCCATCTCTCCTCCAGTACCTAAGAATCCCGATATTGTTAACCTATCGGTCAATTCCGTATTTATACCAACATCCACCGGAGTTTGCGATGCGGATACTGGTAGCGGGCGCCAACGGCAAGGTGGCGCGTCGGTTGTTGCCGTTGCTCGTGGAACGCGGGCACACGGTGCGGGCCTTGATCCGGGACCCGGTCCAGGCGCCGACGATGCGCGAGGCCGGGGCCGAACCGATGACGGGCGACCTCGAGGACGACTGCGGCGAAGCCGTCGCCGGCTGCGATGCGGTGTTCTTCTGTGCCGGTTCGGGCCCGCACACGGGCCCCGACAAGACCCTCGACGTCGACCGCGACGGGGCCGTGCGCCTGATCGACGCCGCGGTGGCCGCCGGCGTGCCGCGCTTCATCATGCTGTCGGCCATGCGCACCGAGGCGATCGAGACCGCTCCCGAAAAGCTCCGGCACTACCTGCGCGCCAAGAAGGCGGCGGACGATTACCTGCGGCGCACGGATCTGGACTGGCGGATCGTCAAGCCGGGCCGGCTGACCGACGAGCCGCCGCGCGGGCGGGTCCGCGCGGCGGAGAGCCTTGCCGGCGAGTATGGCGAGATTCCGCGCGCCGATGCCGCCGCCGTGCTGGCCGCGGTGCTGGAGGCACCCAGCGCCATGCGTCGGCAGATCGAGTGCATCGGCGGTGACACGCCCATCGACGAGGCGGTGGCGGCACTCTAGCGGTGTGCGGGTTGTAGGTGGCCGGCCGGTTATGCTGTAGGCTGCGCGTGAACCGCGACAGCGGGCCGGGGTCGAAGGGGCCGTCGACGATATGCAGGAGTGCCGAACATGACGCAATGCATCCGTAGCCTGAGCCTCGCCTTGTTGCTCGCGCTGCCGCTGGCGGTGTCCGCGGGCCCCCCGGAAAAGCTGGATACCGCCCGCACGGTGCTCCGGGATTTCATGGAAATCCCGGAGAACGCGATCCCGCCGACCCTGCTCCGGGATGCCTACGGCATCGCCGTGATCCCCTCCGTGGTCAAGGTGAGCTTCATCGTCGGTGGCCGGCACGGCACCGGCGTGATGGCCGTGCGCCGGGATAACGGCAAATGGAGCAATCCGAGTTTCGTGTCCCTGACCGGCGGCAGCGTCGGCTGGCAGATCGGCGCCTCCAGCACCGATATCATCCTGGTCTTCAAATCCCGCCGCAGTATCGACCGCATCGCGCGCGGCGACATCACCCTGGGCGGCGACGCTTCGGTGGCCGCGGGACCGGTCGGGCGCAGCGCGTCCGCCGCGACCAACGTCCGTTTCGATGCGGAGGTCTATTCCTACTCGCGTGCCCGGGGCTTGTTCGCCGGCGTGTCGGTGGAGGGCGCGGCGCTATCCATCGACGACGGCGCCAATGCCGAGTTCTACAGCGAAGCCGGCATCTCCGCCTACGAGATTCTGGGCCGCAGCGACACCGACATCCCGACGGCGGGCGAGCGGTTCATGGAAACCCTGGAGCGTTATCTGCCGCGTCCGGCCGAGTAGCCCCGGACCGGGGCGTACGAGATGCGCCGACGTTGGCCCCGCCTGGCGGCGGCGGTCGTCGCCGCGTTCCTGCTGACGCCGGCCGCCGCCATTCTCTGCCTGCGTTGGGTCGACCCGCCGGTCACGGCGTTCATGCTGCGCGTGCACTGGCAAAGCGACGCCTCGGGGCCGTCCGTCCGCTATCTCTGGCGCGACCTGGACCGGATCGCGCCGTCGCTGGCGCTGGCGGCGGTCGCCGCCGAGGACCAGACCTTTCCCGATCATCACGGCTTCGTGTGGTCGGCGATCGGTGACGCCCTGGAAGAGAATGCGCGGGGCGGCCGCGTCCGCGGGGCCAGCTCGATCACCCAGCAGGTGGCCAAGAACCTGTTCCTGTGGCCGGGAAAGAGCTATCTGCGCAAGGGGATCGAGGCCTATCTCACGGTGTGGCTGGAGCTGCTTTGGCCCAAGCGCCGCATCCTCGAGGTCTATCTCAATATTGCCCAGTTCGATGACCGCGTTTTCGGCGCGGAGGCCGCGGCACGGCATCATTTCGGCGTGACCGCCGACCGGTTGACGCCTGCCCGGGCCGCGGCCCTGGCGGCCGTCCTGCCGGCCCCCACCCGCTACAGTCCGGCGCCGGCCGATGCCTATGTCCGGCAGCAGCGGGACTGGATCCTGGAACAGATGGCCCGGCTCGGGCGGGGCCATCTGGAAGGGATTGTCCACGTCGCGAAGTAAGAATTTACCTACTCAGCGCCATGTCTATTGCCTACATTCCCTGATATGTTGAAAACAGGATTACCGGAATACGGTCGTTGATTCGGCGAGAGAGACCGCCCTGGCGGTCGCCGGCCTGCGGCAACGGTTTCCTGGGGGGTATCGGCAGACGATAAGCCACGGCCGTCGGGGGGAGAGACCGGCGGATCGCGGCACGCCGGCCCAAGGGGGGCTGCCGGAAAGGGCATGTGTCTTTGCCGGCAGGCCGAGTCCGGCTTCGGTCCGGATTCGGTTTCGACCGATCGAGCGCCTCGGCGCTTGATCGACGGCGGGACGGACCCGTCCCGCTCAGGGAGCTGCCTGTACGGCAACTCCATTGGGGGAGGAGTCCGCGGCCCGACCGGGCCGTTCACGGTCCGGTCGGGTGTCTGCGGTATCCTGGCGAGGTACATTCCGCCACCTTGCCGAACGCGTGATCGTCGTCAGCGAATTCCGTCCGCATCCCCTGTTGCGGAGTCCCCACGCCCAGACCGTGTTCGCCTCCGTCGTGCGCCGTCCGGCGCCGCTGGATGTGCGGCACGAGCGCCTGGAGCTGGACGACGGCGACTTCCTGGATCTGGCCTGGCTGCCCGAGCCGGCGACGGCCGCGGACGACACACCCGTGGTGGTGATCCTGCACGGGCTTACCGGCTCCATCGAATCCAAGTATGCGCGCGGCCTGTTGCGCGAATTGCGGGGCCTGGGCTGGCGGGGCCTGCTGATGCATTTCCGCGGTGCGAGCCACGAGCCCAACCGCCTGCCGCGCGGTTACCATTCCGGCGACACCGGCGATTTCGCCACGTTGCTGACACGCCTGCGCGAGCGCTACCCGCGGGCGCCGCTGGCGGCGGTGGGGTATTCGCTGGGCGGCAACGTGCTGCTCAAATACCTCGGCGAGCGTGGATCGCGGGCGCCGCTGACGACGGCCTGCGCGGTGTCGGTGCCGTTCGACCTGGCACTGTGCGCACGCGCCATCAACCAGGGGCTCTCGCGTGCCTACCAACGGCACCTGCTGGGTAACATGCGGCGGGCGGCCGAGCGCAAGTTCGCGGTCGTGACGCCGCCGTTCGAGCTGCCCGACCTGACCCGGCTGCGCGATTTCCACAGCTTCGACGAGGCGTTGACGGCGCCGCTGCACGGTTTCGACGGCGCCGCCGACTACTATGCCCGCGCCAGCAGCGGCCCGTTCCTCAAGGATATCCGGGTGCCCACGCTGGTGCTGCACGCGCGCGACGATCCCTTCATGTCGCCGGACGTGGTACCCGACGAATCGCGACTCTCGGCCGACGTGCGGCTGGAACTGGCCGCACAGGGCGGCCATGTCGGTTTCGTCGCCGGCGACCGGCTGGGTCGGCCGGTCTACTGGCTGGAGCGGCGGATACCGGCATTCCTGCGCGAGCGGTTGACGGCCGCGAAGGCCGCCGAGCCGCAGACCGAGTGCGCGCCGGGCTGACCCGGCGGCCGCCGTCCCGCCGCTGATGCCGCGCCCGGACCTGTCGGTCGTCGTCCCGACCCTGGACGAGGCGGAAGCCCTGCCGGCGCTGCTGGCGGCGCTGGCCGCGCAGCGCGGGATCGCGTTGGAGACGATCGTCGCCGACGGCGGCTCGACCGATGCGACGCCGGCTATCGCGGCGGCGCACGGCGCGCGGGTCGTGGCCGCACCGCGCGGTCGGGGGGCGCAGATGAACGCCGGCGCCGCCGTTGCCGCGGGCGAATGGCTGTTGTTCCTGCACGCCGATTGCCGGCCGACCGCGGACGATCAATTGCGGCGGGCGCTGGACACCCTGCGGGCCCGGCCCGACCGGCGCACGGCCGGGCATTTCGCCCTGCGCTTCGAGCGCACGGGCGCGGACCACGATTTCCTCTACCGTTACATGGAGGCCAAGAGCGCCACCGGCCGGCCCCACAGCATCAACGGCGACCAGGGGACGATGGTCCCGGCCGCGTGGTTCCGGGCGCTGGGCGGCTTCGACGAATCGCTGCCGTTCCTGGAGGACCAGCGCTTCGCCGCGCGGGTGCGCGAACACGGTACCTGGCGCCTGTTGCCGGGTCGGCTGGCGACCTCCGCACGCCGCTTCGAACGCGAGGGTGCCGGGCGGCGCTACCTGCTGATGGCGATCATCATGGGTTTGTACGCTGCCGACCTCCGCGCTTTCTTTGAGCGGGCGCCGGATGTCTATCGCGTGCAGGCCGAGACCGATCGGGTATTGCTCACACCCTACTTTCGCCTGATCCGGCGGCTGATGCGGGAGATGGGCGCGCGCGAGGCCCTGCGCCGTTGGTATGCCGTGGGCGGCTTCGTGGCGGAGCAGACCTGGCAGCCCTGCCTCGCCCTGGAGCTCCTGTTGGCGCGGCCGCTGGGCGGCCGGCGGCCCGTCACCGCCCTGCACGATCTCGGCCTCGACCGCCTGGTGCGACACCCGCCCGGGCGGGCGCTCGTGGGCGCCGCGACCCTGGTGGTCAGCCTGGGTCTCCTGGCGCCGTGGCGGCGTTGGCGCGAGCGCGATGCGCTACGCCGTATCGACGGCCGCGCCTCCCCGGGCCGCTAACGCGGCCCGAACAACAGCCAGGCGAGCAGGCCGATCACCGGCAGCACCACGATCACCAGAACCCAGATCACCTTGATCGCGACGTCCGCGCCGCTTTTCACCACTTGCACGATGGCCCAGATATCCGCGATCAGGATCAGCAGGCCGAGCAGGCCGCCTATCGGTTCCATGGCGGGTCTCCTATGTTGCGGGGTTACAGGGGCGGGCGCCGGCCGCGTGCCAGGTGCAGGACCAGGCTGACGACGAACAGCACCAGGAAGATGACGAACAAGCCCTGAGGAACAGTATGGCCCAACCGGGCATGATGCCGACTCCGTTGCGAGCCGGTCCCCCACGGAAGCCAGCTTAAACGAGTTCAATACGGCGGGTACAGTTCCCGGCTCAGTCTTCGCCGTCCCCGCAGAGTTCGGCCACGTCCGCCTCCGCCCGGGCGATCGCCTGCACGCGTTCCTCGGCGCTCATGTCGCGGGTGCCGTCGTCCTCGCGGACCTGGATGCGGGCGGCATTGCGGTAGCTCTCCAGGCGTTCCCGCGCCTTGGCACACTGCTCTCGGCGGATGCGCTCGGTACGTCCCGCCCCGTCGTCGGTGTCCGCGGCACCGGCCGTCGCCGCCCGGCCGGGGGTCTTGTCCCCGACGTCGAACGCGCGTTGCTCGGGCCGGACGAGTTCGGGATCGCTCCCGGCGGGCGGATTATCGCCGTAGTGCAGGCCGCCGTCGGCGCCCTGCCAGCGATAGACGTCGCCGGCGGCGGCGCCGGCGGCCGCCAGGAGAGCCGGGATCATGCCGGTGATGAATCGGTTCATGCCCCATCAATACCCGCTAATGGTCCGCATGATCAAGCGTTTGAGCCACGGCGGCAGCAGCAGACCGGTGTAATAGAGCAGGCGGTAGTGGCGGCTGACCGGCCAGTGGGTCTTGCGGCGCCGGCCGGTGGCGGCCCGCCAGACCGCGGCGGCGACATCGTCGGCCTCCAGCCGCACGCCCAGGCGCTGGAGGCTCCGGGGCTCGGGGCCGCCCGCGAGCATCGGCGTGCGCACGAACGGCGGCATCATGTCGCAGACGTGGATGTCGTGCCCGCGCCATTCCAGGTTGAGCGCCTCGGTGAGGCCGCGCACCCCGAACTTGCTGGCGGAGTAGGTGGCGAAATCGGGCACGCCGTAGTCGGCGGATGCCGAGGACATGTTGATCACCCGTGCCCCCGGCGTGGCGCGCAAGGCGGGGAAGGCCGCGTGCGTCACGCGCATCAGGCCGGCGAGATTGACTTCGACGTGGCGAAGATGGCGCGCCAGCGGCAGGTCCGAGAACGCGCCGATGGACAGCACGCCGGCCGAGTTGAACAGCACATCCAGGCGGCCGCCGGTGATATTGGTGAACTCGTCCAGTGCCGCCGTCACCGAGGCGTCGTCGGTGACGTCCATCACCCCGCTGTGGCCACGCCCGCCGGCGAGGCATTCGCCGGTGGCGGCCGCGGCGTCGGGGTCGACGTCGTAGGCGCCGACCAACCAGCCGGCCTCGGCAAACCGTTGGGCCACGGCCCGGCCGATACCGGAACCGGCGCCCGTGACCAGGATGGCCTTCGCCGTCATATTAGGGTGCTAGGGCCCTAGAGCGCGTCGGCGTCGGTCTCGCCGGTGCGGATGCGCACCACCCGGTCCAGGGGCGACACGAAGATCTTGCCGTCGCCGATCTGGCCGGTCTTGGCCGACTCCATGATGGCCTCGACCACGCGGTCGACCAGTTCGTCGGCGACCGCGATTTCCAGCTTGACCTTGGGCAGGAAATCCACGGCGTATTCGGCCCCGCGGTACAGTTCGGTGTGCCCCTTCTGCCGGCCGAAGCCCTTGACCTCGGTCATGGTGGTGCCGTGGACCCCGACCTCCGCGAGCGCCTCGCGCACGTCGTCGAGCCGGAACGGCTTGATCACCGCAGTCACCATCTTCATGGGTCGCCCCCTTAGGCTTGTTCGATGAAGCAACCCCGGAGTCTATCATCGGGACCGCCGGGCCGTGCCCGGCCCGGCGGTCGCGATACCGGCTACAGGTCGTAGCCGCGTTCCTCGTGCTCGGCGATGTCGAGACCGATGGTTTCCTGCTCCTCGGTGACCCGCAGGCCCAGGGTCCAGTTCAGGATCTTGAGGATCGCCAGGGTGAGCAGGGCGGTGTAGGCCGCCGTGGCGAGCACGCCCACGGCCTGGACGCCGAGCTGACCGCCGATGGAGTCGATGCCGTCGGCGAAGCCGTAGCCGCTGAACACCCCGAGCTGGGTCGAGGCGAAGATACCCGCCGCCAGGGTGCCGAGCATGCCGCCCACGCCGTGGACCGGGAACACGTCCAGCGAATCGTCGATGCGCAGGACCCGCTCCAGGAAGTTGGTGGCGGCGAAACAGACCACACCGGCCGCCAGACCGATAACGACCGCGCCGCCCGGGCCGACGAAGCCGGAGGCCGGCGTGATCGTACCCAGGCCGGCGACCATGCCCGTGACGATGCCGAGCACGCTGGGCTTGCCGTAACGCCACCACTCGGCCGCCATCCAGGCCAGCGAGGCGGTCGCGGCCGACAGATGCGTCACCAGGATCGCCATCCCGGCGTTGCCGTCGGCGGCCAGGGCGCTGCCGCCGTTGAACCCGAACCAGCCGACCCAGAGCATGCCCGCCCCGGAGACGGTCATGGTCAGGTTGTGGGGCGGCATCGCGGTGCGCGGGAAGCCGCGGCGCGGACCGAGCACCAGCGCCGCCACCAGGGCCGCGACGCCGGCCGTGACGTGCACCACCGTGCCGCCCGCGAAATCCAGGAGGCCCATCTCGCCGAGCCAGCCGCCGCCCCAGACCCAGTGGGTCACGGGCACGTACACCAGCAACAGCCAGAGCACGGTGAAACCGAGCAGTGCGGAGAAGCGGAAACGCTCGGCGAAGCCGCCGACCACCAGGGCCGGGGTGATGATCGCGAAGGTCATCTGGAACATCGCGAAGACGCTTTCGGGCAGTGTGCCGGAGAGGCTGTCGCGGCCGACGCCGGCCAGGAAAGCCTTGTCGAGGCTGCCGATCCAGGCGCCGCTTCCCTCGAAGGCGAGGCTGTAGCCCACCGCGAACCACAGCAACGAGGCCAGGCAGGCGATGGTGAAGCACTGCATCAGCACCGAGAGCACGTTGCGCACGCGCACGAGTCCGGCATAGAACAGGGACAACCCCGGCAGGGTCATGAACAGGACCAGCGCGGTCGCGGTCATGATCCAGGCGGTATCGGCTGCCGAGGCGGACTCGGCGGCCAGGGCCGTACACGGCAGAAAGCCCGCGGCGGCCAGGGCCGCGCGGGCGGAAAGCTTGCGAATTGTCATGGGCTACTCTCCGTTACGGGGCGGTTCGTGCCGCTCCCTTGGTTTTTTCGGCGGGCCTGTGCCGGCCCTTAAACGCCGAGATCGGCGGCCGCTGTCGCGACCGCCGATCCGGTGAGCTCGGAACCGGGCCCGCGGGCGGGCCCGGTGTCCGTTGCGGCCGCTAGGCCGAGGTGCGGCGCGCGCCGCCCGAGGTGAACTCGGGGTACGCTTCCATGCCGCACTCGCTGACGTCGAGGCCTTCCTCTTCCTCTTCCTCGGTCACGCGGATGCCCATGACCGCCTTGAGGATGCCCCACACGATCGCGCTGGTCACGAAGGTCCAGATGGCGATCGACAGGATGCCCACGATCTGCGAACCGAAGTCCGCGTCACCGTTGGTGAAGGGCACCACGATCACGCCCCAGACGCCGGCCGTGCCGTGCGCCGAGATGGCGCCGACGGGATCGTCCAGCTTGAGCTTGTCCAGGGTCACGATCGAGAACACCACCAGGACACCGCCGATCGCGCCGATCACGGTCGCGACCAGGGGCAGCGGCGACAGCGGACTGGCGGTGATCGCCACCAGGCCGGCGATGGCGCCGTTCAGGGCCATGGTGAGGTCGGCCTTGCCGAACATGATCCGCGCGGTCAGCAGCGCGGCGACCACGCCGCCGGCGGCGGCCATGTTGGTGTTCACGAACACCCGGGCCACGTTGTTGGCGCTCTCGACGCTGGCCACGGCGAGCTCGGAACCGCCGTTGAAGCCGAACCAGCCCAGCCACAGGATGAAGGTGCCGAGGGTGGCCAGGGGCAGGTTGGCGCCGGGCATGGCGCTGACGCTGCCGTCGGCGCGGTACTTGCCCTTGCGCGGACCGAGCATCAGTACGCCCGCCAGGGCGGCGACCGCACCGCACAGGTGCACCGTGCCGGAGCCGGCGTAGTCGAAGTACGAGAAGCTGTCGGTCAGGAAGCCGCCGCCCCAGTTCCAGTAGCCCTGGACCGGGTAGATGACCGAGGTCATCACGATGGCGAATACGAAGAACGCCCACAGCTTCATGCGCTCGGCGACCGCGCCGGACACGATCGACATGGCCGTTGCCACGAACACCACCTGGAACATGAAGTCCGACAGGGTGGAGTAGTAGGGCGCGTCGTCGGCCCCCGACGTCACATCCTCGACGCTGTTGTCAGCGGCGCTCAGGATGAAGTCGACCCCCGGAATGAAGGTGTTGAAGGTCGTGCCCGGATACATCAGGTTGTACCCGACGATCAGGAACATGATGCAGGCGATCGAATAGAGACCGATGTTCTTGGTGAGAATCTCGGTCGTGTTCTTCGCCCGCACCAGTCCGGACTCGAGCATCGAGAAGCCGGCCGCCATCCACATGACGAACGCGGCCATGACCAGAAAGTAAAATGTATCGAGCGCGTAGCTCAGTTCTGCGATTTCCACGATAGTCTCCCTCGTACGGCGAAGTTAGAGCGCATCCTTGCCGGTCTCGCCGGTACGGATGCGGATGGCCTGCTCGAGCTGGAGGACGAAGATCTTCCCGTCGCCGATCTTGCCGGTGTGGGCGGCCTTGGAAATGGCCTCCACGGCGGCGTCGGCGGCGTCGTCGTCGACGGCGACCTCGATCTTCACCTTGGGCAGGAAGTCCACCACGTATTCAGCTCCGCGGTAGAGCTCCGTGTGACCCTTCTGGCGCCCGAAGCCCTTGACCTCGGTGACCGTGATGCCTTGCACCCCGACCTCGGACAAAGCCTCGCGCACCTCATCGAGCTTGAAGGGCTTAATGACGGCTGCGATCAGTTTCATCGGTTCACTCCTGTCATGCGTTTTCACGGTCCCGGTGCGCCTCGGCGCCGCATTCGGGACGGGCAAGCCTGATGGTTGCGGGAGCATTAAAAGCATTCGTCGTGCCAACGTTCGTTACGACATTTGAAATCAATGACTTGCCGCAACCCCTGCGGGCCCGTGCGGGGCTGCCCCATTCGTGCGCACCAAATCGGTGCGCGACGTGGCGCCGCCGCGGGGCCTTGCAACCGGCGGCGGTTGGTTCGACACTGCGTCCCGCAACCGGAGGAAGAGCCGTGATCGACACCCGCTCGATGGAGGAACTCGCCGAACGCCTCGCCCGTGTGCTGCCGCCCGGTCTGGGACCGGTGCGCCGCGAGCTGGAGAGCAATTTCCGCGCGGTGCTGCAGAGCCAGTTGCCGCGTCTCGGTCTGGTGGGTCGCGAGGAATTCGAATCCGCCCGCGAGATGCTGGCCCGCAGCCGCGAGCGCATCGACGAACTGGAGACCCGTGTCCGGGAACTGGAGCGTGCGCGGGCGGTGAATCCCAAGGAAGGCTAACCACAGAGGCACAGAGGGCACAGAGCAACAAGTCATTGGATGACCACGATAGGTGCGACGCGGTCCTTTGACCCGCCTGGGCCTATCCGATGAACCAATCAATCATGGTTTCTTCATCTCTGTGCGCTCTGTGTCTCTGTGGTTAAATAACCCGGCCTGAACGAAGGAACGAACCCCCGGCACGCAGGGAGGCGTATGGGGCTGGCCACTGTCCACAGCCGGGCGCAAACCGGTGTCGAGGCGCCCGAGGTCCAGGTCGAGGTGCATATCGCCGGCGGTCTGCCGGCGCTGTCGATCGTGGGTCTGCCGGACACCGAGGTGAAGGAAAGCCGCGACCGCGTGCGCGCGGCCATCGCCAACAGCGGCTTCCGCTTCCCGAGCCGCCGGATCACCGTCAATCTCGCCCCCGCGGATCTGCCCAAGGGCGGCGGCCGCTTCGACCTGGCGATCGCGCTGGGTATCCTCGCCGCCGCCGGCCAGATACCGTCCGAGGGCCTGTCGGAACGCGAATTCCTGGGCGAGCTGTCCCTGTCCGGCGAGCTTCGCCCGGTGCACGGTGCCCTGCCGGCCGCGATCCGGGCCGCCGCGCTCGATCGGACCCTCGTCCTGCCGGCCCCGAACGCCGCGGAGGCGGCGCTGGCCGGTGACGGCGCGGCTTACGGCGCCGGGCACCTCGCCGAGGTCGCCAGCGCCCTGTCCGGCGGCGACGGGCTGGCGGCGGCGCGACCGCCGGACACGCCGGGCGGTGATAGCGGGGACACGCCCGACCTGGCCGATGTCCGCGGTCAGCACCGGGCCCGACGGGCGCTGGAGATCGCCGCGGCGGGCGGCCATTCCCTGCTCATGACCGGGCCGCCGGGCAGCGGCAAGAGCATGCTGGCGGCGCGCCTGCCCGGCATCCTGCCGCCGATGAGCGCGGAGGAAGCGCTGGAAGCCGCGGCCGTCGCCTCGGTCGCCGGCGGTGGCTTCGATCCGGCCGACTGGGGCCGGCGGCCGTTCCGGGCGCCGCACCACACGGCTTCCGGTGTGGCGCTCGTGGGCGGCGGCGCCGGCCCGATGCCCGGCGAGATCACCCGGGCCCACCAGGGGGTGCTGTTTCTGGACGAGTTGCCGGAGTTCGACCGCCGGGTGCTGGAGGTGCTGCGCGAGCCCCTGGAAGCGGGGCGGATCACCATCTCGCGGGCGGCCCGCCAGGCGGACTTTCCCGCCCGGTTCCAGCTCGTGGCGGCGATGAATCCCTGTCCCTGTGGCTATGCCGGCGATGCCTCCGGCCGCTGTCACTGCACCCCGGACGCGATCGTCCGTTATCGCCGACGGATCTCGGGGCCGCTGCTGGATCGCATCGACATGCATATCCCGGTCGCCCGGGTGCCGCGGGAGCAGCTCCTGGGGAGCGGCGCGCGGCCGGCGGAGGCCAGCGTCGAGGTGCGTGCCCGCGTCGCCGCCGCCCGGGAACGCGCGCTGGCCCGGCACGGCCGGCCCAACGCGCTGCTCGGGCCCGGCGAGGTGGAGCGTGACTGCAGGCCGGACGCCGAAGGCCGGGCGCTGCTGGAACAGGCGATGGACCAGTTGCGGCTGTCGGCCCGTGCCTACCACCGCATCCTCAAGCTGGCGCGCACCATCGCGGACCTCGCGGAATCCCCGCGCGTGCGCGCGCCGCACGTGGCGGAGGCCGTGGGCTTGCGGGATCTGGATCGGCCCGCGGCGTCCTGACCATGGGCACAAAAAAGGGGCCGCGCGAACGCGGCCCCGGAGGTCATCGCCTGAGCGGCGGCGATTTACTGCAGGTCGAAGCTGTAGCTGGCGTCGACCACGATCTTCGGGTCGTCATTGTCGATATCGGTGGTGACGAAGCCGAAGCCGAAGCCGAAGCCGTTGTCCAGCGAAGCGGATAGGCCCAGGTTGTACTCCATGTAGGAGTCTTCGCCGGTCCCGATCAAGCCCTCATTGCCGTCACCCGCGTTGTAGCCCACGGCCGCGTCCAGGGCCAGGATGTCGTTCAGCGGAAAGCTGGCGGAGCCGTAGACGCCGTAGGCAGAGTCGTCGACGCCGAAATAGGAGTCCGGCGCATAGTAGGTCGACAGCGTGAAGTAGCTGATGCCCACCGAACCGTAAAGTTCGACCGTGTTGTAGGACTCGTTGGGGTCGTCGACCTCGTCCTCTTCCGAGTACCAGTAGTAGATTACGCCCAGGTCATAGCTAAGGGCGTCGATTTCGCCGCCGAAGCCGGCATAGAAATCCATCTCGGCGCCGGCGCCGCCGCCGCCGTAATCGCCGTTGCTACCGGTGGCGAAGTCGTTGATGGTCGCCGCCCAGGTGCCGGCATAGAAACCCGACTCGTGGCTGTAGTCGATACCACCGTACACGGAGGCGCCGTCACCCTGCGTCAGGCCGCGGAACAGGTATTCGCTCATCACGCCGGCGTTACCCGTGAGCTCGGCCATGGCGGGCGTGCTAACGAGGACGGATCCCCCGAGGAGGCCGGCCACCGCCAAATGCTTCATCGTCTTCATTACCTCGTACTCCCTTAAATTGCGTGTCAGGTAAGCGCCTATCGGAGGCTTTCGCCGCCAGCGCTGCGCCGGACCCCGTGACGCCGCCCAATGTCGCGGCGGAGCGTCCCGATCCGGCGGCCCGGTTCGATCGCGATGCGTTCGGGCCGGACCCGAGAGGGATAATGCAATCGACGTGCCAGTCACGCGGGCCCGCTGTTCCGGGTATGCTCCTTGCACCGTTCCCGGGGCCCTACAACGACACAGGTGAAAGACCATGCGAACCCTGCTATTGACCGCACTCCTGGCCGGCGCCGCGCCGGCGGCATCGGCCGCCGGCGATTGCCGCGAGACGCTTGCACGCATCGAGTCCGCCAGCCGCAGCGCCCAGGAGGCCCTGCTCGTCGCGCGTGCTCGCGGCGATGCCCCCCGCATCGCCAAGCAATTGGCGACACTGGAAGCCTCGGTGGCGGAGGCCGGCGCGAACTGCGGCGAACTTGCCGCGCGCGATCCCGAGGATGTTAAAGGCCGCGAGACGAAGGACTTCATGCCCGAATTCAGTGCGGCCGACAAGGAGAGCGCACAAAAAGGGGGCAAGCGTCTGGACCGGTCCAAGCGCGGTTACTGAAGCAGGTCTAGCTGCTAGACTCCGCCGCCCATGGCAGCGACCCCGAAACTCAATCCCCAGCAGCGGGCGGCGGTCCGTCACCTCGACGGACCGCTGCTGGTGCTCGCCGGCGCCGGTTCCGGCAAGACCGGCGTGATCACCCACAAGATCGCGCATCTGGCCGCCTCCGGCTTTGCGCCTTCCCGCATCGCGGCGGTCACCTTCACCAACAAGGCCGCGCGCGAGATGAAGACCCGCGTGAGCGCGCTCATGGGCGCGCGCGAGGCGGCCGGGCTGCAGGTCTCCACGTTCCACAGCCTGGGCCTGCGGCTGCTGCGCGAGGAACACCGCGCCGTCGGGCTCAAGCCCGGCTTCTCGATCTTCGACGCCGAGGATTCCGACAAGCTGCTCGCGGAACTGCTGGGCCGTGACGCCGAGCTGCGCAAGGCGGCGCGTTTCGCGATCTCGAACTGGAAATCCGCCCTGGTGTCACCCGAGGCGGCCATGGCCGGGGCCGAGGACGAAGCGACCTCGCGGGCGGCGCGCGCCTACGGCGAGTACCAGCGGCACCTGTCCGCGTACAACGCGGTGGACTTCGACGACCTGCTGTACCGGCCCGTGCGTCTGCTGGCCGAGGACCGGGAGGCGCGCGAGCGCTGGCAGAGCCGGTTCGGCTATATCCTGGTGGACGAGTACCAGGACACCAACGGCGCTCAGTACGAGTTGCTCAAGCTGCTCACGGGCCCGCGCGCGGCCTTCACCGTGGTCGGCGACGACGACCAGTCGATCTATGCCTGGCGCGGTGCGCGGCCGGGCAACCTGTCGCAGCTCTCACGGGATTTCCCGCATCTGCAAGTGATCAAGCTGGAGCAGAACTACCGTTCCTGCGGCTACATCCTCAATGCGGCCAACCGGCTGATCGAGGGCAACGAGCGCGTCTTCGACAAGACCCTCTGGAGCGCCCTGGGGCCGGGCGAACGCCTGCGGGTGCTGCCCTGCGCCGACGAGGCGGGCGAGGCCGAGCGGGTGGTCAGCGAGCTGTTGTCGCACCGGGTGCGCACCGGCAACGATCTCGGCGCCTACGCGGTGCTCTACCGGAGCAACCATCAGTCGCGGCCGATCGAGCGGGTCCTGCGGGAGCGCGGTATCGGTTACCGCGTGTCCGGCGGCCGCTCCTTCTTCGAGCGGGCCGAGGTACGCGACCTGGTCGGCTATCTCCGCCTCCTGGTGAATCCCGACGACGACGCGGCCTTCCTGCGGGTGATCAATCTGCCGCGCCGCGAGATCGGGCCGGCCACCCTGGAGCAGCTCGGCCGCTACGCCGGCGAGCGCGGCCTGTCGCTGTTCGACGCGGCGCGCGGCATCGGCCTCGCCGGCCGCCTGCCGGATCGCAGCGGCCGGCGGCTGATGGAATTCACGGAATGGGCCGGCGGACTCATGCGCCGCGGCGAGAGCGAACCCGCCGGCGCCGTGTTGCGGCAGTTGATCGCCGACATCGGCTATCGCGACTGGCTGCGCGAGACCGCCGCCAATCCCAAGGCGGCCCAGCGCCGGCTGGAGAACGTCGACGAGCTGGAGGCCTGGCTGGCCCGCAGCGGCGAGGACGACACCGGGAAACCGCGCGACCTGCACGAGGTGGTGGCCCAGCTCGGATTGCTGAACATTCTCGATCAGCGCGACGATACCCCGGACCGCGACAAGGTCCACCTGCTGACCCTGCACGCGGCCAAGGGCCTGGAGTTCGACCACGTCTACCTGGTGGGCGCCGAGGAGGGCCTGCTGCCGCACGCCAACAGCGTGGCCGACGACAACCTGGAAGAGGAGCGGCGGTTGCTCTACGTGGGCATCACCCGCGCCCGCAAGAGTCTGAGCCTGACCTTCTGCCGCCAGCGGCAGCGCCAGGGCTCGGCGGTGGACTGCGCGCCCAGCCGTTTCCTGGAGGAACTGCCCGCCGACGAACTGGAATGGGAAGGCCGCAGCGGCACGGGGGCGCAGCCCGAGAACGCCCGCGAGCGGGGCCGGGCGCACCTGGCGGGTCTGAAGGCGCTGCTCAACGAGGGATAAGCCCCTTCTACTGTCGCCCCGCCTCTTTTATGGTGGAGCCGTACCGCAGCAGGAGGCGGCCATGAGCGATTCCACGACACCGTCACGTCTGACGCATCTCGACGAGGCAAGTTGCCGTCAGTTGCTGGCCTCCCACGACGTGGGCCGGGTGGCGATCAATGGCGAGCCCGCGCCCGAGGTGCTGCCGGTCACCTACGCCGTGCGCGGGGGCGACGTGATCTTCCGTACGGCCGAGGGGGTCAAGCAGATCGCTGCCGAGCGCGGGATCGCGGCCACGTTCGAGGTGGACGGTGTCGACGCCGACCGGCGTTCGGCCTGGAGCGTGATCGCGCGCGGGCACCTCGAGAGCGCGGACGGCGCCCGGTTCGACGACCTGCCCGAGCCCCTGGCCGGCGGCGACCGGCCGCATCTGGTGCGGTTCGTGGTGCGCGAGCTCAGCGGCCGCCGCATCCGGCCCGAGGAAGGCTGGGCCCGGGCCATGACCGGGCGTTCGTGGTCGGGCCCGGACGCCAGCGACCTGATGGGCTAAACCCGCAGCCGCGTGGCGACTGCGGTTTAAAGTCATGAATAGGGGATCGGTAAATCCCCCGCCTGTAGGCGGTAATTTTGGGTTCCTTCTCCCCTGAGGGGAGAGGGGAAAGTCGGCCGTATGGCCGACCGACCCGGCTTTGAGCCGTAACCTGAAGCCACCGGCTTTAGCCGGTGACGCATTCACAGGGGATTGAACGGTATGGCCATGAAAAAGGCCGCCCTGGAGGCGGCCTTTGTCGTGCCGGAACGACGCGGGTATTAGACGCCGGCCTGCTCCAGCATGTGATCGACGGCCTTTTCGACCTCCTCGTCGGAGAGGCCGGGATTGCCGCCCTTCGCGGGCATGGCATTGAAGCCGTTGATGGCGTGATCGTAGAGCGTGTTCTTGCCGCCGCCGTCCAGGCGCTGTTGCCAGGCGGCGGTGTCGGTCGTTTTCGGGGCGCCGGCCACGCCCGCCTGATGACAGGCGGAACAAACGCTGTTGTAGACCTCTTCGCCGGATTTCGGCTCGGCCGCGGTCTCCTCGCCGCCGCTCGGCGCGGACGCTTGCGCGACCTTCTGTGCCTGGGCGGGATCGGTCACCACCTCGAATACCGGCTCGGCCCGCTGCTCTATGCGCGCCCGCTCCTCGGGCAGCATCTCGTCGGGGCCGGCGGCCGACATGATCGTACGGGCGATGAAGATGATGACGAAGGTGAAGGCGACCAGCGCTCCCAGCACCGCCAGGAACGTGCGCACAAATGTCCGGTCGTGATCAGCACTCATTTATAGGGGTCCACTTTCAAGACGGCTGGCGCGAAACGCGGCGTAGTATAACCCATACGCCGCGGCCTTCGCCCCTGCCGCACATGACGGACCCCGGCGCGGCGGACCGCGCCGGGGTCGTCGTCGGTCCGCTTACTTGAACGCGAAGCGCTGGATGTTGCGCGGGTTGAAGTAGCGAGCGGGATCGCCGATCTCGTCCTCGATCGGGTAGACCTCTTCGCTGTCGTTGTTGAACGCCATGCCCAGATAGCGCTCGTTCTGCAGGTCGTAGACCAGTTCGCCCGCCGACAGCGTGGTGATGTAGAACGCCGGATCGTAGGCGACGATCGGGTGGGCTTCCTGCACTCGCCAGAGCTGGTCGCGCTGGTCGTAGGCATCCACGGCCAGGATTTGCCAGGAATCCTCGTCCACGTAGTAGGTGCGCCGCTTGTAGATGTGGCTGGTGCCCTCGCGCACGAAGGAATCCACGACCCACACGCGGTGCAGCTCGTAACGGGTCAGGTCCTGGTCGATGTGGCCCTCGTTGAAGATGTCGTCGTACGAGAGGTCGCCGCTATGCAGCCGGTAAGCGTTGTAGGGCACGTAGATCTCGCGCTTGCCCTCCAGCTTCCAGGTATAACGGTCCATGGCGCCGTTGAACATGTCGAGCTGGTCGTTGGTGCGCAGGCCGTCCGAGGCGGTGCCCGGGTTGTCGTAGGCCACGTTCGGGGCCCGGCGCACGCGGCGCTGGCCCGGATTGTAAAGCCACGCGCGGCGCGGTTCGCGGACCTGGTTGGCGGTGTCGTGCACCAGCAGGATCTGGCCCGCCAGGCGCGCGGGCGCGCGCACCACCTGCAGGAAGTAGATGATGACGTTGCTGCGCTCCACCTGCTCGGGGGTGGTGCCCGGGGCGCTGTAGGGGAAGAAGACGTCCTCCTGCAGCTTCACCGCGTTGAAGTCGCCGTCCGAGGTGACCGGGAACTGGTTGTTCCAGCGCCGGACCGCCACGCCGCGGTAACGCACCTTGTGGTTCCAGATGACCTCGCGGCCGTTCTGGGGGATGGGGAAGGGAATGCCCACGGCCGCGCCTTCGAGTCCCTCGCCGTCCGCGACCAGCTCGGCACGCGTGGCGTTCTCCCTGGTGGCCTTGTAGATGTATTCGTCGTTGGCCGCCGTGCGCCGGGTCTGATAGACCGGCATCTTGTAGTCCTCGAAGCGCTCGAACAGCGCGATCTGGCCCGGTGTCAGCTTGTCCCGGTACTGATCCAGGTTGTCGTTGGTGATGGTGAAGCGCGGCTCGTCGTCCGGGAACGGGTCGACCAGGCGGGCGCCCTTCTCGCTGGTGTAGCCGGCCTGCTTGGCCGCCTCGGGGATGGCGGTGATGCCGCCGTCCCAGGCCGGGATGGTGCCGTCGGCGTTGCCCGCGCGCTTGGCGCCCAGCGGGGTCAGCTCGTTGCCCAGCTTGGCGGCCTCTTTCTCGGGCACCTTGGCTTGCGCGCCCAGCGCGAACGCCGCGAGGACGCCGGCCAGGACGATGCGATGGCTGCGGAATTGCATGATGTGGGACTCCAAAGGGACTAGAAATCGTAGGCCACGAACAGGCTCAGGTAATCGCGGTCCCGCTCCTGGTGGAACTCGTCGTCGCCGTCGCCGACCGTGGTGTAGGCAGTGTAGCGAACCTCGCCGCTCCAACGGTTCTGGTAATCCCAGCGCAGGGCCGTGATCAGTTGCACGCGGTCCTCGACGAACAGACCGCCCGGGCCGGGCGTGGTTCCGTCCACGTCGTGGAAGATGCCCAGCACCGGCGCGAGGTTCGCGCCGAAGATCGCGTTCTGGTAGCGCGGCACCACCAGGAACCGGTAGCCCCAGGAGAAGTCGTCGGCGAAGCCGCCGTCCTGGGTCGTGGGGTTCTGGCGGCAGGCGTCGGTACAGGGCAGGGCGTTCGGGCTGAGGGTCGCCGAGTCGTTACCGACGCTGGAGGCGGTGCCGTCGGCGCCGCCGCTGGCGTGGGTATTGGTGCCGGGGCCGGCGAACTGTAGTTCGCTCTTGTCCGGGAAATCCATGACGTGATTGAAGCCGGCCTCCAGGAGCACGATTACCTGGTCGGCCTTCAGCCAGTTGCTGCCGCCGATCGTGCGGGTCAGGGCGGCGTCGAACTGACCCACCTTCATGCGCTCGTAGCCGCGGATGTACTGGTTGGCGGTCACGGTGTTGCCGCGGTACAGGGTCTCCACGTAGTCGGGCACGGCCGCGCGCTTGTTCGGCACGACAAGCCCTTGTTCTCCGTTGACGGTCACGCCGACGTTGTTGTCCGGGAACGCCGGCTGCAGCGAGGCGAACACCAGGTCCGTGGTGTGGATCTGCAGCGGCAGGTTCGGCCGGTAGGCGTACTCGCCCTGGAAGGACCAGTTGCCGACGGTGGTGTTCCAGCTCAGACCGTAGAGATGGATGTCCTCGGGGTATTCGAGCTGCAGGCGCATGGTGTCCAGCGGCAGTGGCTCCTCGGCCAGGCCGAGGAACCCTTTGTCGCCGCCGACGCCGCAGCCGAGCAGATCGAGGATGCTGCCCGTGGCGCCGTTGAGGCAGGTCTCGTCGGCGGCGTAGCTGCTCGCCAGCGGGAAGCGCGAGTGGTAATTCATGAAATAGAAGCCCAGCTCGGTGCCGTTGTTCAGCCAGGGCGCGAAGTAGCGCAGCGATACGCCGTACTGGCCGCCGTCCTCGGGCTCGTTCGCGGACTCGAAGTAGACCGTGCGGCTGGCACTGGAGATCAGGCCGGTGGGGTCGCCCTCGCGCGCCAATGGGATCGAGGGGTTGGTTCCCGGGTCGTAGATCGCGTCCGGATCCTCGGGCGCCTTGCCGAAGGACAGCATGGCGTAGCGGTTGTCGGTGGCGCCCGCCACGTCCGAGGTCGAGAAGAAGCTGCCCACGGGATCGGGGGTCACCGGCTCCCAGTCGTAGTTGTAGAACGCCTCCACCGTCAGATCCGGCGTGATCGTGGTCTGGAAGGAGGCGATTCCCAGCGGCTTGAACACCTCGGCGATCTGCGAGCCGGGCAGGCGCAGACGCGCGGCGTCCGGCGGGTTGATGGTGTTGATGCTGTTGAGCAGCAGGAACGAGCTCTCGCCCCAGTTCACCACCTGGTTGCCGATCCGGAACAGCACGTCGCGGTTGCCGATGAACGGGAAGCTGCCGGAGACGTAGTAGTCCAGCAGGTCGACGTCCGCGGCCATCACGTCCACGGTCCCGCTCGGCCGTTCGGTGTGGCGGGGTTGGAAGGTGGTGTCCGGGTGGTACTCGTCGAAGTCCGCGTTGACCTCGTCGAAGTAGCCCAGGCCGCGGGTGAAGAAGTTGAAACGGCCCCAGCGGATGCTGAGCTCGGAGGTCAGCTTGGCGGTGGCCGAGACCAGGTCGTACTGGTCATAGTTCAGGTTGCCGTCGTCGCCGTTGACCGAGTACGCGCCCGGGGCGTCGACGTAGGCCTGGTTCAGGGACGGGTCGGTGGTGGAATTGCAGGTGTTGCCGACCACGTCGCCGCTGTCGTTGCGCCGCAGGCACAGCCCCGGATTCAGGTTGCTCTTGCCGATCAGGTCGTCGTCGCGTTCCTGCATCCGCACCGCGGCGCCGACCGATACGCTGTTGGTCAGCGAGCCCTGGAACGGGCCTAGGTCGAAGCTGTAGGCGCCGGCGCCGCCGCTGACCGCCAGCGTCGCCGCGGCCGCCATCCGGGCGAACGCGCGTCCCCCCCTGAGCATCGTCATCATGTCCCTTTCCCTCCGATGGTGCCGGACGATAGCCGCCGTTCGGGCGGCGCTAGCCCGGTGCTCTCGTATCGAGTCTGTTGGTCCCGCCGCCAATTGCCGCGGGCGATTCCGGTGGAGATGGCCGATGCCGGCCGCATGGATCAAGGCGGGGCCGCGCTCGCGGCGTGGATGATCCTCCCACACTGGAATGCCGGCCTGCCGCCGGTCTTTGGGCGCTATGGTACCGGCAGGCGCGGCGGCGCATAAGGGAAATGTCGCTTTTCTTGTAGGTAAATTTATACCGAAGTCCGAAGCTTACGCGGACGCCGGGTATCGACGGGTTGTGTCGTGCGGCTCCGAGGGCGCTTTGGTGACGCCCGCGAGATGGACGTGGAACGCGCGTCGGCGTATCCTCTGCGGCCCCGATCCGGGCAGCGCCCCGGTTCGGCACAACCCGCGTCGCGCCCGTAGCTCAGCTGGATAGAGCGTCGGCCTCCGGAGCCGAAGGTCGCAGGTTCGAATCCTGCCGGGCGCACCAAATCTTGCGATGACTCCCCATTTTGATTAGCCACCGATGGCTGGTTGGTCGTATTCGAGCCTGCGACCCATAAAAAACACGCAGTTCGACCGATCCGCGCCGCGGATCGGAACAGCGGAGCGCAGCGACGCTGGCCCGAAGGGCGAGGGCCGCCAGTCCCGAGTAATCCTGCCGGGCGCACCATAATTCTTTAGAGATCTCCTACCTCAGAACGCCCCTTTGCGGTGGTTGGTCGCATTCGAACCTGCGACCCATAAAAAACACGCAGTTCGACCGATCCGCGTCAGCGGATCGGAACAGCGGAGCGCAGCGACGCTGGCCCGAAGGGCGAGGGCCGCCAGTCCCGAGTCATCCTGCCTTGCCGCGGGATGATCGCGGCGGCGCCTCAGCCCGCCAGCAACAGCCCCGCCAGCAGCGCGGCGATGCCGAGGAAGGAGAAGAAGCCGGCGATGTCGGTCACCGTGGTCAGGATGATGGACGAGGACTGGGCCGGGTCCTGGCCGAGCCGCGTGAGCACGATTGGCACCATCGCGCCGGCCGCGCAGGCGATGCTCATCGATAGCACCATGGCAAGCGCGATGATCAGCGCCAAGCCCTCGCTGCCGCTCCAGACGTAGACGCCGGCCGCCGTGGTCAGGGCGATCACGACGCCGTTGACCATACCGACCCGGACTTCCTTGGACAGCAGGCGCAGCCATTGGCGCATGCCGATCTCCCGCAGGGCCAGGCCGCGCATGGTCACGGCCAGGGCCTGGGCGCCGGCGTTGCCCGACTGGCCCGCGACCACCGGCAGCAGCACCGCCAGGGCGGTGAACTGGGCGATGGTGCTCTCGAACAGGCCGACCACCGAGGCCGCCAGGAACGCCGTCACCAGGTTGATCTCCATCCACAGCAGGCGCTTGCGCACCGCGAAGGTCACCGGCGACAGCGCCCGCTCCTCGCGGCTCACGCCGACCATGGTCTGGAGGTCGGCGCTGGTCTCGTCCTGCAGGGTCTGCAGCAGGACCTCGGAACGGATCACGCCGCGCAGGCCGCCGTGGATATCCAGCACCGGCAGCTCCTCGCTGCGGAACTGCTCCAGGCGCTCGACGACCTCGTCGCGGGGGTCCAGCGCCGAGGCCGCGGTCGCCACCGGGCGGGCGAGGGCACGCAGGGGCGTGTCCGGCTCCGCGGTGGCCAGGTCCTGCAGGTCCACGGCCGACGTCAGGCGCCCGGCGTCGTCCACCAGAAAGACCAGCCGGACGCGGCCGGGACGGCGGGCCCGCCGCAGGCGGTCCAGGGCCTCGGCCGCGGTCATCTCGCCGCGCAGCGCCATGACCCGCGCGTCCATCATGCGGCCGGCGCTGTCCGCGGGATATTCCAGCAGTTCGCGCAGTTCCCGGGCCACGGCGTTGTCGAGCAGGCCCAGGTAGCGTTCGCGTTCGGCGTCGTCCAGGCGGTCGAGCACGGCCGTGGCCCGTGCCGGATCCAGGGACGTCAACAAGCCGGACGCCACGTCGTCCGGCAGTTGCAGCAGCAGGTTCTCGGCGGCGTCGGGCAGCAGGTAGTCCCAGACGCGGGTCAGCACCGCGATCGACTGATCCGCCAACGCCGGCGCCACGCTCTCGGGCGGTAGGGCCTCGATCTCGCGCGCCGCCTCGCGCGGGTAGTCGCGCAGGAAGGAGCGGTTGAGCGTTTCGATGGCGTACTCGGCGGTCATGTCCTACTCCTCGTACTTGCCGCCGCGCCGGGCCGGGGGCAACAGGGAGAAAGGTGCCTCGATCAGACGCGACAGGCCGGTCCAGTAGGCCTCCATCAGCGCCATGAGGGCGTCCGTGAAGACGGTGTCGGCGTGACTGTCCCCCAATCTCGCCGCGCCGCGGTAGAGCGCGGCGTGGCGCGCCACGCCCAGCAGGCGCCGGTCGCGGGACAGCACCGGCAGTGGGTCGCATTCGCGCCAGGCGTCGAGATCGATCGCGGCCTGGAGGTCGTCGCGAGCCGCCAGGCTCGCGGTCGTTGTCACCGCCAGCCGGTCGACGAGCATATCGTTGTCGGCGCGTAGCAACTCGGCGCTGGCCACGCGGCCTATCAGGCGCTGCTCGCGGTCCACGATGTAGATGAAGCGGTCGATCGAGGCGGCCTCGCGCCGCAGCCGGTCCCAGGCGTCGCAGACCGTGATGCCGGCCGGCAACAGCGTGATGTCGGGCTCCATCCATGCACCGACCGTGGTCGTGGGGTAGCGCAGCAGCAGCCGCAGGGCGAAGGTGGTGCGCGCCGGCAGCCGTTCCAGCAGACGGTTCGTCAGGGCGACCGGCACCCGCCGGAGCACGGCGGCCGCGGCCGTCGTCGGCATCGCCGACAGCAGGTCGACCGCGTACGTTTCGTCGGTCAGGACGAGGCAGGTAGCGGCGTGGTACGGCAGCATCGCCGCCATCACCGGGGCCGCCAGTCGCGGCGGTGCGCCCGACAGGAAAGCCGCGGCGGTATCGGCGTCCAGCGTCTCCAGCACTTCGGCGGCCGCCTGCGGATGCCGCCGCAGGAAGCGCCAGGTCAGCTCCGCCGCCTCAGCCACGATCGTCCTCGCGCATGAGCAGGGTGCAGGGATGCTCGCTGAAGTAGCGGCCGGGGACCGTTACTCGGCCCTCGGCGGTCTCGAGGACGATGTTGCGTCGGCCGAGCTCGACCACACGGCCCTCGATCCCGTCGATGCGGATGGCGTCGCCCTCCCGGAGGCGATGGCCGATGGCGCGTACGCCCAGGAGATTGCTCACCAGCGTCCGCGAGCCCAGCCCGAAGGCGAGCGCGGCGCCGCCGGATATCGCCCCGATCAGGATGCCCGCGAGCACCACCAGGAAGGTGATGTCGAGGCCCACCAGATCCAGGCCGATCACGGCCGCCGCCACCACGACGGCCGCCTGCGCCGCGTGACCCAGTAGTGCCCTGTACTCCAGGCCGGCCGCGGCGGCGGCACCGATCACGGCCTCGCGTACGAGTTGGCTGACCACCACGCCCGCGATCAGGATCAGGCCCGCCAGCGCGATCAGTGGCAGGTGGCCGAAGACCGCATCCAGCCAGGAGGTGAACACGGCCAGTCCCAGGACCTGGGCGGCCGCGGCCACGAACGCCAGGATCGTCACCCAGAAGACCACGCCGCCCAACAGGCCGGGCCGCAGCACGCCGCGCGAACGGACGCCGGCCGCGCCCGGCAGTATCCGCGGCAGGAACCAGCCCAGGCCGCGCGTGGCGCGCACCGTGGCCATCCGCAGCAACGCCGCCACCGCCCAGCCGGCCAGTAGGAGCAGTATCGCGCCGGCCACCTGGGGAAGGTATTCGAGAAAGGCCGTCGAAAGGTGCGATACCCCGTCTTCCAGTGTTTCGGTCCAGCTCGCTCGTTCGCCCATGGCTCCCTCGGTGTCGAGTGCCGGTCGGAATGCGACCCGTACGGGTCCAGACTAATCCTGTGCCGCGGCGAACGCCATTCCGTCGTAGCGTGGCGCGGCCGTGACGCGCGTTCAGGACCGAGACCCGGCCGGAACCGATGGCATCTCGTAGGAAGAGGCTGACAAGATGACGTAACAATCGCCACGGATGATGCCGGGCTTGGACATGTGCGAGGACGCACCGTGAGCCCGCCCACCCGACGACATTTCCTGCGTGACGCCGGCCTGCTCGGCACCGCCGCCGTCCTGCCGTGGCTGTCCGGCTGCAACGACGGCTCGGGTTCCGGTGCCGCCGGGGCCGAAGTCGCCTTCCGGCACGGGGTCGCTAGCGGCGATCCGTTGTCCGACCGCGTGGTCCTGTGGACCCGCGTGACCTCCACCGTGGATCTGCCGGTGCGCGTGGACTGGGCCATCGGCATGGACCCGGACATGCGGCAGGTGATGTACATGGGCAGCACCGTCACCGACGCCGACCGGGATTACACCGTCAAGGTCGATCCCGCCGGACTCGCGCCGGGTACCACGTACTACTACCAGTTCCGCGCGCGCGGCGTGGACTCGCCGATCGGACGTACCCGCACGTTGCCGGTGGGGGAGGTCGACCGCCTGCGTATCGCCTTCACGTCCTGCTCGGACTATCGGTCCGGCTATTTCAACGCCTATCGGGCGATGGCCCGGCGCGCGGACCTCGACCTGGTCATGCACCTGGGTGACTACATCTACGAGTACGGCGGCACCGGTGTGGACGGCCGGGATCATGCCCCGGACCACGAGATCGTCACGCTGCGGGACTACCGTACCCGCTATGCCCAGTACCGGTCGGATCCCGATCTGCAGGAATGCCACCGCCAGCACCCCTGGATCTGCGTCTGGGACGACCACGAGAGCACCAACAACAGCTATCGCGACGGCGCCGCCAACCACGACGATTCGGAAGGCGACTGGGAGGTACGCAAGGCAGCCGCGATCCGGGCCTACCACGAGTGGATCCCGATCCGCACGCCGGACATGAACGACCTCACCCGTATCTTTCGCGAATTCCGACTGGGCAATCTCGTGGACCTGATCGTGTGGGAAACGCGGTTGTTCGGGCGCGACGTGCCCACGGAGAGCTTCAACCCCCTCGTCGCGCAGGACCCCGGCCGCAGCATGATGGGCTTCGAGCAGGAGGATTGGTTGGCGCGGCGGCTCACCGCCTCGACCGCGCAGTGGCGCCTGTACGGCAACCAGACCATGTTCGCGCAGCTCCAGGTGCTGAACACGCTGCTCAAGAACGAGACCGTGGACCTGTCCCTGCTGGACCTGCCCGCCAACGCCGATCAGTGGGACGGCTATGCCGCCAACCGGGATCGTATCCACGAGCTGTGGCGGAATCGCGGCCTGCGCAACAACATCATGCTCACCGGCGATATCCACACCTCGTGGGTCAGCGAGCTGACACCGGCGCCGGGCGATGTCACGCAGTACGGTCCGGTCACCGGCCGCGGCAGCGTGGGCGTGGAGTTCGTCACGCCCTCGGTGACCAGCAGCGGCCTGCCCGAGGTCGATCCCATCGTCGATGCGGTGCGCCTGCTGAACATGCACATCAAGTACGTGGAGTCCAAGAGCCACGGTTACGTGCTGCTCGATATCACCCGCGAGCGCGTCCAGGGCGAGTTCTGGTACGTGGACACCATCGAGTCGCGGGATTTCGCGGAGAGCTTCGCGGTGGCCTTCCGCACGGCCGATGCCGCGACCTCGGCGACCGGCGCCAACCGCGCGGAGCGGGTCGGCTCGCCGACCGAGCCGGCGCCGGACGCGCCGGTCCCGGCGCCGGGGGATGGCGTGCCGGCGGCGGGCTGAGGCGGGGGCGTCAGGTCGAGTCGGGCATCCCCGTTTGCGACCCGCTCGCCGACCCGGCGGCGACCAGACGATAGTCCGCGGTCCGCAGGCGCCGCATGCGCAGGCCGTATTCCCAGTTGAAGCCCGGATAGAGGGCGGTGTTCCGGCCGTTGGGCGCCAGGTAGTAGTTGCGGCAGCCGCCGGTCTCCCAGACGGTGCGGGCCAGGCGGCGTTGCAGTCGTTCGTTGAAGCGTGCCTGGGCCGGCGCCTTGACGTCGAGATACTTGAGCCGGCGCCGCTTCATCAGGCGCAGGGCCCGCAGGATGTACGCCGCCTGCTGCTCCATGCAGATCAGGATGGAGGTGTGGGCGGCGTTGCTGTTGGGGCCCAGCAGCAGGAACAGGTTCGGAAAGCCGCTGACGTTGACGCCCTTGTAGGCCTGAGCGCCCTCGCGCCATTCGTGGTCGAGCAGGCGTCCGCCCAGGCCGCGGATCTCGAAGGGCGCCCCCGCCAGGGGGACCCGGAAGCCGGTCGCGGAAACAATGGCGTCCAGGTCGTGTGCGCGACCGTCGGCGGTGACCACGCCGGTCGGCGTGACCCGTTCGACCGCCCGGTCGACCAGCATGACGTCGTCGCGCTGCAGGGTCGGGTACCAATCGTCGGAGAACAGCACCCGCTTGCAGCCGAAGCGGTAGTCCGGGGTGACCCGCGCCCGCAACGCCGGATCGGCGACCTGCTGCTCGATATGATCCAGGGCCATTCTCTCGGCGCCCCGCTTGAGACGCTCGTGGGTCCAGATGATCCGGGGCGCGAAGGCCTCGTAGCGCCAGTAGAGCCGGAGTCTGAGCAGTTTCATCAGGAACGGGAAGCGGCGGAAACGC
Organism: Salinisphaera sp. PC39; assembly: GCF_040361335.1. Taxonomy (NCBI): domain Bacteria; kingdom Pseudomonadati; phylum Pseudomonadota; class Gammaproteobacteria; order Salinisphaerales; family Salinisphaeraceae; genus Salinisphaera; species Salinisphaera sp. PC39. The sequence continues at coordinate 58,464 of NZ_APNM01000011.1, read as the reverse complement.
TCGCGCTCGCGTTCGGTGATCTGGCGGTCCGGCTTGGGCACGATCCAGGGCGGCGACCGCTGGAAAACGGTGATCCCGGCCGCCCGTTCGGCGAGCGCGGGCACGACCTGGATCGCGCTCGCCCCGGTGCCGATGACACCCACGCGCTTGCCCGCCAGGGAGGTGTCGTGATCCCAGCGGGCGGTATGGAAGAACGTACCCTCGAATTCGTGCAGTCCGGGCAGGTCGGGATACGAGGGCACGGACAACGGGCCCATGCCCGCTATCAGGGCGCGGACCCGGTAACGGTCGCCGCCGTCGTCGGTCACCTCCCAGAGACCCTTCTCCTCGTCGAAGACCGCCCGGACCACTTTCGTGCCCAGGCGGATATGCGGCCGGAGGGCGTATTTGTCCGCGCAGCGGTGCAGGTAGGCGTGGATCTCGCGCTGCGGCGCGTAGGCCCGTGTCCACTCGGCGTTGGGTTCGAACGAGTAGGAATAGAGGTGGGAGGGGACATCGCAGGCAACGCCCGGATAGGTGTTGTCGTGCCAGGTGCCGCCGATGTCGTCGGACTGCTCGAACACGATGAAATCGTCGATCCCGGCCTGCCGCAGCCGGATCGCCATGCCCAATCCCGAGAACCCCGCGCCGATGATCGCCGCCGTGGCGATGGTGTCGCCGGTCCCGGCCGATGTCCGCCGCTCATGCAAGTCCGCCATCACCGTTCACCTCGCACCATTTAATGATATATTTGTCATATTCGAGGCGCGTAAGCGCCCGGTCGCCCATCCCGTCAGCCGGTTGCCCGACGGTCGCTTCCGGTGGCGGCGGATGCCCGTTGCTGCAGGTGCACCTGCGCCAGGAAGAGCGCCGCCACGCTGCGTGCCTCGGTGATCTCGTCGTGGCCGAGGAGGTCGGGAAGCCGGGCGAGGGGCCAGGGTACGACCTCCAGCGGTTCCGGCTCGTCGCCGGGCAGCCGGCGGGGATACAGGTCCTCGGCGAGGACCACGTCGGTCCGGTACGGCAGGCAGTTGGGGGCGAGTTTCAGCGTGCTCAGCCGATGCAGACGGCGGGCGCCGTAGCCCACTTCCTCCATGAGCTCGCGGTTGGCCGTGGCCAGGACATCCTCGCCGTCATGGGTCATGCCCTGGGGCAGCCCGAGCACATAGTCCTCGACGCCGACGGCGTATTCGCGCACGAGCAACACGGTATCGGCGTCGAGCAGCGGCAGTATCACCACCGCACGGCGATCGGGCATGCCGCCGGCCAGACGCTCGAATTCGACCTCGCGGCCGTTGCTGAAACGCAGATTGACCGATTCGATCCGGAACAGCCGCGACTCGGCCGTCGTCGCCACGCTCAGGATTTCCGGTTTCGCGCGCTTCATCGGCATGCTCAGGATTCGCCGTCGAGATAGCGGCCGCGGAAATAGAGCAGGGGACGCCCGCCCCCGACCTCGTAGGTCTCCGGGGTGCCCACGACGATGTGATGGTCGCCCCCGGGCAGGAGATACGCCACGCGGCAGACCGCGCTCGCCAGGGTGCCGGTGAGCACCGGCACGCCGAGATGGCCCCGGCGGTACCCGATGCCCTCGAACTTGTCGGGTCCCTTGCCGGCGAAGCGGTCGGACACGTCCCGTTGCTCCGCGCGCAGCAGGTTGACGCCGAACGCGCCGCTGTCCCGCACCGCGGCCAGCGTGTTGGAGTCGTTGTCCAGGCATGCCAGGTAGAGCGGGGGATCCAGCGACAGGCTGGTCACCGCGTTGACCGTGAGCCCGCAGCAGACATCCCTGGCGTCGCAGGCCGTTATCACGCTCACGCCGGTGGCGAACTGGCCCGCGAATTCGCGCATGCCGTCGGCATCCAGGCAAGGATGCGACGATTCGGGACGGTGATCGTCCGCGGCGGGGGACCGGTCCGTATCGGCGGCGGGCATGTCGTTGTCCATGGCTTGCGCTTTAATGATAGAAATATCAGGAAATGGGCGGTCGGTCAATCGGCCCGGCCGGACCCGGTCACAGGAGACGGCGGCTGGCGGCGAGCCCGAAAAGTGGTCCGGGCAGGAGCGCCAGGAACAGGAACGCGGGGTCCAGGACCGTGCTCAGCAGCGTCAGTGCCTGGATGCTGACCGCGGTGATCGTGAAGCCGATGCAGTTGACGATGGTAAGCGCCGTGCCGACGTATTCGCGCGGCGCCGTCTGTGCGGTCAGGGCCGAGAACTGGGGCGAATCCCCGACCACCGTGACGCCCCAGAACAGCAGGAAGACCAGGAAAACGGCCGGCGGCGCATGCCACAACAGGGGCGATATCAGGCAGGCGAGCCCGGAGCAGGCGAGCTGGAAGAACGCCACCGGCGCGCTGCCCCTGCGGCGCGCGATCAGACCCCCGACGACGCACCCGGCGGCACCCGCGGCGATCACCGCGAAGGACCACAGCGGCACGTTGAGGTCGGGCAGGCCGGTCTTCGCCGCGTACGCGGCGAGCGCGACCGGGACGAACGCCCAGAAGGCATACAGCTCCCACATATGGCCGAAATAGCCGAAGGCGGCGGAACGCAGGTCGCGGGACCGGAAGATGCGCGGGATCGCGCGGATGTCGAAACGGGTCCGTCCCGGCAGGTACGGTCCCGCGGGTACCAGGAGGTAGATCGCCAGCCCGCCCGCGGCGGCGATCGCCGACACCGTGATCAAGACACGTTGCCAATCGAGTCCGGCGCTCAGGCCCGGCAGCAGGTGCGGGAATGCCGTGCCCACGACCAGGGCGCCGACCAGGTAGCCGATGGCCCGGCCCAGTCCGTCCCGGTACCAGGATGCCGCGATCTTCATGCCCACCGGATAGATGCCGGCGAGGAAGAAACCGGTGGCGAAACGCAGCGCCAGCAGCGGCCCCAGCCCGGCCGGCATCGCCAGGATGGCCAGGTTGCAGGCGGCGCCCGCCAGGGCGCAGCACAGGAAAACCGTCGGCGGCGGGTGGCGATCGGAGACGCTGAGGATGGCGAAGCACAGTGTTCCGGCCACGAAGCCCATCTGGACGGCGGCCGTGACGGTGCCGACGGCGGTGGCCGGCAGGCCCCAGCTCGCCTGGAGGTCCGGGAGGACCGCGTTGCCGGCGAACCAGAGCGAGGTCGCCGCGAACTGCGACAGCACGATGACCGGCAGGATCCAGGCGGGCCGCTCGCGCTCGGCGTTGCCGTGAGCCGCGCTCATCTCCGGGCCCCGGAGTCGGAGATCAGGATTGCCGCTGCAAGGCCATCTGCAGGGATTGGTCTATATAGCGCTGCACGATCCGCCGGTTGCGCTTCATGAACTTGAGCTGGGCGAGAGCATGGGACGAGGCCGTCAGCAGGCGGGCACTGTCGGGTGCCGAGATGCTGGCCGGCACCGTGCCTTCCCTCTGGCAGCGTCGGATGGACCGGGCCAGGATCCGGATCACGCGTTCGTGGAAGTCGAGAAAGGCGTCCCAGAGTCCGAAGTCGTTGCGGACCAGGGTGCTCCATTCGAGCCAGATCATGGCGTAGTCGGGCTCCTCGTCCACGGAATCGCCGAAGTGCCGGAGGTGATCGCATACGGCTTCCAGCGGCGACGCGCCCGAGTTGTGATGCTCGCGCGCCATGCGCATGTAGAAGCGGTCGACCTCCTCGATCACCGCGGTCAGCAGGGCCTGGCGGTTGCGGAAGTAGAGAAAGGCGGTGGGGACCGACACCCCGGCCTCGCGGGCCACGTCCGCGTGCACGAAGCGGCCCAGCCCCTTCGCGGCGGCCACCTTGACGGCGCATCGTATGAGCTGGGCCCGGCGTTCTTCCTGGGACAGGCGCACCCGTCGCTTCGGCGCTGGCATCGAATCCTGGGTTCCGCTGTGACGTTGCCGACATCATAAGCCGCCGGGCCGCGAGTTCAACGGCGACGCGCTCAGGCGCCGGCTTTCCGCCACGGCGGAAGCGCCCGGTGCGCGACATGGGTTTCGGGCAGCCGCCGGCGGCCGGCGCCGAAAAAGCTCTCGCGCAGGGTGCTGCCCTCGTAGTCCGTGCGCAGCCGTCCCCGGCGCTGCAGCTCGGGCACGACCAGGTCCACGAAGTCCTCGAACCCGGCGGGCTGGGTCACGGCATGCACGTTGAAGCCGTCCACGTCGGCCTCCGCCATCCAGCGTTCCAGCTCGTCGGCGACCGTCGCCGGGCTGCCGACGATCTTCGGCATCAGGCTGCCGATGGCCATGAACTCGCCGATCTCGTCGACGGTCCATTCGCGGTCGGGCGCGATCTTGCTGAAAAAGCTCAGCACGCCCTGGATCGCGTTCGACTCGTATTCCTCGAGGTTCTTGCCGGAGGCCAACTCCGACATGTCGATACCGGCCCAGCCGCTGAACAACGCCAGCACGCCTTCCGGGCTGGCGTAACGGCGGCAGGTCCGTTCCTTGAGCCGCGCCTCCTCGTCGGTGGGCGCCACGATCACCGCCACGCCCTGGATGATCTTGACGTCGTCCGGCGCCCGGCCCTCGGCGGCCACCGCCTCGCGCACCGACTTCACCCCGGGCGCCGCCAGCTCGGTGTTCGGGTGGATGCAGAAGATGGCCTCCGCGTGCCGCGCCGCGAACTCGTTGCCGCGGCCGGACTGACCGGCCTGGAAGATCACCGGGGTGCGCTGCGGCGAGGGCTCGCACATGTGTGGTCCGGGCACGTTGAACCACTCGCCGACATGGTTGATCTCGTGCACCTTGGCCGGGTCGGTGTGCGTGTCCGCCTCAACGTCGCGCACGATCGCGTCCTCCTCCCAGGAATGTTCCCAGAGCTTGTAGACCACATCCATGTACTCGTCGGCGCGATCGTAGCGCTGGTCGTGCGGCAGCGGCTCGGTGATGCCGAAATTCTTGTTGGCGTCGTTGAGATAGGACGTCACCACGTTCCAGGCCACCCGGCCGTCGGACAGATGGTCCAGGCTCGAGAACAGCTTGGCCGTCTGGTACGGCGGGAAGTAAGTGGTGCTGTAGGTGCAGGCGAAGCCCAGGTGCGACGTGGCATGGGCCATCGCCGGGATGATCACCGTGGGGTCGTTGCCCGGTATCTGCACGGCGTGCTTGACGGCGGTCTCGCGCGAGCCCTTGTAGACATCGTAGGTGCCGTGCACGTCGGCCAGGAACAGGCTGTCGAAGCAGCCCCGTTCCAGCGTTCGCGCGAGGTCCACCCAGTAGCCGACGTCGCGGTACCCGGTGGAGGTCCGATCCAGGGGATGCTTCCATTGCCCCTTCGAATGGTGGCAGATGGAGCACTGGGTAAAGGCGTTCAGATGCATTTTCCGGGTCACGGTATCTCCTCCTGGGCCCGCTTTTAAATGACAATATTATCATTAACAAGCCCGTGTCAACCGCGGTCGCAATAATTTGTTATTGCTTGGAAATATAGCGACAGCCGGATACCACGGATGATGCGAGGGTGCGGTCAGTCGATGATTTCTGAATCATTAAGACGGTGTTCCGCCCGGTCCGGCGGATACGGCTGCAATCCGGCAACGCGCCCGCTCGGGCGCCTGTCGGCATTCCTTGGAGGAGGGATTGAGGCGCGATTCCCGGCGGGGCGGCAAGGTGGAGCCGTCGGCGCGGTCGTCCGGGTGGGTTACGGCGCCTGGCGCTGTTCGCTGCGGTAGCGGCCGGGCGTGATGCCCGTCAGTCGACGGAAGACTCGGGTCATGTGGCTCTGGTCGGAGAAGCCGCACTGGGCGGCCACGGCCTTGAGCGGCAGGTCGCCGCGCCGCAGCAGGCGCATGGCGGCGTCCAGGCGCTCGCGTACCAGGAACTCGTGCGGCGGCATGCCGAACTCGGCCCGGAACCGGCGGGCGAGACAGTAGAGACTCAGTCCCGCGACCGCCGCCAGGTCGGCCAGGGTGATGGCGGCGCCCAGGTTCTCGCGCATGTATTCCAGCAACTGCCGCCGCTGGCGGGGCGACAGCCCGCCCGCCCGGTCGCGGGTGCGGAACACGACGTTGGCGTAGTTGCGCAGCACATGCACGCAGGTCTGCAGCATCACGGCATCGGCGTACAGACGGCCGCCGACGCCGGGGCCGCTGGCCTCGGCGGCCAGGTTCCAGACCATGTGCGCCAGGCAGGGATCGTCGGCCTTGAGGACGTCGAACAGCTCGACGTCCTCGATGTCGCGGTCGAAGACGTCGCTGCCCACGCGGGCCAGCTCGGCCGGCGACAGGTAGAGATGGTTGACCTCGATGCCCTCGCTCCAGCGCCAGTGCGAGTGCACGCGGTGGGTGAGCAGGGAGACGTCGCCGGGGGCCACGCGCTCGTTGCGCCAGCGGTTGTCGCACTGGCGTGCCATGGGTGTCACGCCGCGGCCGTAGACCACGATCATGTAGTCCTGCATCGGCGGCACCGGCACATCCGAGGGGCCGTAGCGGTAGCCCCGCAGGTACATGCCTTGCCAGCCCAGGGCGCCGCTGTCGAGCGTGATTTCTCCCGGCACCCAGCGGGGCAATTGTTCCGGTTTGATCGGGTCGGTCATGGGAACGTCCTGGCCCGGACCGCGGCACGACGAACGGTGCCGACGCGCGCGGGCGCGAGCATGTCCAATAACCCTGTCCCGAATATACGCAGGTACCGTGGGGATGCCAAGCGTACCGACAAGCCGCGGCCCCGGTGCCGGAGCGCCGGGGACGCGGGCGGCCGGCGTATCAGTTCAGCGGTTGCCCGAGCCAGTCCCGGTAGAAGGTGTCGATATCGGGCTTGAAGTCGTGCACCGCCGGGTAGCCGGGCGGCACCGCCTCGACTTCCAGCAACACGCCGCTGATCGGGTCGTAGTACTCGCGGATTTCCATCCAGTCCGGGTGGCAGGCCATCTTCCGGGGATAGATCTCGTCGAACTGCGCCTCCGAGTTGCGCACGAAGACCTTGGCGTGGAGCTTCCAGTTCTCGTGCGCCTCGCAGTACTCGTGGCCCCAGGTCGACTTGATGATCCGCTTGCCGTCGGGCTTGCGCACCACGAACAGGTGCTCGGCCAGCGGCAGGATGATCTCGTCGTCCCAGTCCACGCTCTCCTGCCAGACCTGCAGCATCTTGAAGAACCGGTCCGGGTCCTTGAAGTGGGACTGCATGTCGTGCAGCGAGTAGGCGTCGATGGTGCCGTTCTTGAGCTGGCGCAGTTGGTCGATGGTATAGGTGCTCATGGCTGTCTCTCCTCGGCGCTTACAGCGACCAGTCGGCCGGCAGGTCCCAGAACTCGCGGAACTTCTCGTTCCACTCCGCGGACAGGTCCATGGACGACTTGTACATGTCGCGGACCGGCTTGATGAAGTCCTTGTCCAGCACCCGTTGGCGCTGGCGGTCGAAGAAGTCCTTCGCGTCCTCGGCCCGATCCAGCCGCTGTTGGCGCATGGCCTGGCGGGTCTGTTCGGTCTTCGCCGCGTCCAGGACATAGCTGCCGTCCTCGCCGCGGTCCATCTCCACGCCGTACAGCGAACGCGCGAACCGCGCCAGGACCTCGCCCGCGTTGATGTCCGCCACCACGGCCGCGGGGTCGCGCTCCAGCGGGTCGCCGAGACCGGGGCCGCCGCGGTTCATGCTCAGGTAGACATCGTATTCCTCGAACTGCTTCGGTCCCTGGATCGCCTTCATGTCGAAGTTCTCGACCTCGGCATTGCAGCGGGCGCTGATGCCGCTGTCCTCGGGATCGCCGTCCAGCGTCGGCAGTTCCTCCTGGCGGGCGATGCGCTCGCGCATGTCGGTGCCGTGCATGTTGTGGCGATAGCCCGAGCAGCCGGGGTAGCCGCCGAAGATGCCGTAGCTGGAGAAGGTGTGGCCCTCGCCGCCGTTGAAGATCGTCTGGTACGGCGCGTTGTACAGCATCCGCACCGCCTCCGATCCGGTGCCGCCGCGGTACTTGCCCGGACCGCCGGTGCTGGGTTTGACGCCGCGCCCCAGGTACAGCAGCGGCTCCATCGACTCCCAGGACTCGACCTCGCCCATGTCGCCCTCGGGGTTCCACATGGCGGCGCAAGCGGTTTGCCCGTCGTTGACGTACAGGGCGCCGGTGCCGCCGCAGGACACCTCGAAGTTGGTGAAGGCGCCGTCGACGCCGTACTGGTTGGGGCCGCCGCCCTGCATCAGGTTCCAGGACGTGCAATAGCTGGCGGAGATGTCCTCCAGGTAGCCGCGGGCGAAATAGGAGCGCCCCAGCGACCGGATCATGCCCGACCAGCCCGGGATCAGGAAGAACCAGGTGAGCGTGGTGGATACCTTCTCCCAGTCCGGGTTCGCCCAGGAGCCGTAGGGCAGCTTCAGGTCGGTGGCGAAATAGGCGCCGTCGTTGATCTTGTCCGAGTTCCAGAGGGTCTGGGTGAGCTGCACCCACATGGCGCCCTGCATCGGCGACGGCGCGCAGTTGAAGGAGTGGTAGTCCCACTTGTTGGCGCCCTCGAAGGACATCTCCACCTGGCCGTCGCCCTTGACCGTCATCGACAGCGGGGCGTGCATCATCATGTCCTTGCGGGCGTTGTTGTGGACGTTGACGTCGTCCTGCCACGGCAGATCGGTGAAACTGGGGGCTTCGTAGCGGCCGGGCACCAGCATCAGCTTGCTGCGCTCCAGGAACGTGCGGCGGCCTTCCTCGATGGCCTCGCGCATGAAGGTCTTGAAGGTGTCGACGCCGACCTCCTCGACCGTGCGCAGCAACTGGCGCCGGGCCATCTGCGCGCCGGTCAGGCGGGTCTTTTCGTCCAGCACCCAGTACATCTCGCCGCGCACGCACTCGCGGCAGCGCTGCAGGTAGTGCTCGTAGAACTCGTCGTTCTCGCCCACCAGTTCCGAGGACACCAGGATGCCGTCGCCGTAGCGGTCGGCGTGGCCGTAGCACATGGAGCCCGGATTGATGCCGCCGACATCGACCTCGTGGGTGACGCCCGCGGCCCAGCCCAGCAGTTCGCCCTCGTGGAAGATCGGGATGATGGTGTGCACGTCCGCGGTGTGCACGTCGCCGATCATGGAGTTGTTGTTGCAGAAGACGTAGCCCTCGCGGATGCCGGGCACTTCCTCGTAGTTGTTGCGGATCATGTACTTGATCGCGTCCGACATCGTGTGCACGTGCACGATGATGCCGGTGGACAGGGCGATGGAATCGCCCTCCGGCGTGTACAGGGCGAAGGACAGCTCGCCCAGCTCGCGCACGATCGGCGAGGCCGAGATGTTGAGGGCGGTCGAGCGGGCGTTCACCAGGCCGCCGCGCAGCCGCGAGAAGATCTTCTCGTACAGGATCGGTTGCTCGCGCAGCAGGGTCAGATCCTCGACGCCGTAATAGCGCCCGGTCTCCTCGAACAGCCGCGCCGACTCCTCGGTCATCTCCTTCAGTGTCTTGCCGTCCCAGCCGATCGGGCGGGGTTTCAATTGCTCAGCGGGTTGACTCATGACTCTCTCCTCCGGTCGCGCCCGGTTATTTGGTTTCCTTCAGGTGGAACAGGCGGTGCTCGTCGAGGTAGGCCTCGAAGCCCGGCGGGATCACCAGGGTGGTCGCCGGTGATTCGAGGATGGTCACGGCGCGGAAGCGGTTGCCCGGCCGCACCTTGTCCATGTCGAATACGTCGGCGTCCAGCCACTGGCCGCCCCGGAACACCTTGCGGCCTTCCTTGCGGGCCTCCTCCGGCGGGGTCTCGCCGGCGAGTTCCTCCACGGGCAGTTCCGGTTTCTCCACCGGCACGGTGCCGGTCACCACGACATTGGTGGTCTGGTAGCCCAACTCCGGCGACCGCGCGGCCCGCGAGTAGGCCTTGGCGTAGGCGTACTCGAAGCGGTCGATGATCTGCTGCATGTCCTCGGGGCCGCTGACGCGGTCGAAGTCCACCAGCACCTCGACGTCGTTGAGCTGGCCGACGTACTGCACGCGGGCGTAGTGCTTGAACTCGACCTGCGACGAGTCGATGCCCGATTTGTCGAATTCGTCCGCGACCCGCTTCTCCAGCTCGGCCCAGGCCGCGTTCACCGGCTTGGCGTAGCCCTCGAAAGCGGCCTCGAAGCCGGCCGGATCGATCTCGGACGCGGGGAAGGCGGCGTTCACCGTGCGGTCGATGCGGTACTCGAAGTCCGCGCAGGCGCAGCCGAAGGCGGAGAAGCCCGCGGCCCAGGCCGGCACGATGACGTCCGAGAACTTCAGGCCCTTGGTGTAGCCGCAGACGTGCAGCGGACCGCCGCCGCCGTAGCCGTACAGGATGTAGTCGTCCGGGGAGTAACCCTTGCCGAAGATGCGGGCGAACACCTCGTTGCGCAGGTGATCCTCGAACAGTTCCAGCACGCCTTCGGCCGCCTCGTACGGGTCGAGCCCGAGCGGATCGGCGATGTGCTCCTTGATGCCCCGGTAGGCGGCGTCCGGGTCCAGCACCACGTCGCCGCCCAGGAAGTTGTAGGGGTTGAGGTTGCCCAGCAGGACGTTGCAGTCGGACAGCGTCGGTACCGTCTCGCTGGCCTGCGGGTTGCACATGCCCACCTTGGAGCCGGCCGAGTCCGGGCCGATCTCGATGCGGTTGGAGACCGGGTTGACCCGGGCGTAGGAGCCGGTGCCCGACCCGACCGAGTCGATGTCGATCAGGGGCAGCTTGAGCATGAAGCGCGCCATGTCCGGCTGCGCCTTCATGGTGAACTCGCCGTCGGTGATCAGGCCCAGGTCGAACGAGGTCCCGCCGATGTCCGAGCAAACGATGTTCTTCTCGCCCAGCTTGTCGGCGATGTAGCGGGCGCCGACCATGCCGCCGATGGGGCCCGAGATCAGCGTGCGCGCGAGCTCCTTGGCGTCGATGGAGATGGTGCCGCCGTGCGATGCCATCACCCGCAGCTGGGTGTCGCCGCCGAAGTTCTGCACCCGGTCCGCGATCCGGCGGAACTGGCCGCGCGAGGGCTCGGCCGCGTAGGCCTCCACCGCGACCGTGTTCAAGCGGGCGAAATCCTGCATCACCGGATACAGGTCCGAGGACAGGTAGGTGGGGATCTCGACGCCGGCCTCGGCCATCTCCTCGAGCGCGATCTCGCGCACCCGCTGCTCGTGCGCCGAGTTCGCGTACGAGTACAGCAGGTTGACCACGATGCCCTGCACCTTGGCCGCGATCAGCTTGCGGACCGCGTCGCGCACCTCGTTCTCGTAGAGGGGGATGGCCTCGTTGCCGAAGCAGTCGATGCGGCCGCGCACGCCCGTCATCTGGCTGCGCGGCACGATCGGCTCGTTGTGACGGTGGGTCACCACCTTGAGCCGGTCCTGGTAGGAATAACCGAGGTAGGTCTGGATACCCCGTTCCAGGCGGAAATAATCCTCCTGGCCGGCGGTCACGATCACGCCCAGGTTCTGGCCCTTGCGCTCCAGCAGGCGGTTGAGCATCGACGTGCCGGAGTAGATGCCCGTGATCACCTCGGGGAACACCTGTTCCGGGGTCTTGCCCCACTGCTTGAGCGCGTCGGCGCAGGAATGGGCGAATCCCTCGGATTCGTCGTCCGGCGTCGTCTGCGCCTTGCCCACCACGAACTTGCCGTCACGGTCGACGAAGAACACGTCGGTCATCGTGCCGCCGGCGTCCATCGACATGATGTAGGACTTCTGCATGGATCTCCTCCGTCCGCGGCCTCGGGGGCCGCTGTTCTGTCGTTGCCCGCCCCGCGCACGCGGGGCATGAGGGCAAGATGCGCCGGTCCCCGGCGGCGTGTATTGGACGCAGGGCAGCGGATCGTTGGACGGATTTGCGCCTGTCCGGCGCGGGAGGCGGCTATTGCCGGACGCGGTCGCGGCCCTCGCGCTTGGCCTCGTACATGGCCATGTCCGCGCGGTGGATCAGCGAGGTCAGGTCCTCGCTCGCGCGATGCTGGGCCACGCCCAGGCTGACGGTGACGAAGATGTCGTCGCGGCCGAAGCGGATCGGGTGGTTCTTCACCGCGTTGCGGATGGTCTCGGCCCGCTCGCGCGCCGCCGCCAGCGAGCAGTCGCCCAGCAGCACCAGAAACTCCTCGCCGCCCCAGCGGCAGAGGGTGTCGCTCTCGCGGATGTACTCGCGGATGACGGCCGCGATCTCGCGCAGCACGGTGTCGCCGCCCTGGTGGCCGTAGGTGTCGTTGATGTGCTTGAAATGGTCGATGTCGATGCTGACCACGCAGACCGGCTCGTTGCCGCGCCGCCGCGCGGTCTTGATCTCGTGGTCGAAGATCATGTCGAACACCTGGCGGTTGGCGGCCCCGGTGAGCTTGTCGGTGGTGGCCATTTCCTCCAGCCGGCGCTGGTAGCCGCGCACGGTGAAGTGGGCGACCAGCAGCACCAGGATGGTGATGCCCAGCGCCACCAACAGGTTCACGACCAGGGTCTTCTGGATCCGCGCCTCGGCCGGGGATTCGGTCTGCTCCACCAGCAGGTACCAGTCGAACTCGGGTACCAGCCGACTGTTCACGAACACCGTGTGACCGTCGGGCCGGGTGTAGGTCAGCGACATGCTGGGGCTGGTCAGGATCTGGGTGGCGTGCTGGGCGAGGCCGGGCCGCTCCTGGATGCGGAACGCCCCCTCGAAGCCGCTGCCGTGGAGGGTGACGTCGCCCTCGCGATCGATGAAGTAGATACGCCGGCCGTAGCGGCGCTGATAGGCCTCGATCAGCCGGGTGACGGCGTTCACCGACAGGCCCACGCCGGTGGCGCCGATGTAGTCGCCGTCGTAGTCGTACACCCGGTAGTTGATGAAGATGCTCAGGCGCTCGCGGTTCGCGGTGTCGGCGTCCACGTTCACCTCGTAGGCCTCGTTCATCCCGCGCACGCGGAAATACCAGGCGTCGCCGGGATCGTCGCGGGACACGGTTTTGAGGATACCGGTGGGGTGGTAGTAATGGCGCGTCTTCTCGGAGACGAAGAAGGCCGTGATCGTGCCGTACTTGGCCTGGATCTCGCGCAGGTACTGGATGATGCGCTCGGGGTCGTTCTCGCCGGCGATGGCCCAGTCGCGCACGAAGGTGTCGTGGGCCATCACCGAGGAGATCAGGATCGGCCGCAGCAGGTCGCGCTGGATCTCGGAATAGATGTTGTCGCTGGTCAGGGGCAGCGACTCCTCGGCGATGCGGTCGGTGAGCGAGTCGTGGGCGACGAAATAGCTGATCAGGCTGGTGGCCACGAATCCGACGGTCAGCAACGCGGCGAGCGCGAGTCCGAAATAGAGTTTCCTGCGTTGCTGCACCGTTGGGTCTCGCCGTTACCGGAATCCAAGCTGAGACAGCAGGTATCGGCAGCGGTGCCCCGTTGGCTGAGGGGCGGCGGCGCCGGGGCTCAGTCGCCGGCGGCGACGGGCCGCGCGGACGCCGTCACTTCGCGCCAGCCGCCGCCGAGGGCGCGGTAGAGCTCGATGCGGTTGCCCAGCACCGCGCGCCGGCTGTCGATCACGTCCTGACGCGCAGTATAGACGGTGCGTTGCGAGTCCAGCACCGTCAGGTAATTCTCGATGCCGGCGTCGTAGCGCTTGCGCGATAGCCGCAGACCGGCGTCGGCGGCCCGGGCGCGCTCGGCCTGCGCATCGAGCTGTTCGTCCAGGGTGCCGCGGGCGGCCAGGGCATCGGCCACCTCCCGGAAGGCCGACTGGATCGCGTCCTCGTAGTTGGCGATCTCGATGCGCTTGCGTAGTTCGGCCACGTCCAGGTTCGCCCGCCGTTCTCCGGCATCGAAGATCGGCAGGGAGATGCCGGGTGTGAAGCGCCAGGCCTCGGAGCCGGATTCGAAGAGTCCGTCCAGGTCGCCGCTCAGGGTGCCGTAGCTACCGGTGAGCGATATGGTGGGGAAGAACGCGGCCCGCGCGGCGCCGATCCTGGCGTTGGCGGCCTGCAGCGTGCGTTCCGCCCCGCGTACGTCGGGCCGGCGCAGGAGCAAGCGCGAGTCCAGTCCCGCCGGCACCGTCAGCGACAGGTCCAGATCCGCCAGCGTGCGCTCACGCGACAGTCCCGCCGGCAGCTCGCCGCCGACCAGCAGGCGCAGCGCATTCAGGTCCTGTGCGACCAGCCGCCGGTAGCGGGCGCGGTCCGCCCGGGCCGTCTCGACCGTGGTGCGCGCCTGCTGCACGTCCAGTTCGGAACCGATGCCGCTCTCGAACCGTCGCCGGATCAGGGCCAGCGAGCGGCGCCGGTTCTCCAGCGTGCTTTCCGACAGCCGCAATAGCGCGCGGTCCGCCAGGAGCGTGAGATAGGTATCCGCGACCTCGGCGATCAGGGCGATCTGGGCGCTGCGCCGGGCCTCGTAGGTGCTCAGGTACTCGTACAGGGCCTGGCGCTCGAGGCTGCGCACACGCCCGAACAGGTCGAGTTCGTAGCCGCTGACGCCGGCGTTGACCTCGTAGTATTCGGTCTCGCCCACGCCGCCGCCGGTCGCGGGCTGCTCCTGGCGGGTGTAGCCGGCATTGGCGTCGATCCGCGGCAGCAGCGCCGCGCGCTGGATGCGGTATTGGGCCCGTACCCGTTGTACGTCCAGGACGGCCGCGCGCAGATCGCGGTTGCCGCCCAGCGATCGTTCGATCAGCTCGATCAGCACCGGGTCGCCGGCGAAGAATTCGCGCCAACCGATCTCGGCCGGGGGCAGGGTGTCGCCCGCCTCGGTATCGTCGCCGGTGGCGGCATAGGCCGGACCGTCGGGCCAGTCGGCCGGCACCGGCGAGGCGGGTCGCCGGTAGTCGGGCGCCAGCGTGCAGCCGGCCAGTGCGGCCAGGAGAAACGGCAGGGCCAGGTGTCGAAGGCGCATGTCAGTGCTCCCCGGCGTCGTGGGCCGCGGCCGGTCGGCCGCGGCGCGGACGCGCCCCCGTGCTGTCCGTGATGCGGCGCACGACCACGTAGAACAGCGGGATGAAGAAGGTGGCCAGCACGGTGGCCGAGAGCATGCCGCCGAGCACCGCAGTGCCGATGGCGGCGCGGGTGGTGGCGCCCGCGCCGCTGGCGAAGGCCAGCGGTACCACGCCCATGCTGAAGGCGACCGAGGTCATAAGGATCGGCCGCAGTCGCACGCGGGCGGCCTCCCGGGTCGCTTCGATCAGGTCATGTCCCTGCGATTCGAGCGTCCGCGCGAACTCCACCAGGAGGATGGCGTTGCGGGCGGTCACGCCCACCGTGGTCAGGATGCCGATCTGGAAGAATACGTCGTTGGGCAGGCCGCGCACCATGGCCGCCAACACCGCGCCGAGCACGCCGAGCGGCACCGCCAGCATCACCGAGACCGGGATGGTCCAACTCTCGTACAGGGCGGCCAGCGCCAGGAACACCACCAAGACCGACAGGGCATAGAGCAACGGCGCCTGGGCGCCGGCCTGCCGCTCCTGGTAGGACATGCCGCTCCAGGCCGCGCTCACGCCCGGCGGCAGCTCGGCCATCAACCGCTCCATCTCGGCCATGGCCTCGCCGCTGCTGTAGCCCGGCGCCGGCTCGCCCTGGATCTGCCGGGACGGCACGCCGTTGAAGCGCTCCAGGCGCGGCGAGCCATAGGTCCAGTGACCGTCGGTGAGTTCGCTCAGTGGCGTCATGCCGCCGCCGGCATTGCGCAGATACCAGGCGTCGAAATCCGACGGCAACATGCGGTAGGGGGCGTCACCCTGCAGGTAAACCCGCTTGATGCGGCCGTTGTGCAGGAAATCGCCGAGGTACCGGGATCCCCAGGTCACGGTGAGCAACTGGTTGATCGATGCCAGCGGCACGCCCAGGGCCTGCGCCTTGGCGTGGTCGATATCCAGTTTGTAACGCGGATTGTCGGCCAGGCCGTTGGGGCGCACGTTGGTCAGCACTCCGCTCTGGCCGGCGAGCTGCATCAGTTGCCCCTGCGCCCGCATCAGCGCGTCGTGACCGATATCGCCCCGGTCCTGCAATTGCAGCTCGAAGCCCAGCGCCCGGCCCAGGGCCGGGATCGGCGGCAGGTTGAAGGCGAACGCCTGGCCGTCGCGCACGAGACCGGCCAGGTCCTGGTTGGCCTGCTGGATGATGGCGCCGGCGCTCTGGGTCGCCGGGTCGCGCTCGCCCCAGGGCTTGAGATTGACGAAGGCCAGGCCGGCGTTCTGCGCCCGGCCGGAGAAGCTGAAGCCGGCGATGGTGAAGATGCCGCGTACCGCGTCCCGGCCGAGGAAATAGCTCTTGATCTTCTCCATGGTGTCGATGGTGCGCTGCTGCGTCGCGCCGGCGGGTAGCTGATACTGGACCACGACGAAGCCCTGATCCTCGGCCGGCAGGAAACCGCCGGGCAGGCGTGCGAACAGCACCGCCGCCAGGCCGACGATAGCCAGGAAGAGCAGGCTGTAGGACCAGGCATGGCGGGCGGTATGGCCCACCATGGCGACATAGCCGCGGGTCAGCCGGCCCAGGCCCCGTTCGAACCAGCCGAACAGCCGCTGGAACAATGTCCGGCGGTCCTCATGCTGCGGTTTCAGCAAGCGCGCGCACAGGATCGGGCTCAGGATCAGCGCCACCAGCACCGACAGCACCATGGCGCCCGCGATGCTCAGCGAGAATTGCCGGTAGATGGCACCGGTGGAGCCCGGAAAGAACGCCATGGGGATGAACACGGCCGACAGCACCACGCCGATGCCCACCAGCGCGCTCGTGATCTGGCCCATGGATTTGCGCGTGGCCGCCATCGGGCCCACGCCGTCCTCGTGCATCACCCGTTCGACGTTCTCCACCACCACGATGGCGTCGTCCACCAGCAGGCCGATGGCCAGTACCAGGCCGAACAGGGTCAGCATGTTGATGGAGAAGCCGAAGGCGGCCATCACCGCGAAGGCGCCCAGCAACACCACGGGGATGGCGATCGCGGGGATCAGGGTCGCGCGCCAGCTCTGCAGGAACAACAGCATCACCAGCACCACCAGCACGATGGCCTCGATGATGGTGTGAACCACCGCTTCCAGCGAGGCTTCCACGAACGGCGCCGTCTGGTAGGGATAGCGGACCTCGACGCCTTCGGGGAAATAGGGCTCGAGTTCCTCCAGCCGGGCCTTGATCCGCTCGGTCACGGCCAGGGCATTGGCGCCCGGGGCGAGGTTGACGCCCAGGCCGGCCGCCGGCTCACCGTTGTAGAAGGTGTCGATCTGCACCGCGCCGGTGCCCAGGTCGATCCGGGCGACATCCGCCAGGCGTACCCGCGAGCCGTCCGGCTGGGTCTTGAGCAGGATCTCGCGGAACTGCCCGGGCGAGTTCAACAGGGTCTGGGCGGTGACCGTGGCATTGAGCTGCTGGCCCTCGACCGCCGGCAGGCCGCCGAGTTGGCCGGCGGTCACCTGCGCGTTCTGTGCCTCGATGGCGGCGGCGACATCCGCCACCGTCAGGCCGTACTCGACCAGCGCGTCGGGTTTCAGCCAAATGCGCATGGCGTACTCGGAGCCGAACACCTGCACGCTGCCCACGCCCGCCACCCGGCCGATGGGCTCGGCCAGGTTCGAGGCCACGAAATCGGCCAGGTCTTGCTTGGTCAGCCGGCCGTCCGTGGACACGAATGCCATGACCATCAGGAAGCTGGTGCTGGCCTTCTCCACGCTGATGCCCTGTTGGCGCACCATCTCCGGCAGCCGCGGTTCGGCCAGCTTGAGCTTGTTCTGCACCTGCACCTGGGCGATGTCCGGATCGGTGCCGCTGGCGAAGGTCAGGGTGATCTGCGCGTGGCCCGAGGAGTCGGCGGTCGAACTCATGTAGAGCAGGTTGTCGACGCCGGTCATCTGTTGCTCGATCACCTGGACCACGGTGCTGGAGACCGTGTCCGCCGACGCGCCCGGATAGTCCGCCGACACCTCGACCGCGGGCGGGGCCACCGTGGGATAGCGCTGGATCGGCAGGATCATGATCGCCATGACGCCGGCCAGCATCGTGACGATGGCCAGCACCCACGCGAAGACGGGTCGTGCCAGGAAGAAGTTGACCATTGTTCGCGCCTAGTTTCCGGACGGCGCGGGGCCGGCGTCCGGATCGTCGGGGTCGGGGCCGCGCGCGGGCTTGTTCGGGATGTCGGCGGGCACGGCCCGGACCGTCGCGCCGGGCCGGATCTTCTGCAGGCCGGATACGATCAGGCGGTCGCCGGCGGCCAGGCCATCCTCGACCAGCCAGAAGCTGTCGATGGCGCGCGCGACCTCCAGCCGGCGCTGCACGACCTTGCCGTCGCCGTCCACCACCAGGGCCGTGGCTTCGCCCTGGGCGTTGCGGGTCACGCCCTGCTGGGGGGCGAGGATCGCGTGCTCGCGCACGCCCTCGCTGAGCCGGGCGCGGACATACATGCCGGGCAGCAGCTCCTCCCCGGGATTCGGGAACACGGCACGCAGGGTCACCGAGCCCGTGCCCTGGCTCACGGTCACGTCCGAGACTTCCAGGCGGCCGGGATGCTCGTAGACCCGGCCGTCGCCCAGCAGCAGCTCGACCTCGGCCTGTCCGGGGGCGGCCTTGTCCAGCCGGCCCGAGGCCAGGGCCCGGCGCAGGCGCATGAGTTCCTCGACCGAGCGCTGGATATCGACATAGATGGGATCGAGCTGGGTCACCCGGGCCAGGACCTGTTCCTGGTTCGCGGTCGCCAGGGCACCGACGGTGACCAACGTGGGTCCGATGCGACCGTCGATGGGGGCCTTGACCTCGGTGTAGTCCAGGTCGATGCGCGCGGTCGAAAGCGCCGCCTCGGCCACCTGGACCTCGGCGAGTTGCCGGTCCAGTTCCGCCTTCACATCGTCGTATTCCTGGCGGCTGACCGCGTTGTCCGCGACCAGGGACTCGTAGCGTGCCGCCTGCTGACGCAGCGCCCCGACCGTGGCCCGCGCGCTGGCGAGGTCCGCCTGGGCCCGCTGATACGCGGCGCGATAAGGCTTGGGGTCGATCCGGTACAGCATCTCGCCCGCCTCGACCCGGGCGCCCTGCTTGAACAGACGCGACTGCAGGATGCCGGTCACCTGCGGTCGCACCTCGGCCATGCGGTAGGCCGCGGTGCGGCCCGGCAGCTCGGCCGAGAGAGTCACCCGTTGCGGCTGCAGTTCGACCACGCCGACCTCGGGCGGCGGGGGCGAGCCCGCGGTGTCCGTCGTGGCCTGGCCGCAGCCGGCCAGTAGCGGGATCGCCGCCGCGGCCAGGGTCAGTGCGGGAAGATGTCTGGTCATGTCTTCGTTCGTCCGATGATGAGCCGGTGCGGTGTGGGTGAGCCGCTGGCGGTGGCATCCCTGTAACACGCCGGGGCGGGCAAGCCCTGCGCGAGCAGCTCAATTTACATACATGCATGTATGTCTGTAAAGTGCCGTTATACTGAACGATCGGACAAATACGCCGGGACGATATCGCCCGCTATGGCGAGAAAGACGAAATCCGAGGCCGAGGCGACGCGCGACGAACTGCTTTGTGCGGCGGAGCGGGTCTTCCTGGAGCGCGGCGTGGCCCGCGCCACCCTGGAACAGATCGCCGCCGACGCGGGGGTGACGCGCGGGGCACTCTATTGGCACTTCGAGAACAAGGCCGATCTGTTCAAGGCCATGCTGGACCGGGTCCAGATGCCGATGGTCGAGCTCGTGGAGCGTCTGCCGGAGGAGCCCGAGGAGCGGCCTTTCGAGGCCTTGCGTCACCTGTGCGAGCGGTCGCTGCGCAACTTGACCACGGACCCCCAATACCGCCGCGTTTACACCATTCTCCAGCACCGTTGCGAGCGCGTCACGGAGGTCGAGGCTTGTCTGCGTCCGCACGCGGAGAACCTGGCCCGCATCCTGTCGTCGGTCGAGGGCTATTTCGGCCGGCCGGCGAACCGCGAGGCCCTGCATCCGGGTCTGACGCCCCGGCTGGCCGCGCGTACCGTGCACGTGTTCATGCAGGGGCTTTATCACGACTGGCTGCGGGACCCCGCCGCCTTCGACCTGGCCGCGGACAGTCGTCCCATGCTGGATGCGTTATTCCGCAGTCTGGCGCGGCGCTAAGCCTGACGCAGGATTGCCCCAGGCTTCGTCCGATCAGGCACTTATGTAATCGATCGGCGGTGGGATACCTTTGCCCCGCGTGTCGGTTCCCATCGCGGCTGAACGTGGCTATCATCGACTGAGTTGACAGCGATGGTGTGCCGGCATGGCTTCGTCGCCCGGAATCTACGGAGGGAACCGATGCAGGGACGTATTGTGGGGGCGAGTCGGCACTTTTGGCTGGCCGTTTTGTTGGTGGCGGGCTGCGGCGGTGGCGGCTCGGGGGGTGACGACGCGGATGGCGGTACGGACACAGTCACGGTGACACCCTCCCTCGGACGGCTCGAGAATGCCACGGTCAATTTCTATCGCAGCGACGGCGCCACTCTGATAACCACCCTGGAGACGGCGCAGCTTTCCGACGGCGTATCTCTCGACGGCTATCGGGGGCCGCTGGTGGTCGAGGTGCTGGGGGATGGGGATGCCCGGTATTTCGACGAAAGCACCCTGACCATGACGCCGTTTCCGGAGGGCGCCTCGCTTTATGCCGTGTACCCGCGTGCGGAAGGCGACTTCGCCATGAGCATTCTTACCGACCTGGCCCATCGGATCGCGATGCAGCGTAATCTGTTTCCCTTGTCCGTGCGCGAGGCCGAGATCGTCAACGCGATAGTCCGGCATAGCCTGGCCCCCGAGCTGGGCAGCCAACTGACACCGCCCACCGTATTCGATGCCGGCACGACCTCGGGGTCGCTCGACGACGATGGGCCGGGCCGATATGCGCTCAAGATCGCTGCGCTGGCGAGCCTGGCGGAGAGTGAACCGTCGCCCTCGCTCGCGATATTGGATTACATGCGGTCCGATATCAGCGACGGCCGCCTGGATGGCGACGGATCTGCGCCCTATACGGATCTGAATCTGGCCGTCGAGGTCGACGGCGGTGTGCGCGAGCTTGCGGATGATTTCGGCACTGTGGCCCTGCAGGCGGCGACCACCACCTATCGCTGGATCGACGGTCACATCAACATGGGTTTCCTCGCGCTGGGCGAGGCGGCCAACGGCCTGACCTATAACATCGGCGCCGGGGCGCTGGTGCATACCGAGGACGTCGAGACGACCGCAGCGGATGCCGCCGGGTTCATGACGTTCAGTGCCTCCCTGTCGGAGGCCGGCTTGTATAGCGGCACCGTGACCCTGCGTTTCCCGGCCGAGGTGGGCCGTTACGAGTGCAGCGAGGACGATTCCGGCACCTACATTCGCACGCAATACGATGCCGGCCTGGAAACCGTCACGACCGGCGAGGGCGATTGTTATCTGGAAGTGCTCAAGGCCGGGGACGTTATCGAGGGGCTGGTCTCGGGCCGTGTGGTGTCCGCCGGCGACGGTAGTGTCACGGGCGAATTCGAGGATGGGTATTTCTATTACGATCCGGCATAGGTAACGCTGCCCCGTCGATTCTAGGCCATGCTGCCGATGGTCCGTCGGAAACGGGCCAGCGAGACCGTGAACAGGGTGCCGCCGATCGCGGCCAGGGCCAGGAGTTGTGGCCAGACCGTGCCCGGGCCGGCGCCGCGGTAGAGGACCGCTTGGCTCAGGGACACGAAATGCGTGGTGGGCGCGGCGAGCATGAGGGTCCGGATCATCTCCGGCATGCTCTCGCGGGGGGTGACGCCGCCGGACAGCATCTGCAGCGGTAGCAGGACCAGGATGATCAGCAGGCCGAACTGCGGCATCGAGCGCGCCATGGTCGCCAGGAAAATCCCCATGGAGGTGGCCGCGAACAGGTGCAGGCCGGCGCCCGCCAGGAACAGCGTGATGGACCCCTGGATGGGTACCGATAGCAGCCCGTGCGCCACGAGCAGGAGGGATGCCGCGCCGGCCGTCAGGACCACCAGCGCCATGGCCGCCACCTTGCTGACCATGATCTGGAACGGCGTGAGCGGCATCACCAGCAGATGCTCCACGGTGCCGTGCTCGCGCTCGCGGATCAGGGCCGCGCCGGTGAGCACGATCGCCAGCAGGGTGATGTTGTCGATGAGCTCGGTCATGGCCCCGAACCAGGCGTGTTCCAGCGTCGGATTGAAGCGGGCCCGCAGGTTGAGCCCCACCGGCGGTTCCACGCTGCCGTGGTGCCGCTCGATGAACGCGCGCGTCTCGTCCGCGACGATGCTCTGGATGTAGCCGGCGCCGGTGAAGGCCTGCGAGATGCGCGTGGCGTCGACGTTGAGCTGGACGGTCGGGCGGGCGCCGGCCAGGACGTCGCGCTGGAATTCGGGGGGTATGACCAGCGCGAAGGTATCCCGGCCCCGGTCCATGCGGCGGTCCATCCCGGAACGGTCGATCAGGTCGGGCGACTTGAAATAGGGCGGGTAGAAGGCGTCCGCGATGCGTGCCGACAGGGGCGAGCGGTCGTCGTCCACGATCGCGATCGGGGCCTGGTTGAGCGTTTCGGGCATCGCCGTGGCGGCGATGTAGATGGCGACGCTCATCGAGTAGAGCAGCAGCACCAGCATCACGGGGTCGCGGGCCAGGCTCCGCAGTTCCTTGATCCCGAGGTGCAGTATGTTGCCGGCCGTGCCCCTCATCGGTACTGCTTCCGCAGGGCCAGGGCGGCGGCGCCGACCAGCACCGGCACGGCCAGCAGCAGCGGCGGGAACTGCGGCAGCAGCTCGGCGAACCCCAGTCCCTTGGAGAACGCGCCCCGCGAGATGGTCAGGAAATGGGTGGTGGGATAGATCTCGCCGATCAGGCGGCCGAGGCCCTCCAGCGACGACACCGGGTCGATCATGCCCGAGAAGCTGACCGCCGGCAGGATGCTGAGGATGGCGGTGCCGAAGATCGCCGCGATCTGGCTTTTCATGAAGCTGGAGATCAACAGGCCGATGGCGGTGGCGGCCATGACGTAGGGCACCGCCGCCAGGGTCAGGGCGAGCAGGCTGCCCTTGAACGGCACCCCGAACAGCAGGACCGCCACCGCCACCAGGGACAGGAAGCTGAGCATCGACAGGGCGATGTACGGCAACTGCTTGCCGAGCAGGAATTCGAGCCGCGTGGTGGGCGTGACGTAGAAATTGACGATCGAGCCCAGCTCCTTCTCGCGCACCACGCTGAGCGCGGCCAGCATGGCCGGGATGAGCATCAGCAGGATCGGGATCGTCGCCGGCACCATGGCCACGACGCTCCTGATGTCGGGGTTGTAGCGGAAGCGCACTTCCACGTTGACCGGCCCGGCCAGGGCATCGCCGTGGCCGGTCTCGCGCGCCTTCTCGGCCAGCCAGTGCGCGTGCATGCCCTGCACGTAGCCCCGGATGGTCTCGGCCCGGCTCGGCATGGCGCCGTCGATCCAGGCCCCCACCGACACCGGGTCCCCGCGCGCGATGTCGCGGGCGAAGCCGGGCGGGATTTCGACGGCCAGACCGATCTCGCCGGCGCGCATGCGGCGATCGAGCTCGGCGTAGCTTTCGAGGGGCGCTTGCTCCACGAAATAGCGCGATCCCGAGAGGGCCAGGGTGTAGTCGCTGCTGACGGTGGTGCGGTCGCGGTCGAGCACCGCGAAGGTCAGGCCCTCCACGTCCATGCTGATGCCGTAGCCGAACACGAACATCAGGATCAGGCTGCCCACCAGGGCCAGCGTCAGCCGGATCGGATCGCGCCGCAGTTCCAGGGACTCGCGATTGGCGTAGCTGAGCATTCGCCCCGGCGCGAATCCGGGTCGCCGTGCGGGCCCGTTCTGCGCCTTGCGGGTCTCCGGGGGTGGTGCCGCGACCGTTTCCGGCGCCGTCGCGGCCTCTTCGAGATAGGCGAGGAACGCATCCTCCAGGTTGTCGGTTCCGCGCCGGTCGGCGATGTCCGCGGGTGTGCCGGTGACCAGCACCCGGCCCGCGTGCATCAGCGAGATACGGTCGCAGCGCTCGGCCTCGTTCATGAAATGGGTGGAGATGAAGATGGTCACGCCATCCTCGCGGGACAGCTCGATCAGCAGTCGCCAGAAAGCGTCGCGCGCCACGGGATCGACGCCGGACGTGGGCTCGTCGAGTATCAGCATCTCCGGCTTGTGGATCGTCGCCACCGCCAGCGACAGCCGTTGCCGGTGGCCCAGCGGCAGTGATCCGGGCAGCTCGTCGAGCACGTTCGCCAGGCCGAAACGCGCCACCATCTCCCGCACCCGGCCGTCCAGCTCGTCCGGCGGCACGTGGAACAGCCGCGCGTGCAGCCGCAGGTTCTGGCGCACGGTCAATTCGCCGTAGAGCGAGAAGAACTGCGACATGTAGCCGACCCGGCGCCGGGTGGCGAGATCGTGGGGATCGATCTCGCGGCCGAACAACCAGGCCCGGCCCTCGCTCGCGGGCAGCAGGCCCGTGAGCATTTTCATGGTCGTGGTCTTGCCGCAGCCGTTGGAGCCGAGGAAGCCGAATATCTCGCCCCGGCGGATGCGGAAGCTGACGTGATCCACGGCCGTGAAATCGCCGAATCGCATGGTCAGGTCCCGTGCCTCGATGGCGGGGCTGTCGTCCCCGTCGTCGGGCGGCGGCGTGATCCGCAGGGGCTCGTGTCCGCGCCGTTTCGCCTCCGGCAGCAGGGCGATGAAGGCCGCTTCCAGGGAGTCGGTTCCGGTGCGCGTGAGCAGCTCGGCGGGCGTGCCCGCGGCGAGAATCCGGCCATCGTCCATGGCCAGGAGGCGGTCGAAGCGTGCGGCTTCCTCCATGTACGCGGTCGCGACCACCACGCTCATGGCCGGGCGGTCGGCGCGGATACGCTCGATCAACTCCCAGAACTGGCGCCGGTACAGCGGGTCGACGCCGGTGGTGGGCTCGTCCAGGATCAGCAGGTCCGGGTCGTGCACCAGGGCACAGCACAAACCCAGCTTCTGCTTCATGCCGCCCGACAGCTTGCCGGCCGGCCGGTCGATGAACGGGGCCAGGCCGGTGCCGGCGGTCAGCTCGGCGATGCGGTGCGCGCGCTCGGCGCGGCCGTGCCCGAACAAACGGGCGAAGAAATCGATGTTCTCGGCCACCGACAGCGTCGGATACAGGTTGTGCCCGAGGCCCTGCGGCATGTAGGCGATGCGGGGCTGCACGCGGCGCCGTTGGCGGGCGTCGCTCAGATCGTGGCCGAGCACCGTCACCCGTCCGGTCTGGATGCGGCGCGCCCCCGCCAGCAGGCTCAGCAGGCTGGACTTGCCGACGCCGTCGGGTCCGATCAGGCCGACGATGCGTCCGGCCGGCACCTCGAGGCTCACGTCATCCAGCGCCCGGCGATCGCCGTAGCGCAGGCCGATGCCTTCGAGCCGGGCGACCGTCGCCGGCGGCTCCGCCGAAGCGTCAGCGGCGTGCCCGGTCATTGCGGCAGATTCACGCGCAGTTGGTCGGGCCAGGGCGCCGCCGGGTCCAGCCGCACGTGGACCATGCCGGGCAGGCCCGTCTTCACCTGCGCCAAGTGCTTGCGCAGCAGCTCGGGTGGAATGCGGGCCTTGATCCGGAACATCAGCTTCTGCCGCTCGAGTTCGGTCTCGACGGTCTTGGGCGTGAACTGGGACACGTCCGCCACGAACGAGACGTGCGCCGGGATCACGTAGCCGGGAGCGGCGTCGAGCACGATCCGTGCCTCGGCGCCCAGGGCCGTGCGGCCCGCCTGGGCGGTCGGCAGGAAGAAGGTCATGTAGACATCGCTGAGATCCACCAGGTTGAGTATCGGCGCCCCCGCGCCGATCACCTCGCCGGGCTGGGCCACCCGGTACTGGACGCGCCCGGCGCGCGGCGAGGTCAGGCTGCTGTCGTCGATCTCGGTCTGGAGCTGGCGGACGGCGGCCTCGGCCGCCTCGATCGAGGCCTCGGCCTGCCCGACCAGGGCCTCGGCCGCGGCGATCGCCGCCTCGCCCGCCGTCACCTGGGCGCGGGCCGCGCGCAGCGTCGCTTCCGTCCGTTGCAGGGCGGCCTCGTCGTTCTCCACCTGCTGTTGCGACGTGGCGCGCTCCGCCAGCAGCGCCCGCGCCCGCTTGAGGCGCTTGGCGGCGACATCGCGCTCGGCCCGGCGCTGCACCACGAGGGCCTCGGCGGTGGCGTGCTCGGCCCGGCGCTGGGCGACCTGGGACACCGCGGTGGCGCGGGCGCTTTCGGCCTCCCGCACGCGGGCCCGGGCCTGGGCGATCTGGGCCTCAAGCGACAGCGTGTCCATGCGCGCCACCACCCGGCCGGCCTCGATGAAGTCGCCCTCGTCGACCAGGATCTCCGCGACCCGGCCCGGATGCTTGGCGGCGATATCCACCGACACCGCCTCGATGCGGCCGTTGCCGGAGGCGAATCCCGGCCCCGGTCCGTCCGATTGCAGGCGCTGCCAGCCCCAGGCCGCCAGCGCCGCGATCGCCAGCGCCGCTGCGAGGGGCAGCAACCAACGGTTGTCGAGTTTCAGGGTCATGATGCGTTCTCTGCGTTGCCGGGCGGACCGTACGGCCCGCCGCCGAGGGCCAGGTAGAGGGCCACCGCGTTGGACAGGGCCGCCCGGCGGGCCTCGATCAGCGTCTGCCGCACGGCGAACAGTTGGCGTTGCGCGTCCAGGACTTCCAGGTAGGCCACCGCGCCGTTCTCGTAACTGAGCTCGGCGATGCGCAGCCGCGCCTCCTGCGCCGCCACCGTGTCGCGCAGCGCGGCGATCCGCGCCTCGATCCAGTACCGGCTGGACAGGGCGTCGCGGACCTCGCGGAAGGCCTGCTGGATCGCGGCCTCGTACTCGGCGACGGCGGTGTTCCGCCGGGCGGCCGCCAGATCCAGGTTGGCCCGGCGGCGGCCGTGATCGAACAGGGGCAGGGACAGACGCGGCACGAACAGCCAGGAATCGGTGCCGGCGTCGAACAGCCCGTCGAGCTCGTCGCTGCCGGTGCCGTAGGTCCCCGTCAGGGTGATCTGCGGCAGAAAGGCCGCGCGGGCCGCGCCGATGTCGGCGTTCGCCGCCCGCAGTCGGGCCTCGGCGGCCCGCAGGTCCGGGCGCCGCACCAGCAGCTCGGCGGGCAGGCCGGGCGGCAGGTCGCCCACGATGCCCTGCGACTCGAGGGACTTGGCGTCCGGCAGGTCCGCCGGCCAGGTCCCCACGAGCTGACGCAGGGCGTGCCGGTTGCGGTCCCGGGCCTGTTGCAATGCCGCCAGCTCCGCGCGGGCACTGGTCAGCAGGCTCTGGGCCTGGCGCAGTTGCAACTCCGAGGTATCGCCCAGTGCCAGGCGCCGTTCGGCGATGCGGAAGGATTCCTCGCGCGAGGCCAGTGTGCGTTGCGCGAGTTCGATGCGCTCATCCAGCTCGCGGCCCTGGAGGTAGGCGTCGGCGACCTGCGCGGTCAGGCTCAGCGCGAACGCCCGCTGGGCCTCGGCCGTGGCCAGGTAGCGTTCCAGCGCCGCGCGCTTGAGGCTCGCGATCCGGCCCCAGAAATCGAGTTCGTAGGCGGGTACGGCCAGGGCGGCGCTGTACTGCTCGATGCGGGTGTCGCCGATCAGCGGTGCCGTCCGGTCCGCCAACTCGCCCCGGATCGCGCTCGCGGAAACGTCGATCTCCGGCAGCTCGGCCGCTTGCTGGAGACGGAACTGGGCGCGGGCCTCGGCGACCCGCGACACGGCCACGCGCAGGTCGCGGTTGTGCTCGAGCGCGGCGGCGATCAGGGCCTGTAGCCGGGGTTCGGGGAAGAAACGCCGCCAGCCGGGCAGCGCCGTGGCGTCGAGCGTCGTCGCCGGTCCGGCGTCCTCGAAGCGTTCGGGCACCGGCAGATCGGGCCTTTCGTACTCGGGGGCGAGGGCGCAGCCGCAAAGGAGCGCTCCCAGCAGCAAAGGCGGGAGTGCGGGCGTGCGGGCGACGACGGGAAGGCGCAAACGCATCCATGTGGTCCACGGGATCGAATACGGTGACTATACCCCCGGCGTCCGGCGGCGGCGGTTGATCTGCGTCAATCGTCGGCGGCCGCGCCCAGGGGCGCCGCGCCGCCCCGCCCGACGCCGGTCACGACCGCCATGCAGTTGGCCACGATGGTCTCCAGCGGCTCCGCGTAATCGCTGAGATACCAGCGGGTCGCCAAGTGGATCGCCGCGCCCACCAGGCAGGTCGCGATCAGGTCCGGATCGAGCCGGTCGTCCGTGTCCGGTTCGATCCGCGCCGCGATCAGGTCCCGGATCATGTCCGCGAAGTCCTGGATGCCGCGGCGGTAGAGCCGCTGCATGTCGCGGACCGTGCCGTACACCTCGATGATCAGGATGCGTGTCAGCCGCGGGTCGTCGCGTAGCTGCGCGTAGTAGGCGGTGATCACCCGGCGCGTCAACGCCTCGGTGTCGCGCGGCGCATCCGCCAGGGCCCGCGCCAGGACCTCGCGCAGGCGGTCCAGTTCGCGGTCGTAGACCGTGGCGAACAGGTCCAGCGGGTTGTCGAAGGACTCGTAGAAATAGCGCTCCGTGAGCCCGGCCTCGCGGCAGATACCGCGCAGGGTGGCCGCCTGTACGCCGCGGTCGCCGAACACGGCCTTGCCGGCCCGCAGGAAGGTCTCGCGCCGGCGCGCCCGGCGCTGCGGCAGGCTCTCGCCGCGGTAGGTGCGACGGCGTTTGGGGGCGGTATCGGCGGCCATGCGGCAATGTTGACATCAAATGATGTCAGAAATAAAGTGACAACACATGATGTCAAAAATAGAGAGGGGAGCGCCGCATGTGTGCCGCCATCGCTGAAGAAATCCTGGACGGGGGTGCCGCGGCGCCCGACCACGAGATCGCCATCATCGGCACCGGCTTCGCCGGGCTGGGCATGGCTGTCCGCCTCAAGCAGCAGGGTCGCGACGACTTCGTCATCTTCGAGCGCGAGCCCGAGATCGGGGGAACCTGGTACCTGAACCATTACCCGGGCTGCGCCTGCGACGTGCCGTCGCACCTGTACTCGTTCTCGTTCGAGCCCAACCCCGACTGGACGCGGCTGTTCGCGCCGCAGCCGGAGATCCGGGCCTACCTGGAACGCTGCGTGGACAAGTACGGCCTGCGCGACCACATCCGTCTCGACAGCGAGGTGAGCGAGGCCCGCTTCGACGAGGACACCGGCCTGTGGCATCTGCGCGCGGGCGGCCGTAGCGTGACCGCCCGCAGCGTGGTCGCCGGCCTGGGGCCGTTGACGCGGCCGGCCTACCCGGACATCCCCGGCATCGAACGCTTCCGGGGCGAGACCTTCCATTCCCAGCAGTGGGACCACGACTGCGACCTGGCCGGCAAGCGGGTGGCGGTGATCGGCACCGGCGCCAGCGCGATCCAGTTCGTGCCGCAGATCGCGCCCGACGTGCAGCGGCTGCACCTGTTCCAGCGCACCCCGCCCTGGATCATGCCCAAGCCGGACCATCCCATCGGTCGCCGCATGCGCAAGCGTTTCCGGCGCCGGCCGGGACGGCAGCGGTTCCTGCGTCGCTTCATCTACTGGTTCCTGGAAGCTCGGGTGCTGGGCTTCGTGGTCAGCCCGCGGCTGATGAAGCTGATGGAGCACCAGGCACGGCGCCACCTGCGCCGGCAGGTGCCCGATCCCGTGCTGCGCGAGAAGCTCACGCCCGACTACACCCTGGGCTGCAAGCGCGTGCTGATCTCCGAGGATTACTACCCGACGCTGTCGCGCGAGAACGTCGACCTGGAGACCGAGGGTGTCCGCGAGATCACGGAGACCGGCCTGGTCACCGGCGACGGCCGCGAGATCGAGGTGGACGTGATGATCTTCGGCACCGGATTCCAGGCCACCGAGCCGGTGCCGCGCGGCATGATCTTCGGCCGCGGCGGGCGCGACATCGTCGACGCCTGGGCCGACGGCGTCGAGGCTTACAAGGGCACCACCGTGAGCGGCTATCCCAACTTCTACCTCATGACCGGCCCGAACACCGGCCTCGGGCACAGCTCGATGGTGTTCATGATCGAGTCCCAGATCGAATACGTCCTGGGCGCCCTGCGCACCCTGCGGCGGCGGGATCTCAAGTTCCTGGACGTGCGCCCGGAGGCCCAGCGCGAGTACAACGAGTGGCTCCAGGCCCGCCTGGCCGGCACCATCTGGAACACCGGCGGCTGCCGTAGCTGGTACCTGGACGCCAACGGCAAGAACGTCACCCTCTGGCCGGGCTTCACCTGGCAGTTCCGACTGATGACCCGGCGTTTCGACGCGGCCCGCTACGAGCGCGCGCCGCTGACCGCGGGTCGGGCGATGCCGGTAGCCACCAACGCCGGCTGAGAGGGCGTTTGAAAAACTGCTGCGCCCGGCATCCTGGGCGCCGGCGGCGCGCCCTCTTCGACGGGGGATGCCGAGAACGTCTCTCTTCTCCCGGCCCACAGGTTTTGGTTGGCGTGAGATGAAACCACAGAGGCGCACGGAGGCGAAGAGTTTTTAACCACAGAGACACAGAGGCACAGAGTTAAAGAACAACAACAACTAAAAGAGACAAGAGATTCAGGGACAGGGGAGCTTCAAGAAGCTTCATGCCCTTTTATCTCCGTGCCTCTGTGTCTCTGTGGTTCACTTTGGCAGGGCCAGGCCCGTTCCGGCGAATCGCCGGGGGTGCCGGGAACTCTTCGCTTATCCCGGCCTATGGCCTACCTTTGCTCGCGACGTTTTGTAGAGGCCCTCTGAGTGGCCGCCCGCCGCCGCTGCCGTCTTCACGGTGCGGCCGCCAGCCCGGCGGCATGGCGAAGAGCAGCAGCCGGTCGCGCCAGCGTGGCGTCGCGCGTGCCTCCCGCAGCAGGTCCGTCCACTCGTGGAAGGCGATCCGGAACGGGTTGCGGCTGTCGAAGGTCTTGCGCAGACCGTAGCGGGCCGGCGCCCGCTCCGGCTCGAAGGTGCCGAACAGGCGGTCCCACACGATCAGGATGCCGCCGTAGTTGCGGTCCACGTACTCGTCGTTCGCGCCGTGGTGGACACGATGGTGCGAGGGCGTGTTCAGGACCCATTCCAGCGGGCCGAGCCGGCCGATGGCCTCGGTGTGGATCCAAAACTGGTAGAGCAGGCTGATCGCCTGCGCGGTCACGATCATCAGCGGGTGGAAGCCGAGCCACGCCAGCGGCAGGTAGAACCACACCTTGAACAGCGGGCTGGTCCAGGACTGGCGTAGCGCCGTGCTCAGGTTGTAGTAGGTGCTGGAATGGTGGTTCACGTGGCCCGCCCAGCCGGCGCGCACGCGGTGGCTGAAGCGGTGGAACCAGTAGTAGCAGAAGTCGTCGCCAACAATGAGAAGGGCCCAGGCCCACCAAGCTGTGGTACTGATCTCGAACAGCCGGAACTCGTACACCACGAAGAGCAGACCCACGGCGACGGTCTTCCACCCGGCCGTCACCACCAGGTTGCCGACGCCCATGGCCAGGCTCGCCGCCGTGTCCGTGCGCTCGTAGCCGCGTGTTTCCAGGCCCCGCCGCCGGCGCCAGGCGAGCGCGGCCAGCTCGAGCGCGATGAAGGCGAGGAAAACGGGAATGGTCCAGTAGATCAGCGCGGGCATGGCGGCATGCTGGCACGGGGTTCACGGCAAGGATAACGCCACGCGGCGCCACCGGTCATGGCCCGGGCCGTCCGGCGGTATCCGGATGGCCCGCGATCGAGCGTGTAAGCTGGCCGCTGCGAGAACAGGTCCGGCAGACCACGCGGGACCGTTTCCGGAGGATCGCCATGAAGTCGCCCCTGCGCATCGCCCATGAGCTCGCCGTCACGGCCCGCTTCGCCGGCCGCGCCCTGGCGCGACGCCTGGCCGGCCGGGTCGAGCCGCCGCCCGACCGGGCCGCCTTCCGGCAACGCTGCGAGCGCTGGTTGGCGGCGGCGCCCGGCGACAGGCTCGCCGGGCATCATGTCGTCGAGGTGCCGGGCGACCGCCTGCCCTGGCTCGACACGGGCCTGGACCTCGCCGCCGGCGAGACCGTGACCTTCCTCGCCGCCGGCCGGGTCTACCTGTCGCGTCTGCTGGATATCTGGGTGGCGCCGCACTTCCAGCTCTGGTTCCGTATCGGCGAGACCGGCGAGGTCTTCCGCGGCACGCGCGAGGGCCATACCGTGACCGCCGAGCGTGGTGGCCGGCTCTATCTGGGCAACTATTTCCCCGGCGAGTGGGCCGACCGGCAGGGTCGCCTCGCGACCGACGCGAAGGCGTACCGCAAGACATCCGGTGGCATGACCGTGCTGGTGCTGCGCTGGCGCGAGGGTGTCGATCCCGGCGGGGCACTCGCCGCCCTGGCCGCCCACGAGGGAGCGCCCCCGCAGGCCCGCGCCGAGGCCGGTCGGCTGCGCGACCGGATCGAGCCGCCGGCGGACTGGCGCTACCTCTGGTTCCTGGGGCCGGCGGAGATTTATGCGCCGGCCGACGGGGGTATGCGCTGTCATACCCATGCCGACGTCGGCATCCTGCGTCGCGAGCTGCGTCTGCCGCTGCGTCCCGATACCCGCCTGGAGTGGCAATGGAAGGTGGACGAGTTGCCTTCGACGCTGGCCGAGGACACGGTCCCGACGCACGACTATCTGAGCATCGCGGTGGAGTTCGACAACGGTCAGGACATCACCTGGCACTGGAGCGCGGCGTTGCCGCCGGAGACCGTGTACCGCTGTCCGCTGCCGACCTGGCGGGCACGCGAGACCCATATCGTGATCCGCTCCGGCACGGCGGGTCTCGGCCGGTGGCGTTCCGAAGCGCGCAATGTCCACGACGACTGCGTGCGCGCGCTCGGCGCCCCCGCCGGCGAGATCCGGGCCGTCTGGCTGATCGCCAACAGCCTGTTCCAGCGCGGTCACGGCCGCTGCGAGTATCGCGGCATCCGCCTGGTCGACGGCGAGGGCGTCACCGAGGTGACGGCGCCGTAGGCGCGGCCGCGGCCGGCCGGCGGGCGGTCATGCCACTTGGTAGGGCCTGCCGGCGTGCAGAAGTTCGACCAGTTCTTCCTCCGGCAGCGCCTTGTTGAAGAGATAGCCTTGCGCCTCGTCGCAGTGCAGGGCGCGCAGCAGCGACACCTGTTCCGGCGACTCCACGCCCTCGGCGACCACGCGCAGGTTCAGCGAATGGGCCAGGGAGACGATGGTGGTGACGATGTTGCGGATGTCCGGGCTGCCGACCATGCCGGAAATGAATGAACGGTCGATCTTGATCGTGTCCACCGGCAGGCGCGCGAGGTAGGCCAGCGACGAGTGGCCGGTGCCGAAATCGTCGATCGTGGCGGTGACACCCAGCTCGCGCAGGGTGTTCAGTTTCTCGAAGTTGGGCGCCATGTCGGCCATCAGCATGGATTCGGTGATCTCGAGCTCGATGCCGCTGTCCCCCGGCGTGCCGCCGTCGTCCACGACCTCGGCGACCCGGGCCACGAAATCCGGCTGCCGCAACTGTGCCGCGGAGACGTTGACGGCGATGCGCGGCGCGTGCAGGCCGCAGGCCCGCCAGCGCCGGTAGTCCGCCACCGCCCGGCCCAGGACCCAGCGGCCGACTTCCACGATCAGGCCGCTTTTCTCCAGCAGGGGCACGAAGCCGCTCGGCGGCAACAGGCCGCGCGTGGGATGCCGCCAGCGCAGCAGGGCCTCGACGCCGGTGACGGTGCCGGTCCGCAGGTCCACCTTGGGCTGGTAGTGCAGCACGAACTCGCGCTGTTCCACCGCGCGCCGCAGCTCGCTGTCGAGATTGAGCTTCTGCTTGAGGGTCTCGCTCATCTCGTGCGCGTAGAACATGTACGGCTCGCCGGCTTCCTTGGCGTGCTTGAGCGCGGATTCGGCATGCCGGAGCAGGGCCTGGGCATCGCTGCCGTCGGCGGGGGATACCGCGATCCCGATCTTGACCGACAGGCGCAGTTCCGAACCTCCGGCGCGGAAGGGCAGGCACAGGTGGTCGCGCACGCTGTCGCGCAGCAGGGCCGACAGGTCGCCCGCGTCCTTGAGCTGGGGCACCACCGCCGCGAACAGGTCGCCGCCCAGGCGCGCGACCTGGTCCTCGCCGCCCACGAGTTCCGCCACCCGGTGCGCCATCTCCTCCAGGATGCGGTCGGCGGCGGCCGCGCCGACGGCGTCGTTCACCGACTTGAAGTGGGCCAGGTCCAGGATCAGCACGGCGACCATGGTGTCGTCGCGCCGCGCCAGCTTCACGAACTGTTCCACCCGCTCCGAGAACAGCCGCCGGTTGGCGAGCCGGGTCAGCGGGTCGTAGTAGGCGAGGTAATCGATCTGCTCGCGGTTCCAGATGAATTCCATCGCGTACACGATGTCGCCGGCGAGCACGTCCAGCAGCTTCAGCTCGCCCTCGTCGAAGAAACCCGGCTCCGGCGCGTACAGGTCGAGCACGCCCACCACCTCGTCGCCGACGATCAGCGGATAGGCCAGCACCGAACGCAAGCCGCGCGCCAGGGCCGCGTCCCGCCAGGGGCTCGCGCCGGACTCGTGCTCGATATCGTTGACCACGACCCGCGTGCGGTCGCGGTACGCACGGACCGTCGGCGCGTGCCTTTCGTGGCAGGTCGCGCCCGGGGGCGACACCAGTGCCTCGAGGTAGCCCTCGTCGACGCCGTGGCTCGCGACCGGCCGCAGGCCGTCCTGTTCGACCAGGCCGATCCAGGCCAGCCGGAAGCCGCCCACCTCGACCGCGATGCGGCAGACGTCCCGGAACAGTTCCTGCCGGCTGCGCGAGCGCACGATCAGCGTATTGATGTCGCTGAGCACCATCCGCACGCGGTTGAGGCGTTCCAGGGACCGCTCCGTCTCCTTGCGGGCCGTGATATCGCGGATGTTGCACTGGATGACGGCGTCGCCGCCGACGCAGTAACGGTTGCTGATGCACTCGACGTCGATCAGGCGCCCGTTCTTGGCGATGATCCGGGCTTCGTGCCGGGCATAGTCGGCATGGGCCAGCCCGCGGAGCACGTCGTCGGCCACCTGCGAGCTGCCGAAGGCGGGCAGCTCCGGGAGCGTCCGGCCGAGCAGTTCGTCCAGGTCGTAGCCGATCAGGTCGGTCAGGTAGGGGTTGGCGTCGAGCACGCGGCCGCTGGCGTCGTCGATCAGGAGGATGCCGTCTTGGGCGGTCTCGAACAGGCGCCGGTAGCGTGTCTCGCTTTCCTGCACCGCATGCTCGCGCGCCATGCTCTCGGTGATGTCCTGGACCGTGCCCACCGACCGCAGGGGACGGCCGTGATCGTCGCAAAAGGTGCTGCCGCGAGTGCAGACATGCTTGATGCGGCCGTCCGGCATCACGATGCGGTGGACGATCGAGTACGGGGCGTGGCTCTCGATCGACTCGCGATACGCGCGGTCGGTCGCCTCGCGGTCGTCGGGGTGGATGCGCGCGAGCAGATCCTCGTAGCGCTTGAGGCTGCCCGGCGGCACCTCGAAGATCCGGTAGATCTCGTCGGACCAGGTCAGGCGTTCGCTGCGCAGGTCCATTTCGCCGCTGCCGATATGGGCCACGGCCTGGGCGTCCTTCAGGCGTGTCGTTTCCTGTTCCAGGCGCCGCGTGAGCTCCCGCAGCCGGGCGTGGCTGGCGCGCAGTTGCTGTTCCTTGCGCCGGCGATCGGTGACGTCGCGGATGGCGGCGGTGGTCCAGATGCCCTGCGGCAGGGTCATCGGGCTCAGGCTGATGTCCACCGGGAATTCGCTGCCGTCCTTGCGGCGGCCGTGCAGATCCACCTCGGCGCCCATCGCGCGGGTCTTGGGCTGCCGCAGGTACTGCGTGCGGTGGTACACGTGCTGACCGCGATAGCGCTCCGGTATCAGCAACTCCACCGTGCCGCCGACCAGCTCGTCGCGCGAATAGCCGAACAGGCGCTCCACCTGGGTGTTGACCAGCGCGATACGGCCGTTGTGGTCGACGATCACCATGGCGTCCGGCGCCGTTTCCAGCAGCGCACGGAAATACGACTCGGCGCTCCGCGATGCCGGGCTGTCCATCGTGTCGGTCGAATGCTTGCTCACCGTTCGCCCTTCCGGCCCAACGATCCATGCAAATTGTTCGGTGTGGTCCGCGCCACGCGCGCAAGCGCCGGCATGGCGCACGGCGCGTGGGATTGTTATCGGCCACCCGTTCCCATTCTGTACGCCGCCGGCGCGCTCAGCCGGTCGTCAGGCTGAACAGCCGGAAACCGATCAGGCCGATATTGAGCGCCATGCCGGTGAGCGGCAGCCAGGCCGGCAGGCCCGATGCCGCCGCCGGCTCCCGCCGCTTGATCCGCCAGAGGCTGAGGTTGATCAGGGCGAAGACGCCGAGCATCAGCAGGGAGGTGGTTTCCGCCAGCGACGCCAGGCGCCCGATCAGGGCTAGGACGGCGCAGATCGCGGTGACCAGGATCGTGGCGAGCACCGGTGTGCGCCTGCCCGGATGGACCCGCCCGAGCCAGGCCGGGAGCTGGCCGCGGCGGCTGAGGCCGTAGAGCACGCGCGAGGCCATGATCAGCGAGATCAGGGCGCCGTTGATGATCGCGAACAGGCCGATGATCGAGATCGCGGGCCCCGCGATACCCGCGTGGTGGGCGTACAGGCGTGCCAGAGGCGCGGCGCTTGCCGCCAGCTCCGACGGCGGCAGGCTGAGCACGGCGGCGGCCATGATCGCGACATACAGCACGGTAGTCAGGCCCAAGGTCGCGAGGATCGCCAGCGGCAGGTTGCGCCGGACGTCGCGTACCTCCTCGGCCACGTCCACCATGTCCTCGAATCCCAGGAAGGCGTAGAAGGCCAGGAGCATGCCGCCGAGCACGCCCAGCCACGGGCCCGGCGCCGCCTCCGGGAGCAGCACCGGCCAGCGCGCGGGCAGGGTCGCCAGGTCCGGCCAGGCCGCGCCGATCACCAGCAGCAGGCCGCCGATCTCCAGGAGCGTGACCAGGCCCGCGATCAGCAGCGATTCCAGGATGCCCCAGGCCGCGATCAGGCCGAGCGCGGCCGCGACCAGCAGGATCGCCAGGGTGCGATCCACCGGTACGAACGCCGCGAGCTGACCGATGAAGGCGTTGATCAGGGCGGCGCTGGAGACCAGCCCCGCCAGCACCACGAGCAGGCCGGTCGCTGCGCCCAGCCGGGCCGAGCCCAGGCCGGTCTGCACGTAGAGCGCGGCGCCGGCGGCGCGCGGATACCGGCCGGAGAGCTCGGCGTAGGACAGGGCGGTCACGGCCGCCAGCAACGCGGCCAGCAGGAATGACAGCGGCGCCCCGTAGCCGGCCGCGCCCGCGACCTCGCCCACCAGGGCATAGATGCCGGCGCCGATGGTCTGGCCCAGGCCGTAGAGCACGAGCAGGGGCAGCGAGATGCGGCGGCTCAGCGGAATGGGGCCGGTCGGCTCGTGCGCGGGCATGCCGGAATCGTGTCGGGACGTTGCGCCATCTTAGCGCGTGTCGGGCCGGACGATTGGTGCGGTGCCGGTATCGGCGGTAGCCTTGTCGGCGGGATCGGTGACGGGCCGGTCCCGCGGAAACATGCCGGGACCATGACGATGACCGAGCCCTTGGCGCCCGAGGCGCTGTACCGCCCCTGCGACACGGGTGCGCTGGATTTCGAGACGACCGACGAGCTCGCCGATCTCGGGGCCGCCGTCGGCCAGGATCGCGCCCTGGATGCCGTGCGTTTCGGCACCGGCATCCGGCATCACGGCTACAACCTGTTCGTGCTCGGGCCGCGCGGCTCCGGCAAGCATTCGGTCGTGCGGCGCATGCTGGAGGCGCGTGCCGCCGGGGAGCCGGTGCCGGACGACTGGTGCTACGTCTACAACTTCGATCAGCCCGCCCAGCCGCGCCTGCTGTCGCTGCCCGCGGGCCGGGCCGCGGCGCTGCGGCGCGATTTGGACCGGTTGGTCGAGGAACTCGCGTCGGCCGTGCCGGCGGTGTTCGAGAGCGAGGAGTACCAGGCTCGGCTGCAGGACATGCAGTCGTCGCTGCAGCAGCGTCAGCAGGCGGCCTTCGCCGAGGTGGAACGCGAGGCCGAGCGCCGCAACGTGGCGCTCCTGCACACGCCGTCAGGGTTCACGTTCGCGCCCAGGGACGGCGACGAGGTGATGGACCCGGAGAAGTTCCGCAGCCTGGACGAGGCCGAGCGCCAACGCTGGCAGGAGACCATCGGCGAGCTGCAGGAACGGCTGCGCAAGGTGCTGCTGCAGATGCCGCAGTGGCTGCGCGCGCAGCGCCAGGACGTCAAGACACTGAACCAGGAGATGGCGGAATTCGCGGTCGGGCCGTTGATCCGCGAGCTCCAGGACCGTTACGCCCCCCATGCCGAGGTCGTGGCCCATCTCGACGCCGTGCGGCACGACGTGATCGAGAACGTCGAGGCCTTTCGTGCCCAGGAGCGGCCGGCCGCGCCATTTCTCGCCGGTGTCGGCCAGCAGCAGGCGATGCACGCGATCCTGAACCGCTACCGGGTCAATACCCTGGTCGACAACAGCGGCCGCGAGGGCGCGCCCGTGGTCTATGCCGACCTGCCGAGCCATCAGCACCTGGTCGGCCGGGTCGAGCATCAGGTGCAGAACGGTGCCCTGCTCACCGATTTCACGCTGCTGCGTCCCGGCGCGCTGCACGAGGCCAACGGCGGTTACCTGGTGCTGGACGCGCGCAAGGTGCTGATGCAGCCCTGGGCTTGGGAAGAGCTCAAGCGCACGCTGGCGGCCGGCGAGGTCCGCATCGAGTCGATCGATCGGGTGCTCGGCCTCGCGTCCACGGTCTCCCTGCAGCCCGAGCCCATGCCGCTCGATCTTAAGGTGGTGCTGGTCGGCGACCGCAGCCTGTATTACCTGCTCAGCGCCCATGACCCGGATTTCCCGGGCCTGTTCAAGGTCCAGGTGGACTTCGAGGACGATCTGGCGCGGGACGGGGACAGCGTGCCGCTGTACGCGCGCTTCCTCGCGACCCTGGTGCGGCGCGAGGGGCTGCAGGCCCTGGACCGCGGGGCCGTGGGCCGGATCGTCGAGCACGCCAGTCGCCTGGCGGACGACGGCGAGCGCCTGACCGCCAATGCCGAGGCCCTGACCGACCTGCTGCGCGAGGCGGATCATTGGGCCCGCGAGGCGGGGCACGAACCCACCA
This sequence comes from Salinisphaera sp. PC39, assembly GCF_040361335.1. Lineage (NCBI taxonomy): Bacteria > Pseudomonadati > Pseudomonadota > Gammaproteobacteria > Salinisphaerales > Salinisphaeraceae > Salinisphaera > Salinisphaera sp. PC39. Next base: position 19,644 of record NZ_APNM01000011.1, on the reverse strand, counting down.
CGGCCGCCGATGTCGAGCGCGCGATCGACGAGCGTATCCGCCGCGCCGACCGGCTGCGCGACGCGACCTACCGCCAGATCGATCGCGGCGTCCTGCTGGTGGCTGTGACGGGGACGGCGGTCGGTCAGGTAAACGGCCTGGCGGCCTACGATCTGGACGATTTCCGGTTCGCCCGGCCGACGCGGATCACCGCCAATGTCTGGGCCGGTCGCGGTCACGTGATCGACATCGAGCGCGAGATCGAACTGGGCGGCGCCATCCACTCCAAGGGCGTGCTGATCCTGAGCAGTTTCCTGGGCGCGCGCTTCGGCGGCGAGCGGTCCCTGTCGCTGTCGGCGAGCCTGACCTTCGAGCAGTCCTACGGGCCCGTGGAGGGCGACAGCGCCTCCGCGGCCGAGCTCTGCGCCCTGCTCTCGGCGCTGGCCGGCGCGCCGATCTCCCAGGCCCTGGCGATCACCGGCTCCATCAACCAGCACGGCCGGATCCAGGCGATCGGCGCCGTCAACGAGAAGATCGAGGGTTTCTTCGATGTCTGCCGCCGGCAGGGGCTGACCGGCGACCAGGGCGTGCTGATCCCGGCCAGCAACGTGCCCCACCTGATGCTGCGGGCGGACGTGCGGGAGGCGGTGGCCGAGGGCCGTTTCCGGGTGCATGCCGTGCGCCATGTCGACGAGGCCCTGGCCCTGCTCACCGGCCTGACCGTCGGCGGGCCCGACACGAACGGCGTCTTCCCCGAGGGCACGCTCAACCGGCGCGTGCGGGAACGTCTCGACGCCTTCGACCGCGCCCGGCGTGACAACGGCAACGGCAACGGCAACGGCAACGGCAACGGCGCCGGGGCAGGGGACTGACATGGCCGACCGGTCGCGCGTGTTGGCCTTCGTGGACGACTCCGGAAGCGCCCTGCGCGCGCTGGAGACCGCGGTCGAGCTCGCCGGCCGCCGGCGCGTGCCGGCGCAGGCGGTGTTCGTGGAGGAGCTGGATCTCGTGCATGCGGCCGGGTTTCCGTTCGCCACCGAGATCGGGGTGACGACCGGTGCCGCGCGACACCTGGATGCCGATCGGTTGAGCGTCCGGCTGCGCGAGCGTGCCGACCGGCTGCGCGCGCACCTGGCGGCGACGGCGGCCCGGCAGGCGGTGACCTGGGAGTTCGACGTGGCCCGCGGCCGCTTGCCCGCGGAGATTCATGCCCGGGCCGCCGCGGGAGACTGGATGGTGGTCGGCCGGGTGGGCTGGTCGTCGGCACGGGGCGTGCGCCTCGGCGGCACCGCCCGCCGACTCGCGACGGCGCCGCCCTGTCCGGTCCTGTTCGTGCCCGCCGAGCCGCCGGCGGCGGGTGTCGCGGGGGTCGCGGTCGCATCCGGCGCGGCCGACGAGACGCTGTTGCCGCTGGCGGTCGCCCTGCGGCTCTCCGCCGACGAGCCGGTAGTGCTGCTGGCCGGTGCCGCCGGCGCGGGCGACGACGGCGAAGCGGCGATGCGCTGGCTGGCGGAACGCGGCATTCCCCACCGCGTGTCGGCGGCGGGCGCCGCCCGCGGTGCCGACCTCGCCGATCGGGTCGCGCGCGAGCGCGCGCGTGTGCTGGTCCTGTCCGCCGGGCATCCGGCCCTCCTGCACGGCGAGGGCGCCGCCGGTCTGGTGGCGGCGGCGCAAGTCCCGGTCATGCTCGTGCCCTGAGAGTGTGTTTACAAAACTACTGCGCTCGGCATCTCGGGTGCCGGCGGTGCTCCCTCTTTGCAGGGGAGGGCCCTTTGTAAACACCCTCTGAGAGGGCGTCTATGAAACCTCGGCGCCCAACCGGCCTCCTGCTCGCGACAACTTGCTAAATACCCCATGAGCCCGCGTGGTGGCCGCCGCGTATGGATTTACCATGGTCCCCGCCGCCCGCGGCAGGCATGATCGCGGCAAAGATCGTTCATACCAACGACCGACGGGGAGGGGAACCCATGAGCGAACAGGCCGACGTTATCGTGGTCGGCGGCGGGCTGGCCGGCCTGACCGCCGCCGCGGAGCTGGCCGACGCCGGCCGGCGGGTGTGCCTACTCGACCAGGAGCCGGCACAGAGCCTGGGCGGACAGGCCTTCTGGTCCTTCGGCGGACTGTTCTTCGTCGATTCGCCGGAGCAGCGGCGCATGGGCATCCGCGACTCGCACGCCCTCGCCTGGCAGGACTGGGAGGGCACCGCCGGCTTCGACCGTGACGAGGACCGTTGGCCGCGGCGCTGGGCCGAGGCCTACGTGGATTTCGCCGCCGGCGAGAAGCGGTCGTGGCTGCGCGAGCAGGGCGTGGGTTTCTTCCCGATCGTGGGCTGGGCCGAGCGCGGCGGTTACGATGCCACCGGCCCGGGCAATTCCGTACCGCGCTTCCACATCACCTGGGGCACCGGCCCCGGCCTGCTGGAACCCTTCGTGCGCCGGGTGCGCGCGGCCGAGGAAGCCGGCCGGGCGACCCTCAAGTTCCGCCACCGGGTCACCGGGCTGCTGACCGAGAACGGTGCCGTCGTGGGCGTGCGCGGGGACGTGCTGGCACCCAGCGACGCCGAGCGCGGGGCTCCCAGCAACCGCGAGGTGACCGGCGGGTTCGAGTTGCGGGCGCAGGCGGTGATCGTCACCAGCGGCGGCATCGGCGCCAATCCCGAGCTGGTGCGGCAGAACTGGCCCGAGCGTCTGGGCGCGCCGCCGGCGCGCATGCTGCACGGCGTGCCGGACCACGTCGACGGGCGTATGCTCGGTATCGCCGAGGACGCCGGCGCCCATCTGATCAATCGCGACCGCATGTGGCACTACACCGAGGGCATCGAGAACTGGGATCCCATCTGGACCCGCCACGGTATCCGTATCCTTCCCGGCCCGTCGTCCCTGTGGCTCGACGCCCGCGGCCGGCGCCTGCCGGTGCCGCTGTTCCCGGGCTTCGATACCCTGGGCACGCTCGAGCACATCATGCAGACCGGGTACGACTACACTTGGTTCGTGCTCACCCAGAAGATCATCGAGCGCGAGTTCGCGCTGTCCGGCTCGGAGCAGAACCCGGATCTCACGGGCAAGAGCCTGCGCGGGGTTCTCGGCCGCATCGGCTCGGGTGCGCCGGGGCCGGTGGAGGCGTTCAAGAAGCATGGCGCGGATTTCGTCGTGGCCGACGATCTCGGCGAACTGGTCCGCGGCATGAACGGGCTCACCGACGAGCCGCTGCTGGACCCGGAGCAGGTGGAGCGTGAGGTGGTCGCGCGCGACCGCGAGATGGCCAACCCCTACACCAAGGACCTGCAGGTCACGGCCATCCACGGCGCGCGCCGCTACTTCGCGGACAAGGTCTCGCGCGTGGCTAAGCCGCACCGGCTGCTGGACCCCAAGGCCGGGTCACTGATCGCGGTGCGCCTGAACATCCTCACCCGCAAGACCCTGGGCGGCCTGGAAACGGACTTGTCCGGCCGGGTGCTGAAGGCTGACGGCGAGCCGCTGCCGGGCCTGTACGCCGCAGGCGAGGCCAGCGGCTTCGGCGGCGGCGGCATGCACGGCTACCGCTCGCTGGAGGGCACCTTCCTCGGGGGCTGCCTGTTCTCGGGGCGCACCGCCGGCCGGGCCGCCTCGGAGGCGATCGGCTGACCTCGCGCTAGCGTCCCCACGCCGGCGGGCGCTTCTCCAGGAAGGCGTCGATGCCCTCGCAGGCCTCGTCCGAGAGCATGTCGCAGGCCATGTTCTCGGCGGCGAGGGCGTAGGCCTCCTCCAGCCCGAGCTCGGCTTGGCGGTAAAATAGGTGCTTGCCGGAGGCGACCGCGCCGCGCGGCCGGGCCAGGATGGCGGCGGCCAGGCGGTCGATCTCGGCATTCAACTCGGTCGGTGCCACGGCGCGGTTGACCAGGCCCAGCTCGCGGGCGGTCGCGGCGTCGACGGTATCGCCGGTCACCAGCATCTCGAAGGCGTTCTTGCGCGGGACATTGCGCGACAGCGCCACGCCGGGCGTGGAGCAGAACAGGCCGTAGCGGATGCCGGTGGTGCCGAAGACGGCATCGGTCGATGCCACCGCGAGGTCGCAGGTGGCCACGAGCTGGCAGCCGGCCGCGGCGGCGGCGCCGTGCACGCGGGCGATCACCGGCTGCGGCATGTCCCGGATCGCGAGCATCATGCGGCTGCACTCGGCGAATAGCCAGCGGTAATAGTCGCCGTCGGGCCGGGCGCGCATTTCCTTGAGGTCGTGCCCGGCACAGAAGGCGCGTCCCTCGCCGGCGATCACCACCACGCGCACGTCGGATGATACCGCGATGGCGTCCAGAGCGTCGCGCAGCGCCGCCAGCATTGCCTCGGAGAGCACGTTGAAGCGGTCGGGCCGGTTCAACGTCAGGGTTGTGACGCCGTCCTCGCGGTCGTGACGCAGGACAAGCACATCCTCGGCGTCGGGTCGGGCGTTGGTCATCGCGTTGGTCCTCGGATTGCCCGTGTGTGGCAGGCGTGTATATTGCCGGATTCGTCCTGAACGAACATTAAATTAACGAAGCCCGAGGAGATACCCATGAAGCTGTATGATTCGCCCGGCCCCAATCCCCGCATGGTGCGCATGTTCCTGCAGGAGAAGGGCGTGGAGCTGCCGACCGAGGCGGTGGACCTGTTCAGCGCCGAGAACCGCCGCCCGCCCTATACCGACAAGAATCCGGGCGGCCAGATCCCGGCGCTTGAACTGGACGACGGCACCGTGATCGGCGAGACCGTGGCGATCTGCGAGTACATCGAGGAGACGCATCCGACGCCGGCCCTGATCGGCACGAACCCCGTCGAGCGCGCGCAGACTCGGATGTGGGTGCGCCGCGTGGAGCTGGAGATCACCGAGAACATGTATCGCGGCTTCCGCTATGCCGAAGGCCTGGACCTGTTCCGCGACCGTGTGCGTTGCCTGCCCGAGGCGGCGGACGGCCTCAAGACCTGCGCGCGCGACGGCCTCCAGTGGCTGGACGGGCTCATGGACGGCAAGGACTACATCTGCGGCGATCGCCTGTCCCTGGCCGACCTGATCCTCTACTGCTGCGTGGACTTCTGCGGCAGCGTCGGCCAGCCGCTGGATCCCGGCCTGAAGAACCTCGGCCCCTGGTTCCAGCGCATGGACGGGCGCCAGAGCGCGCAGGACACGTTGGCGGCTAACTGGCAGGAGCTGGGCATGCGACTCTAGGGTGCCTACAAAACTAATGCGCTCGGCATCTTGGGCGCCGGCGGTGCTCGGGAGCCTCACGTATTGCGGCATACGCTGCGGTCCCTGCGCTCCGGCGGCGCCCAACCTGCCTTCGCTCGCTACGTTTTGTAGACACCCTCTGTGAATTCGCATCCGATCACTGCCGCGTGCCCGTAGTACGCGAAGGCAAGGCTGGAGGAGGAGCCTGCGCACGACCGGTCGTGCCAGGGCCGCCCGGCCCGGGCGGTCGCCTTGCCGTTGGCCCGCGCCTCGGCGCGGGCTTTTTTACGGCGTTAGGTCGTCGACAAACCCCAGAGGTGGCCTTTGCACGGTTTTGCGCTCCGGCGGCGATCAACCCGCCTTCGTTCGTGACGTTATGCAGAGGCCTCCAGGGGCAATCGTGACGCCCACTTGCCCCGTCACCCCGGAATGCGCATCAGCGCATATCCGGGGTCCAGGCCGGTTAGCCAAAGCCGCGAAGGCGTGACCCGCCTGGACTGTTTCCCTGGGTCCCGGATAAGGCGCATAGCGCCTTTCCGGGACGACGGGGGAGGGGGTGTCCGGGACCACGGGGGAGCGGGTATCCGGGACGACGGATTGATTGGCTCGGTCGGCGGGGTTGCCGGCGAGATAGTCGCCTGTTTGGCGCTCACCGGGCTGGATGCCCGCGTGCGTGTCGGGGCATCATGACACATGTGCTGGTGACGGGAAGGGTTGTGAAGGAAACCATGAGCGCGAGGCGTCTTGTCCGCGCCGCGATACGGATCGAGGGCGACGGCCGATGAGCTGCGGCAACGGGGAACCCTGTCCCCTCTGCCGCGACGGCGAGGGGCTGGAGATCGCATTCTCGATGGCTTTCCAGCCGATCGTGGATATCGAGGCCGGTGGCGTGTACGCCCACGAGGCCCTGGTGCGCGGCCCGGCCGGCCAGCCGGCGCCGACGGTGCTGGACCGGATCGGTCCCGACAACCGCTACGCCTTCGACCAGGCCTGCCGCGTGCGGGCCGTGCGCATGGCGGCGGAACTGGACATGCCCGGCCGGCTCAGCATCAATTTCCTGCCCAATGCCGTCTACCAACCGGAGCACTGCATCCGCACGACCCTGGAGGCCTGCGAGCGTCACGGCTTCCCGGTGGACCGGATCATCTTCGAGATCACCGAGGGCGAACAGGTCGTCGACCATGCCCACCTGCGCGGGATCGTACGCGAGTACCAGCGCCAGGGGTTTTTGACCGCGATCGACGATTTCGGTGCCGGCTATTCCGGCCTCAATCTGCTCGCGGACCTGCAGACGGATCTGATCAAGCTGGACATGGCGGTCGTACGCGGCATCGACCGCGACCGAGGGCGCCAAGCCATCGTGCGGGGCGTGCTCCAGGTCTGCCGCGACCTGGGGATCGACGTGATCGCCGAGGGCGTGGAGACCCGCGGGGAACTACGCGCGCTGCGCGACTTCGGCATCACGTGCTTCCAGGGCTTCCTGTTCGCGCGCCCCGGCTTCGAGACGCTGCCGGAGGTCCCGGCGTCGGTCTACGCCGGGACCTGATCCCGTCAGCCCGCGGGCACCCGTTCGACCAGTGCCACGGCGGCGTCCACCGCGGCCGATTGGTGCGGCTGCAGTTCCTGTTGGCCGAGGCCGCTCATGAACTCGTGGAACGGATCCTCGATGTCGGTGCTCTCGCCCGTCAGCGTCTCCATCACCGCCAGGCCCAGATAGGGCACCGACGGCGCGCTGTAGCCGCCTTCGTGGCAGAGCAGCAGCCGGCCGCCGCAGAGCTCGGCGGCGGCGGTGCACAGGCGCTCGGTCAGGCCGCGGTAGGCCTCCGCGTACAGCATCATCCGGCCCAGCGGATCGAAGGCGCCGCCGTCGAAGCCGCAGGGCACGAAGATGAATTCCGGCCGGTAGCGCCTGAGCGCCGGTAGCACCACCCGGTCGAAGGCATCCTCGTAGGCGCCGCGTCCCGACCCGGGCGGCAGCGGCACGTTGATGTTGCAGCCCTCGCCCTTGCCGCTGCCGTTGTCGGTCACCGCCCCGGTGTCCTGCGGGAAGCAGCGATCCTGGTGGATGGAGATGGTCAGCGCCCGCGGGTCGTCGTAGAAGGCGGCCTCGGTGCCGTTGCCGTGGTGCACGTCCCAGTCGACGTAGGCGATGCGCCCCAGGCCGCGTTCGCTGAGCAGGTGGCGGCCGGCGATGGCGGCGTTGCCGAACAGGCAGAAGCCCATGCCCAGGTCCGGCATGGCGTGGTGACCCGGCGGCCGCACCAGGGCGTAGCCGTTGTCCACGCTGCCGTCGGCCACGGCGTCGGCGAGGGCGATCACGCCGCCCGCCGAAAGCAGTGCGATGTCGTAGCTGCCCGGGCCCATGGGCGTGAACGGCCCGGCCTCGCCGCCGGTCTCGTTGAGGCCGCGGACCTTGTCCACGTAGGCGCGGGTGTGTACCCGCAGGATCTCCTCGACCGTGGCCGGGCGCGGCTCGACGAAGGTCAGCGAGCGCGTCAGCCCGCTCACGTCGAGAAGGCTCTTGAAGCGGCGCTTGGTGTGCTCGTTTTCGGCGTGCTCGTAAGGTTGCACGGTCAGGCCGGGCGGCACGATGCCGGCGGCGCGGCCGGTGTCGTGCCACATGTAGAGCTCGTGCCAGACGAATCCGGTGGTCATGGGTTATCTCCTCGTTCTCGCGGTGCTTGTGCGTCTCGTGGCGACCGGTCGATTGTAGGACAGCCGGTCGCGTCCCGGTGCCGCCAATAAACAGGGTATCCGGAATGCAGAGTGGGCTCGATGGCTTTGCCGAGTGTGACATGCAACCTGTAAACCACGAAGGGCATGTGGCCATTCCCTGTGCGGGTGTCGGCTCGTAAACTGGAACACAGCGTGGAGTACGCCCCGTTGCACGGACGCTTACGAAACAGGCCACAATGTTGAAAAGAGTGCTCATATCCCAGCGAAGAAGATTCATTTCCGATTTCAAGTACGAACCGTTGATTTTTTCCGTCATGCAGATAGCAGTGTGGACCAGGCCGCACGGGATATCGGCATACGCTTCGATTTACTCAGCCGATGCTGTCGAGGGAGCGATGCACAAGGTTTAGAAGGATGCACAAGGTTTAGAAGAAGGTAATACCGCCATGCCGCGGAAGGGCGCCATGGTCACGGACGGCCGTCTTGGCATGCTTCAGACCAAAGACTTCAATTCGACGTGGGGATCACTCAATGCTTCAGCGTCGATGTCTCTGCGTTGGTAGATGAGCTTCTTACCCACCATAAAAGCTATAGGCATATTTGCCGCGTCCACAGCAATGAGATTGCCTCCGCGCATATAGAACACCGCAAATGCCCCGTCCTGGGGGTTACCCCGCACCACCCGCTCATCATGACCCTTGGACAGCCCCGCCATCTGCAGGCGTGCGTCATACTGGTTCGACCAGAACCATGGAACGGCATCGTAGGGTTTGTAGTCTCCCATCAGGGTAGCCGCCGCGATACGGGCTTGATCGACCGCGTTGGCGACTGACTCCATCCGCTGGGGCTGCTCGAAGAAAAGATTCCGGTGGCGGGTACAGTCACCGATCGCTAGGACGGCGGGGTCGTCGCTGCGCGCATACTCGTCGACGAGAATACCGTCATCACAGGGCAGACCGGCGGATTCAGCCAGCGCCGTTTCCGGCATGATGCCAACCGAGACGAGCACAAGGTCGGCCGGCACGGTGCAGCCGTCCGCCACCGCCACGCCAGCCACATGACCGGCGTCATCGGACTCGAAGCCGATAACCGCCGTGTCCAGGCGCACTTCCACACCGGCACTACGGTGCTTGGCCTGAAAGAATGCCGAGATTTCCGGGCCGGTGACACGTTGCATGACGCGATCGGCGGCTTCCAGCACCGTGACCTTGAGACCTCCCTTTACGGCGATGGCGGCCACCTCCAGGCCGATATAGCCGCCACCCACGATGACCAGGCGTTGCCCCGGGGAAAATTGATCACGCAGGGCATCTGAGTCAGCTATGTCGTGCAGATAATGAATGCCCTTCAAGTCAGCCCCGGGCGCATTCAGACGTCGAACATGTGACCCCGTGGCCAGGATGAGTCGGTCGTATTTCAACGTGCCCTGATCCGACAACCTGATGGTCTTGTTGTCTCGATCGATCTGTTCGACCCGCACACCGAGCCGCAACTGGTGGCCCGCGTTCTCGTACACCGAGCGCGGTTTCAGGTACAGCGACTCTTGATCAACATCTCCTGCCAGGTAATTCTTGGACAGAGGCGGTCGCTGGTATGGTGGATGAGATTCTTCGCCCACCAGAACCACCTCCTGTTGATATTTCTTTTGCAGCAAGGTTGTCAGGAGCGTGCCTGCCGCGTGCCCGCCTCCAACGATGACCGTCGCATCTTGCGGTTTTTTTGCCATAGCCTCTCTCTTTCGCTGTGCCTCGGGATCGGATAGTTCAGGCCTCCAAATGCCAACCGGGACGAGCACAAGGTCGGGTCGGCCGGCATGGTGCTGTCAAGCACGCCCCGCGATTTATCGCACGCGGCGCTCAGCCGCCGGGGGCTCGGCATCCTCAAGCAGCATCGCGGCGCCCTTCTCGCCGATCATGATCGCCGGCTGATTGGTGTTGCCGCCGACCAGCGTCGGCATGATGGAGGCATCGACCACCCGCAGGCGTTGCAGGCCATGCACGCGCAGACGCGGATCGACCACCGCCAGCGGATCGACGCCCATCTTGCAGGTGCCGACCGGGTGATACGCCGATTCACCGCTGCGCCGCATCCATGCGGCGAGGTCGTCGTCATTCTGCAGTGCCGGGCCGGGGACATCTCGACCTCGTGGTGCGGCGCGAAGGTCGGCTGCGCCAGGATCCGGCGCACCAGGTGCACCCCGCGTACGAGTCGCTCGACGTCGACGGACTCGACCATGTAGCTGGGGTCGATCAGCGGCGCCGCGAACGGGTCGGTACTGTGCAGACCGATAAATCATCGTCGCGTAGCCCTAACCGCTCATCGCAGTCTTCAGCTTGCGCCCGTGATCGGCGTACAGCATGGGCGCGAAGTGCAGTTGCAGGTCGGGTATTGCCTCCTCCGGCGGGGCCGGATGAACCCGTCGGCCTCGGCACCGTTGCTCGTGTGACGCCGCGGCTCCGTATTGAGCTGCCAGTTGTAGCGGCGGCTGAACATCAGCTGCAGGAAACCCAGTGGCATGTTCACAAATGGATTGCGGCCGCTCTCGGACAGGCGGTTGGCGATGGCAATCCGGCCGAGCCCGCACCGACCACCACATAATCGAATTGCTCGGACGCCATCCTGGTCAGACGTTTCGTTAACTTTTTGCCGTCAGTTTGACCATCAACCTGGAATAGCCCCGCACGAAGTTGGACTGCACCCGTTCTGGCTCGTCAACGACTTCAATGCTGTCAAAACGCTTGAGCAGTTCCTCCCACAGAATGCGCAGTTGCAGTTCGGCCAGACGGTTGCCCATGCAACGGTGGATACCATAGCCGAACGATATATGGTGCCGCGCGCCCTCGCGGTCGATGATGAAGTCATCGGGATTTTCGAACTTGCGTTCGTCCCGATTGCCCGAGGCGTACCACATCAGCACGCGGTCGCCCTTCTTGATGGTCTGACCGCGCAGTTCCACGTCCTGCGTGGCGACCCGGCGCATATGCGCCAGCGGGGTTTGCCAGCGGATGATTTCCGAGACCATGTTCGGAATCAGCTCCGGGTTTGCCTTCAGTTTGGCGAATTCCCCCGGGAACTGATTCATGGCCAGCACGCCGCCGCTCATGGAGTTGCGGGTGGTATCGTTGCCACCGACGATGAGCAGCGCCAGATTGCCGATGAACTCCATCGGCCGATTGATCATATCCTGTGTGTCTTCACTGCCCTGCAGCATGCTGATCAAGTCAAAACCAGGCGCCTCGCCCGCCGCGCGGCGTGCCTCCTTGTCACGCCACAGCTGCGAGAAAGACCAGGCCATGTCAGCGGCCGCGTCAAACATGTTCTCTTCATCGGCAAACTCGCCGCCGGTCGCCGCTGCGGTGCCGGCCATTCGATCCGACCAGTCGATCAGCTTGTGACGTTCCTCGTAAGGGAAATCCAGTAGCGTGGCCAGCATGCGGCCCGTCAACTCCTTCGATACCGCCGACACCCAGTTAAAGGCTTCGTCCAAGGGCAGGTTGTCGAGCACCTCCCCGGTGCGCGCGCGGATCAGCCCTTCCATTTCCTTCAGGTTCCGCGGCGCCACTACGCCCTGCACTGAGCGACGCTGCACGTCGTGCTTGGGCGGGTCCATCGCGATGAACATTTCCACCGGCAGCCCTTCCGGGAAGTCGCCCAACACAATGAGCGGTTCGGAGGAGAAGAGTTCGTGGTTCTTGTCCACGAACAGGATGTCCTCATAGCGCGTCACAGACCAGAATGGCCCGAATGCACTGTTCTTCTGGTAGTGCACCGGCGCCTCGTCACGCAGCCGTTTGAAGTAGGCGCGCCACTGATCTTGCCGGTACAAAAAAGGGTTGCTGAGATCGATGTCTTCGAGCGCCAGTGTGCTGACATCAGGAATGGGCGTTTCAACGAAGTTGGGCATGGGCCGCCGCGGGCCGATGATTTTCTTCTTGGCATTCACCAACAGCTTCAGCCCCCGGATCTGCCAATGCATAGGCACCACCCGGGAGGTAGCATTGACCACTCGGGTCTGGATTGCGTCGATTGCTTGGATTTGCGTTGACATGGCGTTCTCCAGTGCTTACATCTGGAATTCGGGAAGGCGAACGGTCATGCCGTCCATCGCCTCGGTGGTCTTGACCTGGCAGCCCAAACGCGAGGTTCTCGCCCGCTCCGGGGTCATGGACAGCATCTGCTCTTCGTCATCACCGGGCGTGCCGGTCTTGTCGAACCACTCGTCCGAGACAATGAGGTGGCATGTGCCGCAGGCACACTCCCCGCCACAGTCCGCATCGATGCCGGGGATCGCGTTATCAACTGCGACTTGCATCAGCGAGGCGCCCGCCTCGAATTCAGCGACATGTTCGGTGTCGTCGTGCTCGATAAAAGTAATTTTGCCCACTGCCTCTCTCCTGTCAGGGCTATCCACGCTGAAGCTTGGCAGTGCGTCGACACACCGACGAGGACATTTCTTGACAGTGAGGGGACATTTAAAGACACTTAGGCGCTCCGTGGAGGCGCCCATGACAACGACGCAGCAGGCTGAGGGTTCGCAAAACCCCAAAGCCGATATTCCGTCGAATTACTCGCGGCTGATTGCCCGAGAACTTGGCTTGGCGGCGCGACAACTGCCCAGACTGTTGCGCGGCACCGGGCTCGACGTTGCGCAGTTGTTGGGCGAGGAGAGCCTGCTCACCGCGGCCCAGCAGATCCGGATTCTGCGCAATGCACTGGAATTGTCCGGCAAGCCGGAGTTCGGATTACGGCTGGGTACGCGGCTGACCCCGGCGACCCACGGTGCGATGGGTTTTGTCGCCAATAGCAGCCCGGATCTGTTCGCCGCGCTGCAGGCGATTCACACGTTCCTACCCACGCGCGCGAGCTTTATTCAAGTGCACTTGCGGCAGGTTGAAGATAGCCTGGAATGCCTGGTGAATTTCCAGGTGCCGCTGGATGAGGATGTCGAGCGTTGCCTGGCGGACACGATGGTCAAGGTACTTTTCGACTTCGGCGAATTTATTGTAGGTCGGCCCTTGTATGAGTCCGAAGTATGTTTCGCCCATCCAGCGCCCGCATACCACGCCATCTACCCGGACTATTTGCCTGGGCGGATTCGCTTTGGCTGCAATCAGTTGGTGTGCAAATTACCGATGGCGTTGTGCCGAAAACCGAACGCCTCCGCCAATCATGAAAACTATCGTCTAGCCTTGCAGCAGTGCGAATCCATGCTTGCGCGACTTCAGACCCGTGATTTGGACTTTCCGACCCGGCTCAAGAAAATGATGCTGTCCCGCCCGCCCGGAACGCTCACTGAAGACGAGGCGGCGGCCTCTCTGTTCATGAGCAAACGCACCCTGGCGCGCAAGCTCAAACAAGAAAACAGCGGTTTTCGGCAAATTCGCGACGAGATCCTGTCCCGACAGGCGGTGAGCTATTTGTGTGACAGTCACTTGTCAATCGAGGCCACCGCTTCGCTGTTGAATTACCATGACACCGCGAGCTTCAGGCGCGCCTTCAAGCGCTGGTTCGGTCAGCCGCCCGATCAATACAGGCAAAGTGCCAGTTTGCGAGCCATGCATCGGTCGGGCCCATCATCCTAGCCGGGTCAACAGTTGCTCCCCGGAACATGGCTCAGTGTCTTGAACAGACCTCGTATTGGCAAAAAATGTCCTCGTCGGCCTGCCGCCGCCCGCCTACTGTCAGCACGTTTAAACTGGCTCTTGCTGCGCTCATCCACGCTCGGCTATGGCCGTCAATGCACTCAATCGAATGAATGGCCACATGAATGTAGAAACCCACGACTACCTGGCGCCCGGTGATTTCATCGATAGCGGCCAAGCCGCCATTCAGGCCTTTGCCCGAGACCGCGCCGGGGTTGGCGAAGACAGACAACGCGCCGTGCGGCTCTACTATGCGGTGCGCGATGAAATCCGCTACGACCCCTACACGTTCTCGCTTGACCCCGTTCACCTGCGTGCCAGCGCCACCCTGGCCGCGGGCAGAGGCTATTGCGTGCCCAAGGCCTGCCTCCTGGCGGCCTGCGCCCGGGCCGCCGGTATCCCCGCGCGCATCGGTCTGGCGGATGTGAAAAACCACCTCGCCAGTGAACGTCTGCTGAGGTTGATGCAAACCGACATCTTCTATCACCACGGCTATACCGAGTTGTGGCTGGGCGGGCGCTGGGTCAAGGCCACCCCGGCGTTCAACATCGAACTGTGCGAACGCTTCGGCGTCAAGGCGCTGGAATTCGACGGCCGCGAGGATGCACTGATGCACGAGTTCGACACCGCCGGGCGTCGCCACATGCAGTATCTGGCCGATCACGGCCCGCGCGCCGACCTGCCGTTAGCCGAGCTGGAAGCCGTTTATCGCAAACATTATCCGCGTCTGTTGGCTGCGCCCGATGAACTCAGGGGCGACATGGGGGTGGAGATCGAACGGGAAAAGGCGCAGAGCTGATGTCCGGGGCAGGCGGTTTGCCGGACAATGATCCCGTGGCGGTGGCGCGGCAGTTCGGCGAGCAAGTGCCGCACAGCCGGGATCTGGGCCTGCAGGTGGTTGCGGTGGAAGCCGATCAGGTCCGCATGCGCCTGGTCCCGCAGCCGTGGCTGCTCGCCGATGATGACGCAGAGGAAATCTGCAGCAGCGTGCTGTATTCACTGGCGGACTCGGCCGCCGGGCTGGCGGTATTCGCCGCGGCTCGGGAGCTGACACCGATCGCCACGCTGGATTTGCGCATGGATTATCTGCGGCCGGCCGCCAGCGACCGCGCCTTGTTGGCGATCGCCTGCTGTCGCCATCTCACCGACGAGGTCGCGTTCATCCATTGTGAAATCCTCTCCGAGGGAGAGGAGCAGCCGGTGGCCACAGGCACGGCCACCTTCATGCGCAATACCCCGGGCAAACGCTTCAAGGTGATCAACGAAAGGAAAGACGGCGCATGAGGGGCATCACCAATCCGGTGGAATCGAGAGCCGATCATAGCGCGGGCACCGCCTGGCAGGCCATGCTGGAGCGCATCCCCTACGCCCGCCATCTTGGGCTCGAAATCCAGCAGGGCCAGACCGGCATGGAGGTTCATCTGCCGTACCGTGAAGCCCTGATCGGCAATATCATGCTGCCCGCCCTGCACGGCGGCGTGCTCGGGGCGCTTATCGAGATCACCGCGCGTATTGCTGCGCAAAGTCAGGACGCGGGGACCCGCCGCCCGCGCATCCTGGACTGCAACATTGACTACCTGCGCTCGGCCCGGGCGCAATCCACCTTCGCCAGGGCCGAGATTGTTCGCCAGGGCCGCCGTACCAGTCTGGTGCAGGTGACCTGCCGGCAGGAAGGCGCCAGCGCGCCGATTTCCAGCGGACGGGTTCAACTGCTTTTTCCGTCCACCGATCGACGGCTACGAGAACTAGCATGACGAACAGGGAGAGGACGACGCCGGTACTCGTCGGCGCCGGCCAGATCACCGCGCGCGAGCCGGATGCCGAGCGCACGCCGATCGGCTTGATCGCCGAGGCTGCCCGGGCCGCGGCCGCGGACTGCGGCGTGGCCGGCGTGCTGGGGCAGATCCAGTCACTGACCTGCCTGAACATTCTGGCGCCGGCCTATCCCGATGCGCCGGCCAGCCTGACGCAGTGCCTGGGCATTGGACCCGGCGAGCGCTTCTACACCCCCATCGGCGGGAATATGGGCCAATGGCTGGTCGGTTATTACGCGGATCGCATCGCCGCCGGTGAGCTCGATTGTGTCTTGATCGCGGGCGGTGAGACGCTGGCCACGCAGATGCGCGGCAAGGGCGCCGGCCTGTCCGGGGTGATCGACAACGCGACCGGCGAGGGCCCGCGGCTGCTCGGCGACGACCGCGAGCCGACCAATGCGACCGAACAACGCCACGGGCTGGAACTGCCCATCCAGATCTATCCGTTGTTCGAGCAGGCCCTGCGCGGCCGCTACGGCCATGGCCCAATCGAGCACCGACAGATGCTGGGCGAATTGTATGCCCGGCTCAATGCCGTCGCGGTGAACAATCCGCAGGCCTGGCGCCGTGAGCCGCTTTCGGCGGCCGACATCGCCGAGCGCACACCGAAAAACCGCATGGTCGGCGCCCCCTACACCAAGCGCATGAACGCCATCATCGCGGTGGATCAGGCCGCCGCGCTGGTGATGATGTCCGCGGCCAAGGCCCGGGACCTGGGCATCGACCCCGAGCGCTGGGTCTACCCCCTGGCCGCCGCAAACGCGCACGACCATTGGTGGGTGTCCGAAAGGGCGGATCTGTCCCGCTCGCCGGCTATCGCCGCCTGCGCCGAGCGGTTGCTCGCGGCCAGCGGGCTGGCCATCGACGCTGTCGATCACCTTGACCTGTACAGCTGTTTCCCCAGCGCGGTGCAGATGGCCCGCGACGCGCTGGGCATCGCGCCCGAAGATTCCCGGCCGCTGACGGTCACGGGCGGGCTGGCTTACCACGGCGGACCCGGCAACAACTATTGCACCCATGCTATCGCCGAGATCATGGCCCGCATCCGCGCCGACCGAAGCGCCACCGGACTGGTCAGTGGCGTAGGCTGGTATATGAGCAAGCATTCGCTGGGCCTCTACGGCGGACGGCCCCCGGCCGGCGGTTGGCGGCCGATCGACGAGGCCGGTCTGCAAGCAGAGATCGACGCCGGCCCCGTCGTCGATGTCGCAGAACAGGCGCAAGGCAATGGCCGCATCGAGAGCTACACCGTCATGCACGACCGCGCCGACCAGCCGGTTCAGGGCATCGTCCTGGGACGGCTGGACGATGGCCGGCGCTTTGTCGCCAACACGCCCGCCGAAACGGGCCTGCTCGATGCCATGACCAACGAGGAGTTTCTCAATCGCACGGGCCGCGTACACAGCGACGGCAAGCGCAATTTGTTCACCCCCGACGATTAAACGCGAGGAGAAGATAGAATGGATGCCGTGCCCGAATTGGAATTCGACCAGACCAGCGTTGCCCAGCGCATGCGCGATATTCGCGAGGCCACCCGCGTTGTGAGTGAAGGCTTTGGCCGGGAATACATGCGCGAGTGCATCGATAACCATCGCTTCCCGCAGGAGGCCTGGGAGGCGCTGGGCGAATACGGGCTGCTCGGCATCACCATCCCCGAGGAACTGGGCGGTACGGGCGGCGGCCAGGTGGAACTAGTCGCGCTGATGGAAGCGCTGGCCGAGGCCGGACTGGTGCTGCCCATGCTGTTGCTCACCGGCTTCGCGCGGGTGCCGATCATCCGCCACGGCACGTCCGATCAGATCGAGCGTTTCGTCAAACCAACCATCAGCGGCGCCGAAAAGCTGTGCTTCGCCATCACCGAGCCGGATGCCGGCACCAACAGCTTCGCGATGTCCTCGCTGGCGACGCGGGATGGCGAAGGCTACCGACTGACCGGGCGCAAGGTATTCATTTCCGGCGCAGCGGACGCCGATCGCATGCTGGTCGTGGCCCGCACCCAGAAGGCCGGCGAGGTCGAGCGCCGCACCGAGGGTATGTCGCTGTTCGTGGTGGATACCGACGCACCCGGCGTGGAGCTGCAGCCCCTGAACATTGACGTCGGCTGGCCGGAGCGTCAGTACCTGGTTTTCTTCGACGACGTCGAACTCGGCGCGGACCGCTTGATCGGCAATCCGGGACAGGGCCTGGCCGGGATGTTCGAGGCGCTGAACTCGGAACGCCTGCTGGTTACCGCCATGTCCGTGGGCATGGGTAACTACGCGCTTAAAAAGGCCGTGGCCTACGCCAACGACCGCAAACCTTTCGGCGTGCCTATCGGTAGCTACCAAGCCTTGCAGCACCGGCTGGCCGAGGCCAAGGCCGAACTGGAGGCCGCACGGCTGATGATGATCCAGGCCGCCGCGACCTTCGATGAGGGCGGCAATGCCGGCGCCCATGCCAACATGGCCAAGTTGCTGGGCTCGCGCGCCGCGGTCAAGGCCGTCGAGGCTGCGCTGCAAACCCACGGTGGCTACGGCTTCGACAGGGACTACGACATCATCACGCTATGGCCTTCGGCCCGGCTGATGGAGATCGCGCCAATCAACAACGAAATGTTGCTCAATTACATTGGTGAACATGTCCTCGGCCTGCCCAAATCCTACTGAGTCCCCCGGCGTGATCGAGCGCGACGGATTCACGGCCCCGGACGGCCGGGAAATCGTGCTGTGGCGCTGGCCGGGATCGGCCGGACGCCCCACGCTGCACTGGGCGCATGCGACGGGCTTCCATGGACAACTGTACAGACCGCTGCTCGACGAGCTGGCGGACGATTGCAATGTGCTGGCCTGGGACATGCGGGGCCACGGGGCCAGCGCCGAGGCGGCGAATCTCGCGACTTTCCGCGGCTGGGAAACCTACTATCGGGACCTGACCGCCTTTCTGGACAACCTGGCTGAACCGATCTGGCTGGCCGGCCATTCCATCGGCGCCACCACCAGCATCATGGCCGCGGCCCGACGGCCGGACAAGGTGCGGGGCCTGATCCTGGCGGAGCCCGTGATCATGGATCGCTGGCAGGGCTGGATGTTGTGGCTGACCAAGCTGCTACGCCGGTCCCACCGGTTTTCGCTGGCCGCCGGCGCGGCACGCCGGCGCAGGGTGTTCGACTCGCGCGCCGCCGCCCTGGACAACTTTCGCGGCCGCGGTGGCTTCAAGACCTGGCCCGAGGCATGGATTGAAGCCTATGTCCAGCACGGCCTCGTGCAGCATGGCAGTCATGTTCGTCTGGCCTGTGCGCCGGAGTGGGAAAGCACCACCTTCGCCCGTACCGAACACAACCCCTGGCCCGGCATCCGTCGGTTGCAGTGTCCGGTGATAGCGTTGGCCGCGGAACGCGCATCTACCTTCTCGCCAAGGGCGCGCCAGCGCCTGCGCGCCTTGTTGCCTTCCGCCGACGTGAACGTCCTCGCCGGAACGACCCATTTCCTGCCCATGGAGCGACCGGACGCGGTCCGCGATGCCGTACGGCAGGCTATGTTACCCCAGAACACCTGAGTGCTGTGCCCGCCGCCAGCCTTGCGTCCCCAGTTGGTGGCCAGACGAATCGCCACGCAGGGGTCAGGCATCTCGATGGCGCGCTGCAATCAGCTATCCGACTGGCCGGAAAGGCGGAATGATGCTCCGCATCATTGCCCCCTGTCGACTTGGTCCGCACTTCCAAGTTGGCACTCGTCGCTCCTTGATGTGTCCGGGTGGCTGCGAATCTGTGACTGATGACATGACATTCACGCGTGCCGCTGTATCGATGAAGACCGGGAGCCGGCTAGTCGAGTACGGTCCTCATATCCCTACCCTCTGTGGACTTCCAGAAGTGGATTATTCCGAATAGGTCTTCTGAATTTCCACATCCTCGGACCTGCCGTGGCCCGGCTTGCGTTGCGGATATCCACACGAATGAGAACGGATGAATAACAGCCCAGCTCACCCCCTCTCTCCGAACTCAAACAGTGGCGCTTACGAGTTGAATCTAGGCACAGTAAATTCGGGATACCCATAAAAAAGGCAATCATATAACTGACAAACCCTTTAGCGCGCGCCCGTCATCCCGGAAACCGCGGAGAAGCCTGCCCCGGACTCGATCCGGGGGTTATCCAGGATCCATGCCCGGCCGGAAATCTGGACCCCGGATAAGGTGCTTCGCACCTTTCCGGGGCGACGGTCTCTGGGTATATCTGGGATGTCGGGCAAGTCGCTTCACGACGCTCTGGGGTAGTGGGGCAGGGTTACGTTTCGACCGTTGCCTGGGTTTGCCGAAGATATAACTGCCATCACTAGTGTCCGGTTAAATTATCGAACAAATTCAATTGGTTATTGAT
>NZ_APNM01000010.1:0-132560 GCF_040361335.1 Salinisphaera sp. PC39 | reverse complement strand
GGCGGCGTGACTCAAACCCACGAGCCTCCAGGATAACCGGGGCGGTTCATTGAATTCTCAACCATAGTACCTGAGGTAATATGACTATATAGTTGACTTAACCTATGGAATGCTGGTGACGCGTAACAAACGAGACCTTTCTCTTGCATTTGGCTAGCCAGAAAATCAAGTAGTTCCTGTTGAATACGTTCGATATTGAAGCGCCAATATGGGCCCTGAATTCCTCGCTGCCTGAGTTTACTGGCCACACGCTTTATATGCTCTGGACGCTTTGCTTGAAGAAACAGGTTCAATTTAAAATTTGGCAGAGGCCTTGGGCTTCTGGCCCGTCTCATGTTCCAAAGAATTCGTAAATCATCCAGTAAAACGCCGGCGAATGGCGCTTCAATATCATGAATATCCCAGATTCGAGGGTCCATGCATAACGCCGCGTAATCGAACCCCACATGCCCTTCTAGCACCTGACCCGGGGACCATACCAAACTGGTATGTTGTAGTTGGCTATACAACGGAGTTTCAAATTCACGCTCTTCAAATTCTGCAGATGGCACGATATCTCCTTTGTATGCCTAACGATCGCGCTCAGGCGCGCAACTTTGCTGCGTCGCCTGCAGCGCTTTGTTAGAGCTATATTCCTTCATACTCGGTAATCGGAAGAGATCGAAGGTCCTTTATAAGCTCCTGCCACTTGCGTTTCGAAAAATCCCCTCGATCAATCGTGATGTCTTGTCCGTCCGACGGTCGAAAGGCCAAATAGTCATTACTTATGACCAACTTGTAATTTTCGAGATCGTCCAACTCACGCTGGGGCCGAAGTAGCCCGCGGACCGCCACCCGATCGCCTGCCACCTCTATGATCGGGCGACTAATGTGCCAGTACGTAAACCAGGCCATTACCGCCAGAAGACCCAGGAAGACAATGCCCATGACTTTTAGCGTAATCCCGTCACTGGTGAAGCACGCCCAAATGGCTGGCCCAAGGATTGCCAACGCGAAGAGCCAGGTCGGGACGACTCTCATTCCCCTCGAGTAGTAGCAGGTCATATCGTTCGTGCTCTAACGTTCAGCTTAACCGGTTGTCTTTGGAGCGCCAGTGGGAAAGTCGGTCCGGTTGAAGCTGTTGTTAGAAGCCATCTAGCTTTTCCCAGTTGGACGTCAAATACTTCTCGATCCCACCGCCGGGGGCGTAACCGGGAAAGCCCTGCACAAACTCCCGCCGTGCCACGTCGAAGCTGTCATTAGGCAATGATCCTACAATCTTGGCGAGAAAAATCATGGCGAGCGAAGGCGCGCGTGACTCGCCTTGATTGCAGTGGATAATCAACGTTCCGCCAGAATTCCACGCCTCGCGAGCGAAGGGGAGAAATACTTCAAACAGTTCATCCGGGAACAGTGGAACAGGCGGATCGATCATGTTGAGGTACAGATCCGCTCCTTGCCGGAGCCAGAGATAGTTCGGATGATTCTTGGGCAGATTCCCTCTGTACCCGACTGCACGCTGGTGGCAAGGACTCTTACAAGCGTGAACGACCCAGAACCCGTCCCCGCCGGTACGACAGGCAAATTCATTCCCTACCAGCACTCGCTCATGTATGCACTCCATGCTTCACCTTCTAACGCCAAAGCTCAGTTGCCGCCCCGCCAGGGGCGGTCAACTGTAGCGATCTGTTGGACTTACTTCGCATTCCGGATAAGTTCTTTAAGGGCGGGATCAATCTTCTTGCTCTGAGATTTGAGCAGGCTCTTCGCGTGATGAGGAAAGGCCAATGCCCATTTTTCGATAAGCTCATCCGAATACTGGAACTCACCGGAGTAAACCGCAGCCTCCAATTGCCTGACTAGTAGGCTTCTGTATTCTTTTTCTACGCCTGAGGAAAATTGCAGTTCATTGCGATTCCAATCGAGCGCTGATTCGACGGTCATATAGGTCTTCTTCCCGCAGTGAACGACTTCGCCGCTCGAATATGCAATTAGGAGCATAGCTTCGCGGTCGTCAAACGCGCCCGTAGCCAAAGCCACCGGAATTAGCATCTCCTCGTTTTCCGATTTACTCATTATGTGGAACTCGCGGTTATTGATAGGCCCAAAAGAGATTAGATGAACGTCTCTAATATGAATATCGAGGAATTCTGTATAACACTACAGCCTCCCTAGCTCGCCTTGGCGGGATATGTCCTGTAATAACGAACCTAGAAAAATCCAACGTGTCGCGCTCGCAATATCGCGACTCCAATCACGCAAGCCTCAAAAGAAACAATACGCATACTCCGTTCGCGGTATCACGCGATTGACGACATAGTTCTCGTCGAACTCGTAGCCCGTCGCCTCGCAGGCCTCTCTGGCGTATTGCAGGACCTGGGCTTTCGACGTCCTCCGGAAGACGCCCAGCACCCAGGCGGTTCTGATCTCCAGGCTGGAGTATTTGGCCTTGTCCAGCTTCTCGATATCGTTGACCAGCTTCCTGATACAGGATTTGGCCGACTTGGCCTGCTTGAGTTCGATCGAGGCGTAGGACTCCCGATACCAGCCTTTCTTGCGGATCAGGAAGTCGGGACGAAGCAGATTCTTCCGCTTTTCCATCCGGCGGTCGTACTCGACCGACCACTCGCGGTACCACTCGGGTTCGGAGGGATGCGCCGACAGGAAGGCGGCGAATTCGATCTGGAGCCACGTTTCCCAGCCGCTTATGTCGCAGTCGTATATGACGTTGAAGCCGCGGCGTACGTTGGTACTGGCGAAGAACTCGGTGACGAGTTCCGAAAGGTATGAGAAGCCGCTATGCATGACGCCCCCAAAGGGCGCATGCGGCATTTTGCGGTATCGGGGCTATTGGCAGCACCGTTGCCTCCTTGGCCGGTTCCGACGAGGTGATCCTTCACCCCCGAAAGTAGCAAATCCGCGCGGGCCCTGCCCGTAGGCCCGCTACCCGCCGGTTTGTCGGGCTATTTCCACCCGATCGGCTCGTATCCCCGCTCCCGCAGACAGTAGTCGACGAAGCGGCGGTAGACGGGGTCAGGGCGGTCGGCGGCGAACAGGCCGCGGAACAGGCCCCGGGTGGCGCCGGCCGCGGCGCCGACGGCGGCGCCCTTGCCGGTGTCGCCCAGGACCGCGCCGGCGGCCGCGCCGGTGGCGCCACCGACCACGCCGCCCTCGGCCGTGCGGCGGGGGATTTCGCCGCCGTCGTGGTAATCCAGGCCGGCGGCCTCGGCCTTTTGCATGCACAGTTCAATGGCGGCCTGGGGGTCGCCGGTGGCGCGGGCCTCGGGGTAGAGGACCGGGCGCTGGGTGGCGCAGCCGGCCAGGGCGGCGGCCAGGAGGATGGCCGGGACGGCCAGGCGGGACGGGTTGTGCATGGCGGCGCTCCCGGCCTCAGTGGCCGTAGGTCTTGCGCAGGTAGTCGACGATCGCCTGGGATTCGTAGAGGGCATCGCCGGTATTGGGGTCGACCAGGTACGGCACCTGGAGGCGCCCGGTCTGTTCGCGCATGCGCTTACGGTTGCGCCCCTCAACGGGAGCGTCCGGGAAAAACTTGCGCCGCACCCAGGGCGGGCCCATGTCGGGGCCGCTGGCCTTGCCGAAGCTGCGCAGGAGATAGGGGATCTCCAGCTCGCACAGGGTCTCGCGCACCGGTCGCGAGAAGGGGCTGGATTCGAAGCTGTACAGCTCCAGCGGCTTTTCCGGCGGGCGCCGCGCGGCGTCGGCGCGCATGCCGCGGAGGCCGCGCAGGGCGGTGGCCATCTGCGAGCCGACCAGGGCCGGAGCCCCGCCCAGCGGGCGGCGCGGCGCCCGGCGGTCGCCGTAGGTGCGGTACAGGTAATCGACGATGGCGGCGGACTCGTACATCCGCTCGCCGGTGTTGGGGTCCACCAGGAACGGGAACTGGGCCTTGCCGCCCAGGCTCTCGACCACGGGGCGGTAGCGGGTGCCGCCCTTGGGACAGGGATGGATCAGGGCGTCCAGATCCAGCTCGGTGAGGGCCTCGCGCACCAGGCGGCAGAAGGGGCAGCCCTCGAATTCGTAGAGCTCCAGCGGCTGCGCCGGCTGCCGGGCCGCGGGGCGGGCCACGGTGCCGCGCCAGCCGCGGGCGGTGCTGGCCAGGGTGGAACTGAGGGTGTCGAGCAGGCTCATGCGTCGTTCGCCGGCACGGATGATGCCCTTATTGTACTGGAGAGCGCGCGGCCGGCGTCGTCCACTCGCGGGGCCATCCGCGGTAACATGCCGCCGCCATGCGGCGTTCCGATTTCCATTACGAGTTGCCGGCCGGGCGGATCGCCCAGCAGCCGCTGCCCGAGCGCAGCGCCAGCCGCATGCTGTGTCTGGACCGCGCGGACGGCTCGCTGGCCGACCGCGGCGTGCGCGACCTGCCGGACCTGCTCGCGCCCGGCGACCTGATGGTGTTCAACGACACGCGGGTGATCCCGGCGCGGCTGTATGGCCGCAAGGCCACCGGCGGGGCGCTGGAGCTGCTGGTGGAGCGGGTGCTGGACACTCGCCGCTTCACGGCCAAGCTGCGGGCCAGTAAGACGCCGCGGCCCGGCGGCGAGCTGCGGCTGGGCGACGGCGACGTGCGGGCCACGGTCGCGGACCGGGCGGGCGAGCTGTTCACGATCGAACTGGCGGACGCGGACGTGGGCACCCTGCTGGAGAGCCACGGCCACGTGCCGCTGCCGCCCTACATCGAGCGCTCGGACGAACCCTTCGACCGCGAGCGCTACCAGACGGTCTGGGCCCGGCGCGAGGGCGCCGTGGCGGCGCCCACGGCGGGCCTGCATTTCGACGACGCCCTGTTGGAGAAGCTGCGCGAGCGCGGGGTGGAATTCGGCTACGTAACCCTGCACGTGGGCTCCGGCACCTACCAGCGGGTGCGCGACGAGGATTTGTCGAGGCATCGGCTGCACGCCGAGCGCATCGATGTCGGCGAGACCCTGTGCCGGCGGGTGGCCGAGACCCGCGAGCGTGGCGGCCGGGTGGTGGCGGTGGGCACGACGGTGGTGCGGAGTCTGGAGGCGGCCGCCGCTTGCGGCGAACTGAAACCGTTCGCCGGCGAGACCGACCTGTTCATCAGGCCGGGCTACCGCTTCAATGTGGTCGACGCGCTGGTCACCAATTTCCACGAGCCGGAATCGACCCTGCTGATGCTGGTGTGCGCCTTCGCCGGGCGGGAGAAGGTGCTGGCGGCGTATCGGCACGCGGTGACGTCGGGGTATCGGTTCCTGTCCTACGGGGACGCGATGTTCATCCGATGAGAGATTATTCGTCGCCCCCTCACCCTGACCCTCTCCCCCTCGAGGGGGAGAGGGGATTACCTTCATGTGTCGCGCCGGGCTGATGCTGGTGTGCGCCTTCGCCGGGCGGGAGAAGGTGCTGGCGGCGTACCGGCACGCGGTGGCGTCGGGGTATCGGTTCCTGTCCTACGGGGACGCCATGTTCGTCCGATGAGAGATTGTTTGTCGCCCCCTCACCCTGGCCCTCTCCCCCTCGAGGGGGAGAGGGGATTACCTCAGATGCGATGCTGATCGCCTGAGCCGGCGGCTCAGGCGGCGGGGGTCCCGGTGCCGCCCATGAGCAGGAGGAACAGGGCCAGGTTGGCGAGCCAGCCGATGAGCACCACGACCACGGCGCGCCAGGTCTGGGTGTAGTCCAGGGCCTGGCGCACGGCGATGACCACCGCAACGATCTGCCAGATGCTGGCCGCCAGCACCACCAGCGGCCCCAGCACCGGGATGAAACCGAACACGCGCAGCAGGCCCGGAGCCTGCGCGAAGCCGGTGGTGCGTGCCACCTCGCCCCAGTCCGACTCGGTGCTCGCCTCCGGCAGCAGCTTGGTGCCGATCAGCCAGATCAGGGCCGCCCAGACGGCCCAGCCGACCACGGCGGCGATCACGCTCAGGATCAGGCCCTGGATGCCCACCTGGGCGATGGCGCCGATGCCCGTGGCCAGTGCCGCCAGCACCACCACGCCCATGGCGTGCAGGGTGGCCCCGCGGTCGGCCTCGACTTCCTCGTAGGTGGCGGGATCGAGCTTGGCGGCGCCGAGCATGCGTTCTGTGAAGCTGGCCATCGTGGGCTTCTCCCTGGTCTGATTTGAGTCAGCGGCCATTCTGCCGCACGCGCCGCCGGCGGTCGAAGTCGGGGGCAGGCGCTGCGGACCTGCCTGTCACGACCGGGGTTTGCGTGCCTCGCGGTAGGCGCGCTCCTGGGCGGCGATCTTCTCTTCCATGGCCTCGGCGTCACGGCTGCCGACGAGGGCGACGGAGGCGACGATACCGACCAGCAGGCCGACCCAGGGCTCGAAGATTGCCAGGGCCATGCCGGCCATCAGGGCGATGCCGCGCTCGGTGGGATGGCGGGCGATGGCCATGGCGACGTAGGCGCAGGCGAAGCCGGTGAGCACCAGGGTCAGCGACAGGGCGATGCCCATCAGCGGCTTGAGGCCGGTGAGCAGGGGCAGCAGGAAGTAGATGAACGGGATGCCCATGAAGTAGTACGAGTGGATGCCGCTGAACAGCGAGTCCATGTGGTCGCTGCCCTGGCGCCAGCGCTGCACGATCACCACGTGCACCCCGGCCCAGACGCTGCCCTGGGTCGGAAAGAAGGGCGCGAAGATGCCCATGGCGAGGTTGCGCAGGGCCACCGAGAGGTGGGTGCGCGTGGTGTCGATGCGCGGGGTCTCGTCCGGGCGGTCGGCCTGGGCCTCGCGGGTGATCTCGTTGGCGGTGACCAGGTCGCCGAACAGGATGATGTAGGTGATGAAGGCCAGCGGCGCCGCGGCCAGGAACATCTCCCAGCTCGGCCAACCGATCACGAACGGCGACACCTGCTGCCAGACCTCGTGCACCGGCGGCACCAGGATGCCCCACTGGATGTCGTAGCTGACCTCGCCCACCAGCGGCCCCACCGCCGCGGCCACCAGGAACCCGGGCAGCAGGCCCAGGCTGCCGAGCACCATCAGCGGCCGGTATTTCAGCTTCAGCGCCCGGAACGGGATGGAGAAGATGAACAGCAGGCAAACCGCGCAGGCGGCGATGGTGGTGATGGGCTGGGCGAACAGGTAGTCCGGGGCGTCGTCGATGAACACCCGCTTGAACGAGGCGATGGCCGCGCCCAGGACCAGACTGGCCTTGAGCGCGGCCGGCAGCCATTCCATGAATCGTCGCCCGAGCCCGGTCAGGCCCAGCACCGCGAGCATGAAGGCCAGGTCCAGGGTGAGCGCGGTCATGGCCTGGAAGCGCTCGGTGGGCGTCTCGTAGCCGGTGAGCACGAAGGTGAGCACCAGCGGCAGGGCGGGCGTCACCCAGCCGGGGGCGTAGGGCTCGCCGAACACGATGGGGGCGATGCCGATCAGGAAACCGTGGACGAAGGACATGGCCACGGCCTGCTCGAAGGTCAGCCCGAAGTGCGCGGTCATCATCGGCACCAGGGCCAGGCCGGTGGCCGAGGCCAGGGCGATGCCCTGCAGGAACTCCGGCCAGTACAGCCGCGTGTGATAGAACGGCAGCCGGAAGGTGAACGGTCCCCAATCCCAGCCCGGCTGTTCCGGGCCGGTCGCGCGCGGCGTGCTCATCGACGATCTCCTCCGCCGGCCGGCGGACCGGGATTACCGGCCCGCGGCCATTTTCATTATGCGTCCCACGAGGCGGGCGTTGAGGCCGCGCGGCACCAGCCGGCTGCTGCCCGCCATGAGCTTGTTGCTGACGCCCGGCACCACCACGCTCCGGTGCCCCAGGCCCTTGAGCGCGGCGGCGACGACGTCGTCGGCGTCCATGATGATGCGGCGCGCGGCGGCCGGCAAGGCGGCCTCGTCCACGTCCGCGACCTCGAAGAACTCGGTCCGCGTCGGCCCCGGACAGAGGCTGACCACGTCGATGCCGCGGCCGGCCAGCTCCACGTTCAGGCCCTCGCCCAGGTACAGGTCCCAGGCCTTGGTGGCCGAGTAGTGGGCGAAGTAGGGGTTGGGCATGAGCCCGGCCAGCGAGGCCACCATCACGATGCCGCCGCGCCCGCGCCGGGCCATGGCCTGGCCGATCTCGTGGGTCAGGATCAGCGGCGCCCGGCAGTTCACGTCCAGCATCTTGAGGTCGGCGTCCAGGTCACCGTTGAGGAAGGCGCCGGTCTGGCCGAAGCCGGCGTTGTTCACCAGCAGGCCGATCTCCAGGTCCGAGATGCGCCCGCGGACGTCTTCCATGAAGTCGCGTTGCGACAGGTCGGCCGGGATCGAGACCGTGTCGATGTCGTAGTCGTCCGCCAGCTTGGCGCCGAGTTCGTCCAGGCGCTCCCGGCGGCGGGCCAGCAGGGCCAGGTTGAGGCCGGCCGCCGCGAGCTGGCGCGCGAACTCCGCGCCCAGCCCGGACGACGCGCCGGTGATCAGGGCCCAGGGACCGTACTTGCGGGCGAACTTGCTGGTGGCCATGACGGTGTCCTCCTCGCGTCGGCGTTATCGCGGGTCTCGCGCCCGCTTCCTTTGTACCCCGTTTCTTTGTACAGAGGGCGGCGGCGTTTGGCTATGCCGCGGCTCCGCCGAATCCCCTCTGGCTCTCCTCCAAAGGGAACGACCGACCTCGTTCCCCCTTTCGCAAAGGGGGACCAAGGGGGATTTACTTGCCGCCCGCCATCTCCCCGAACACCTGCGCCCAGACGCCGGAGCCGGGCAGGTTCATGCCGCCGTCGGCCATCACCAGGCTGCCGGTGACATAGCCGGCCAGGGGCGAGGCCAGGAAGCAGGCGACCTGGCCGACGTCGTCGACCTCGCCCATGCGCTGCATCGGCACCAGCTTCGCCAGCTTGTCGTCCATGCCGGCGGGCGCGAGGCGCTTCATGCCCTCGGTGCCGCGGATGGGGCCGGGCACGATGCTGTTGGCGCGGATGCCGAAGCGGCCCCACTCCAGGGCCAGGGTGCGCATCATGTTGTCGATGCCGGCCTTGGCGGCGCCCACGTGCGCCTGCATGGCGTAGGGCATGAAGGCCTGGCCGGCGGAGATGAAGATGATGCAGCCGTTGGTTTCCTTGAGCTGCTCGAAGGCCGAGCGCGCGGCGTTGAACGAGCCCAGCAGGTCGATGTCGATGACGCTCTTGAAACCGTTGGCGGAGAGCTTCTCGGCCGGGGCCGGGAAGTTGCCGGCGGCACCCGCCACCAGGACGTCGATCGGGCCCAGCTCGTCGCGCGCGGTCTCCATGGCGGCGGACAGCGCGTCCATGTCGCGCACGTCGGCGGCGCGGGTCGACACCTTGGCGCCCAGGGCGCGCAGCTCCTCGGCCGCCGCGTCCAGTTTCTCCTGGGTGCGACCGCAGATGGCCACGTCTGCCCCCAGGCGGGCGAAGCACTTGGCGATGCCGAGATTGATGCCGCTGCCGCCGCCGGTGACGAATACCGTCTTGCCGTCGAACAGGTCGGGCGCGAATACCCGGGTCAGGTCCATGTTTCCTCCTCCTTTCTTATCGGAGCCGGCAGTCTACCGGCTCGCCACGAGGTCGCGAAGCCACGCCCTCGTGGCGTCAGTTGAAAAACAGCAGGCCGGCATTGAGATAGCCGGCGTAGGTCACCCAGGCCAGGTAGGGCGCGAGCAGCCAGGCCGCGGCCGGCCGCAGCTCGCCGAAGGCCCGGATGGTGGCCGCCAGGGCCAGCCACAGCAACACGATGACCCCGAGGCCGGCGGCCAGGGCGTGGGCACCGAACACCACCGGGGTCCAGACGGCGTTGAGGGCGAGCTGCACACCGAACAGCGTCAGCGCGCCGCGGCCGCCGGGGCCGGCGGCCCGCCAGACCAGCCAGGCGGCCACGGCCATCAGGGTGTAAAGGGTGGTCCAGGCAACCGGGAACAGCCAGTCCGGCGGGGTGCCGGGCGGCTTGACCAGGCCCGCGTACCAGGCGCCCGGCTGGAAGATCACGCCAGTGGCGGCGGCCGCGAGCACGGCGGCCGCGCAGAGAACGGCGGCCAGCACCGGCCGGCCGCCGAACGGCTCAGGCATGGTAGAGACCGCGCCGGGCCGGCACCCACCAGGTGAAGCCGAAGATCAGCGTGGCGAACACCGTCAGCCCCCAGGGCACCGGCCGGTCGGCCAGGGCCAGGAAGGCGATGGGGATCTCCAGGATGTGGATAATCACAATGATCGCCCAGAGCTGGACCAGCGGATTGCTCAGCCCCTCGGTGACGTAGAGCCCGATGCCGGCGATGTGCAGCAGCACCACCAGGGCGTTGTTGGCGAGCCAGAAGCGGCGGTCGTCAATCATGTTGTTTCTCCCTGGGACTCGGCCTTGCGCAGACGCGAGACGAAGGCCGCCACGGCCATGCCGATCTCGTCCGGCGAGTCCTCCTGGATGAAATGCGAGCCGCGCACCGTGATCTCGTCCTGGTTGGGCCAGCTCCGGCAGAACTCGCGCTGGCGGCCCACCAGGATGCTGCCCGGGTCGGCGTTGATGAACAGCTTGGGCAGGGATGCGTCCTCGGACAGCCACTTGCCGTAGTCCTCGACGATTTGGGTCACGTCCGCCGGCTCGCCGTCGATCGGGATCTGGCGCGGCCAGGTCAGGGTCGGCCGCCGGTGCTCGCCGCCCTTGGCGAACGGGCGCCGGTACTCTTCCATCTCCTCGGGCTTGAGCTCGCGCAGAATCGAGGCCGGCAGGATGCGTTCCACGAAGACGTTCTTCTCCAGCACCATCTCCTCGCCGGCCGGCGAGCGCATGGCCTGGAAGACCTTGCGCGCGTCCTCGGGCCAGTCGTCCCAGGTCACCGGCTGCACGATCGCCTCCATGTAGGCGATGCCGGCGACCTTGTCGCGGTTGCGGCGGGCCCAATCGAAGCCCAGGCCCGAGCCCCAGTCGTGGATCACCAGGATCACGTTGCGCTTCACCGACAACCGGTCCAGCAGCTCGTCCAGGTACTTGCGGTGCTGCTGGAAGGTGTAGACATCCGGCCCCGAGGACTGGAGCTTCTCGGAATCGCCCATGCCGATCAGGTCCGGCGCCACGCAGCGGCCCAGCGACTCCAGGTGCGGGATCACGTTGCGCCAGAGATAGGACGAGGTGGGGTTGCCGTGCAGGAACACGATCGGGTCGCCCCAGCCGACGTCGATGTAGGCCATCCGCCGGTCGAGGATGTCGACGTATTGCTTCTCGTAGCCGAGCTTGGTGCCCATTCGGATCTCTCCTCCGTTTTTCTAGTGCTGGCGCCGCCGCCTCAGACCAGGGAGAGGAGCAGGCGCGGTATCTCGTCGGACGTGCCCAGGTAGGGCGCGATGCGGATGTCCACCTCCGGATGGTCGGCGCGCTTCTCCGCCACCAGTGCCGGCACGTCCTGGATCACATGGCGGCCGGCGGCCAGGAAATAGGGCAACACCGTCACCGCTTGCGCCCCGCCGTCGATCAAGCGCTGGATGCCGTCGGGGATGGACGGCTCCGCCAGTTCCAGGAAGGCACAATCCACCTCGTGGAAACGGTCGGCGGCCGCGGACCGCAGCCGCACGGTCAACTCCCGGACCTCGTCGTTAGACGCCTCGCGGCGGCTGCCGTGGGCGATCAAGAGCAGGGATTCGTTCATGCGTTCAGCTTAACAGGAAGCCCGTCCCCCGGGAGCGCGGCACATCGGCCCCTTGACGAATCACCAATCACAAATCACCAATCACGTCATTTATTGTAGTCTGACCGCTTTCCCGAGACACGAGAAAGGCTGATGCGGCACCCGATCCTGTTGCTGAGTGCGCTTGTCGCGGGCATGGCCCTGCTGGGCGGTTGCGGGGAGACCGGCGGCGACCAATTCCATAACAAGATCGCGCCCAAGATCCTGCCGGACGGCACCGCGGTGCTGCGCAAGGGTAACGGCGCCGAACCCGGCACCCTGGACCCGCACAAGGCCCAGGGCGTGCCCGCCGCCAACATCCTGCGCGATCTCTACGAGGGCCTGGTCTCCGAAAAACCCGACGGCACCCTGGAGCCCGGCGGCGCCGCAAGCTGGGAGATCAGCGAGGACCGCACCGTCTATACCTTCCACCTGCGCGAGGCGGCGCGCTGGTCCAACGGTGAGCCGGTCACGGCGAGCGACTACGCCTACGGCCTCAGGCGCACGGTGGATCCCGCCACCGGCTCGGTCTACGCCAGCATCCTGGCGCCGATCGAGAACGCCGAGGCGATCGTCGCCGGCGACAAGCCGCCGCAAGCGCTCGGCGTCGAGGTGGTGGACGACCACACCCTGCGCATCCGCCTGAAGGCGCCCACGCCCTACTTCCTGGGGCTGCTCACCCACAGCACCACCTATCCGGTCTACCGGCCGGCGGTGGAGGCCCACGGCGACCAGTTCACGCAGCCGGAGAACGCGGTCACCAACGGCGCCTACACCCTGGAGGAATGGGTCGTGGCCTCGCACATCGCGCTGGCGGCCGACCCGGAGTACTGGGACGCGGAGAACGTGGGCGTGCAGCGGGTCGAGTACTACCCGATCACGGACGCCGCCTCCGAGCTCAAGCGCTATCAGGCCGGCGGCCTCGACTGGACCGGCACGGTCCCGATCCCGGAGCTGGAGAAGCTCAAGCGCCACATCCCCGACCAGTTCCGGGTCCAGCCCAGCCTGAGCAACTACTACTACGGCCTCAACGTCACCCGGCCGCCGTTCAAGGACGCGCCGAAGCTGCGGCGGGCCCTGTCGCTGGCGATCGACCGCGAAACCATCGTCGAGAAGATCACCCGCGGCGGCGAGATCCCGGCCTATAGCTGGGTGCCGCCGGTGGTCAGCGACTACGAGGGGGCACGCCTGGACTACGCCGACTGGTCGCGGGACAAACGCATCGAGGCGGCCAGGCGCCTCTACCGCGAGGCCGGCTACACCGAGGACGAACCCCTCGAGGTCGAGATCCGCTACAACACCATGGAGTCCCACAAGAAGATCGCCTCGGCGATCGCCAACATGTGGAAGACGACCCTGGGCGCGGACGTCACCCTGATCAACGAGGAATGGAAGGTCTTCCTGCAGAACGTCTCCGAGCGCGAGGTCACCGAGGTCTACCGCGCCGGCTGGGTGGGCGATTACGACGATCCCTATACCTTCCTGGAGTTGCTGCACTCGGAGTTCGGCATCAACGGCGCCGGCTACGACAACCCACGCTACGACGCCCTGCTGGAGAAGGCCTCCCGCACGGCCGGCGGCGAGGAGCGCCGGCGCCTGCTGCGCGAGGCCGAGGCCCTGCTGCTGTCGGATCACCCGGTGATCCCGATCTTCTTCGGCACCAGCAAGAAGCTGATCAAGCCCTACGTCGAGGGCTACGTCGGCAATCCCATGGGCCACTATTACAGCAAGGACATCCGCATCCGCGCGGAGGACGCGGGTTGAGCCGGACCCGGGAGCGCTGACCGATGCTGGCCTATGCCATCCGCCGCATCGCCGGCGCGATCCCGACGCTGCTGATCCTGCTCACGCTGGCGTTCGTCATGATCCGGGCGGCGCCCGGCGGACCGTTCGACGCCGAGAAGCAGCTCCCGCCGCAGATCGAGGCCAACCTGCGGGCGAAGTATCACCTGGACGAGCCGCTGTACGAGCAGTACGCCCGCTATCTCTGGGACGTGATGCATTTCGACTTCGGGCCCTCGTTCCAGTACCAGGACCTGACCGTCAACCAGCTCATCGCCAGCGGCTTCCCGGTCTCGCTCAAGCTGGGGCTGGCGTCGCTGGTGTTCGCGCTGCTCCTGGGCGTGCCCATCGGCATCCTCGCCGCCCTGCGCCAGAACCGGATCACGGACTACGGCCTGATGACCCTGGCGATGCTGGGGATATCCATCCCCAATTTCGTGCTGGCGCCGCTGCTGATACTGCTGCTCGCGGTGCACCGTGACTGGCTGCCGGCCGGCGGCCTGGGCGGACCCAGCCACTACGTGATCCCGGTGATCGCGCTGGGGACCGCGATCATGGCCTACGTGGCGCGCCTGACGCGGGGCTCGACCATCGAGGTGCTGCGCTCGGATTACATCCGGACCGCGCGCGCCAAGGGCCTGCCGATGCGCCGCGTGCTGTTCCTGCACGCCCTGCCGGCGGCGCTGACGCCGGTGGTGTCGTTCCTGGGGCCGGCCACGGCCGGCATCATCACCGGCTCGGTGGTGATCGAGACCATCTTCGGCATCCCCGGCCTGGGACGCTTTTTCGTCCAGGGCGCCCTCAACCGCGACTACACCCTGGTGATGGGCGTGGTGCTGTTCTACGGCATCCTGATCGTGGTCTTCAATCTGATCGTCGACCTGGTCTATGCCTGGCTCGATCCACGGGTGAAATACTGATGACCGGCCACGGCGAAACGCTGGAAGCCGCTGCCGAAGTCCGCGGGCGCGGACTGTGGCGCGACGCCGCGCGGCGCCTGATGCGCAACCGGGCGGCCCTGGCCGCCTGTACGGTGCTGGCACTGATGCTGGTGACGGTGATCGTGGGCCCCTGGCTGAGCCCGCATGCGTACGACACCCAGGACTACGGCGCCATCTGGCAACCGCCGTCGGTGGCCGACGCCCACTATTTCGGCACCGACAGCCTGGGCCGGGACGTGTTCGTGCGCACGCTCTCCGGCGGCCGCCTGTCGCTGGCCATCGGCCTGGTGGCGACCCTGGTGAGCCTGGCGATCGGCGTCACCTACGGCGCCGTGGCCGGCTACCTGGGCGGGCGCGTGGACTCGGTGATGATGCGCATCGTGGACATCCTCTACGCGATGCCCTTCCTGTTCTTCGTGATCCTGCTGATGGTGTTCTTCGGCCGCAACATCCTGCTGATCTTCGTGGCCATCGGCGCCATCAACTGGCTGGACATGGCGCGCATCGTGCGCGGCCAGACCCTCTCCCTGAAGGAGAAGGAATTCATCGAGGCCGCGCGCATGGCCGGCGCCTCCTCGGCCGACGTCATCCGCCGCCACATCGTGCCCAACCTGCTCGGCGTGGTGGCGGTGTACGTGACCCTGACCATCCCCCAGGTGATCCTGTTCGAATCGTTCCTGAGCTTCCTGGGCCTGGGCGTGCAGGAACCGGCGACCTCCTGGGGCTCGCTGGTCAAGGACGGCGCCGACGAGATGGGCCGCGCCCCCTGGCTGCTGATCTTCCCGGCCTGCTTCCTCGCCGCCACCCTGTTCTGCTTCAACTTCATCGGCGACGGCTTGCGCGATGCACTCGACCCGAAGGATCGTTAGATTTGAAGAATCAAAACCACAGAGACACAGAGAACACAGAGGAAGACAAGATTCAAAACCGTGAAGACACAAAAGACGCGAAAAACGGAAAGGCAAAAAGCCCTTTGCGCTCGTCGTTCCTGGGCCATTCGCCCCATTGTGTGTTTGCTCTGTGATCTCTGTGCCTCTGTGGTTAGCCTCTTATGCTGCTTGAGGTAAAAAACCTAAAGGTGAGCTTCGATACGCCGGACGGCGCGATCGAGGCGGTGCGCGGCCTGGATTTCACCCTGGCGCCGGGCGAGACCCTGGGGATCGTGGGCGAGTCGGGCTCGGGCAAGAGCCAGACGGTGCTCGCGCTCATGGGCCTGCTCGCCGCCAACGGCCGCGTCACCGGCTCCGCGCGGTACCGCGAGCGCGAGCTGATCGGGGCCGGCGAGCGCGAACTGACGCGCGTGCGGGGCAACCGCATCGGCATGATCTTCCAGGATCCGATGACCTCGCTGAACCCGCACCTGCGCATCGCCACCCAGATGACCGAGGTGCTCACCCACCACAAGGGCCTGTCGCGGCGCGAGGCCCTGGACCGGTCGGTGGCGATGCTGGAAGCGGTGCGCATCCCGGACGCGGCGCGCCGCATCCGTTACTACCCGCACGAGTTCTCGGGCGGCATGCGCCAGCGCATCATGATCGCCATCAGCCTGCTCTGCGAGCCCGACATCCTGATCGCCGACGAGCCCACCACCGCGCTCGACGTCACCGTCCAGGCCGAGATCCTGGACCTGATGCGCGACCTGCGGGAACGTTTCGACACCGCCGTGATCCTGATCACCCACGATCTGGGCGTGGTCGCCGGCACCTGCGAACGGCTGCTGGTGATGCACGACGGCGCGGTCGTGGAATCCGGCAGCGCCGACGAGATTTTCTACCGGCCCCGGCACGATTACACCCGGCGGCTGCTGGCGGCCGTGCCGCGCCTGGACAGGCCCGCCTGAGCGACGCCGTGACGCTCGATTGGCTGGCACTGCTGCAGTTCTGGGGGCCGGTCGTCCTGGCCGCCCTCACCGGCATCGCCGCCGCGCTGCATGCCCTGCTGAACAAGCGCAACCCCAGCGCCGCGCTGGGCTGGGTCGCCGTCTGTCTGCTGTTCCCGCCGGTGGGCCCGGTGCTATACGCCCTGTTCGGGATCAACCGCGTGCGCATGCGCGCCCGGCGCCTCGAAGCCCGGGCGGCACACAGCCTGGGGCCGCGCGAGGCCGGCGTGCAGAGCGAGCCGGCACTGGTGGACCCGGCACTGCCGGCGCTGTTCACGGGCCTCGCCAACGCCGGCGACCGGCTCGCCGGCTGCCCGCTGGTGGGCGGCAACGAGGTGACGCCCCTGATCAACGGCGAGGGCGCCTTCCCGCCGATGCTCGAAGCCATCGAGAAGGCCCGGCGCTACATCTACCTGACGACGTACATCTTCGAGACCAACCGCATCGGCCGCCGCTTCATCGACACCCTAGCCGCGGCCGTCGAGCGCGGCGTGGACGTGCGGGTACTGATCGACGGCGTGGGGGACTACTACGCCCTGCCGCGACGCCGTGCCAGCGTGCTGCTGCGCAAACGCGGGGTGCGCGTGGCCCGTTTCCTGCCGCCGCGGCTGCTGCCGCCCTCCCTGGGGATCAACCTGCGCAACCACCGCAAGATCCTGGTCGCCGACGGCGAGGTGGCGTTCACCGGCGGCATGAACATCGGCGACCGGCACTTCGCCGACAACCGCCGCCGGCGGCGGGTCGAGGACCTGCATTTCGCCTTCCGCGGGCCGGTGGTCAACCAGATCGAGGCGATTTTCCTGGGCGACTGGGCCTTCGTCACCGGCCAGCAGACCGAGCCCACGCCGCCCACGCGGACCGACCGCGGCGACGCCCTCTGCCGGGCCGTGGACGACGGCCCCACCGAGGACACGGACCGTCTGGCGGCGCTATTGAGCGCGGCGGTGGCCAGCGCCCGTCAGCGCGTGCTGATCATGACGCCCTATTTCCTGCCGTCGCCGGAACTGGTGGGCGCGCTGCAGAGCGCCGCCCTGCGCGGCCTGGATGTCTCCATCGTGCTGCCCGCGCACAACAACCTGCCCTATGTGCACTGGGCCTCGCGCCACGGTCTGCGGGACCTGCTGGTCCGGGGGGTCAAGGTCTACTACCGGCCGCCGCCGTTCGCCCACACCAAGCTGTTCGTGATCGACGACGCCTACGCCGTGCTGGGCTCGGCCAACATCGACCCGCGCAGCCTGCGTCTGAATTTCGAACTGGCCGTGGAGGTCTACGACACCGCCCTGGTGCCGCGCCTGGCGGAACACATCGTGGACACGCTGGCGCGTTCGAGCCGGTACACGTTGGCGGACGACCGCGGCCGATCGCTGCCGGTGCGCCTGCGCGACTCGATGGCGTGGCTGCTGAGCCCCTACCTCTGACCCGTCGCGCGCGGACCGGCCGCCGGGACGATCAGACCACCCCGGTCGCCCGCAGCTCCGCGTCCAGCAACGCACCCACGTTGTCGGGCAGTTCCACCTCCATCGCCACCGGCAGGTGATCGGAGAGATCGGCTTCCACCGCACGCACGCCGCGCACGCCGATGCCCGGCGTGGTCAGGATGTGGTCGATGCCGCGCCGCGGCCGCCAGCTCGGGAAGGTCGGCACCGGCTGCGTCTGCACCTGGAGGCCGGCGGCGGCCAGGGCCGGGTCGGCGCGCAGGCGGTCGGCCACGCAATTGGTGTCGGCCATCACGATGGCGTGACGGTAGTCGGTCAGCAACTCGGTGATCGCCGCGAGCTGGAGACGCCGGGTGCCCTTGGTCAGGGCCAGGTGCGAGACCACCACCGCCAGCGGGTCGTCCGGGTCGCCGAACAGGGCGCGCAGCGCGCCGCGACCGGGGATCGGGCCCGGCAGCTTGTGCTCGGTGACCTCGAAAGGCGGGAAGCGCGAAAGCAGACCCAGGCCGTGCTGGGCGATCTGGCCGAAGTCGCGGTTGACCTGGGCGTACCAGAAGTCGAAGCCGGCCTGGCCGGCCAGCCACTCGATCTGGTTGCGGTAGGCGCTGCGGCGGCTGCCGGCGTCGATCTCCTGGAGACCCACGATGTCGTAATCCGCGACCAGCTCGGCGATGCGGCCGAGATTCTCCTGCACCTGCAGGCTGGGCAGAAAATGGCGCCAACCGCGGGTGAGGTATTCGCGGTAGCGCTTGGTGCCGACGCCGACCTGCATGTTGAAGCTCAGAAGACGCAGGCGGCGGGCCGTGTCATGTTCGTTCATCGTTGGCACTATGATACGCGATACCGGATGACGGGTTTATGATCGCCGGCCGGGCAAAAGATTCCCAAGAGCCGGTTCCCGGATTATCGGCCGCGGATGCGAGGACCATGAGCCAACCCCTGCTGCGCGTACGCCAACTGCAAGTCCATTTCCCGCTGCCGGGCGACTGGCCCTGGCAATCCGGCCCCGTGCTCAAGGCGGTGGAGGGCGTCAACCTCGATCTGTCCGCCGGCGCCACCCTCGGCGTGGTGGGCGAATCCGGCTGCGGCAAGTCCACCCTGGCGCGGACCGTCGCCGGCCTGCAGGCACCCACCGGCGGCGCCGTCGTCTTCGACGGCCAGGACGTCACCAACCTGGACGAGGCCGGGTGGCGACGGCTGCGCCGCGACGTCCAGGTGGTGTTCCAGGACCCGCTGGCCAGCCTCAACCCGCGGATGACCGTGGCCGAGATCGTGGCCGAACCGCTGCGGCACCTGTACCCGGAGCTGGACAAGCGCCAGCGCTGGGAACGGGTGGTGGCGATGCTGGAGCGGGTGGGTCTGTCGGCGGCGCAGGCCAACCGCTATCCGCACGAATTCTCCGGAGGGCAATGTCAGCGCATCGGCATCGCCCGGGCCCTGGTGGTGCGCCCGCGCCTGCTGATCTGCGACGAACCGGTGAGCGCCCTCGACGTCTCGATCCAGGCCCAGATCATCGACCTGCTGCAAAGCCTGCAGCGGGAATTCGGCATCGCCATCCTGTTCATCGCCCACGATCTGGCGGTGGTGCGACAGATCAGCGACCGGGTGCTGGTGATGTACCTGGGCCGGGTGATGGAGACGGCGCCCGCCGCCCGCATCTTCGAGCGGCCGATCCACCCCTACACCAAGGCCCTGTTGTCGGCGGTGCCGCGCCCGGACCCGGACTACGAGCGCCGGCGCGAGCGCATCATCCTGGAGGGCGAGCTGCCCTCGCCCGCGGACCCGCCCGGCGGCTGCGTCTTCCGGACCCGCTGTCCCTGGGCGCAGGGACTGTGCGCCCGCGAGGAGCCCATGCTGCGCGGCCCGCGCGACGGCGACGGCGCCCGCGCCGCTTGCCATTTCGCCAACGATTTCGCGAACGAAACGGCGCCGGCCTGAGGGCGAGGGTCGCCGGCGCTACGGTATAGTGCGGCCACCGAATCGTTACAGGAGCCCGCATGTCCCGCGGCCGCTGGCCCATCCGCATCGTCTGCCTCCTGGTCGTCCTGGCCGCGGCCGGGGTGTTGCTGGACGCCGCCGGCGGCGCGCTCGTCCGGCACCTGGGCGGGAACTGGCGCCACGCGCCGGAGGATGCGCGCTGGTTGCTCTCGGACGCAGCACAGGCCCTGGTGGCGCGCGCCTACGACGGCCTCGACGGCCCGGTGCGCGACTACCGCGCCTACCTGCTGTCCACCGGCGGCAACGGCGGCGACGGCTACGACAACCGCAGTTATGTCCATCCCCGTTTCCTGCATGGCTGGCGGCCGCGGTCGCGGCTGTACGGCGCGGCGATCGCCGACGCCGCGGGCGTGCGCGACATGGCGCGCGCCGACGTCGAATACATCGCCCGGCTGGTACGCCTGGCGCGGAGCCTCCCCCACGAACACCGCATCCGGCTGGCGGCCCTGGACCAGCGCTACGATGGCGACGGTCGCCCGCTGCCGGACGCCACTGCCTATTACGTGGACAACGACTACGTCGCCGATATCGCCGAGCGCCACTCGGACCTGTTCCGGCCGGTCGTCTCCGTGCATCCCTACCGCCGGGACGCCCTGGACGCGCTCCAGCGCTGGGCCGGACGCGGCGTGGACGCGGTCCACTGGTGGCCGGCGGTGCAGGGCTTCGACCCGTCCGACGAACGTCTGGACCCGTACTACCGCACCCTGGTCGAGAACGATCTGATGCTGATCGTGCGTACCGGCGACGCCGCCGGGCTGGTCGACGGGGACCGCGGCCACGGCAACCCCTGGCACCTGCGGCGGGCGCTGGCGCAGGGCGTGCGCGTGGTGCTGTCGGGCGCGGGCGGCGCCGCCCGCTACCCCGACCCGGAGGCGGATACCGACGGCGACGGCGGTACGCCGCGCATCTCCGGCATCGCCATGTTCCTGCGCCTGCTGCGCGCCAGCGGCGACAACGGCCGGCTGTACGCGGACCTGGGCGGCATCGTCCATCACGAGCGCGTGCCCGGGGGGCTGGCGGAACTGTTGCAGCATCCGGACGCCTTCGACCGGCTGGTCTACGCCAGCGGTTATCCGCTGCCCGCGGTCAACGCGGCCGCGGACCCGGCGACCCTGGCAGAGCACGGCTTCGTGACCGGCGACCAGGCGGCGGCACTGGCCGAGATCCGGGACGTCAATCCGCTGCTGTTCGACTTCGTCGCCAAGCGGTTGGCGCGGCTGCCGCACACCGACCTGGGCCTGCCCCCGTCCGCGTTCACGCGCGACATCGTCACGGAACCGTAACCCCGCCGCGCTAAAACGTGCCCTCGCGGGCGGCCACCGCGCCGCCCCGTCGTGACAACGCGAGGACACTCCCATGACCCGGAACACGAACCGCCGGCCGGTCGCCATCGACCCGGCGCGGCGTCGGCTTCTATTGCAGGGCCTCGGCGGCGCCGGGGTGCTGGCCACCAGCCTGATCGCGGGCTGCAACGGCAGCGGCGGCGGCATGCGCCAGTCCGGCGAGCCCGCCAGCCGCATCGCCGAGCTCGGCCCCCTGGGCGACCCGGACGACAACGGCCTGCGCCTGCCCGAGGGCTTCACCTCGCGGGTGGTGGCCCGCTCGGGTGAACGCCCCTACGGGGGTTCGCCCTATCCCTGGCATACCTTCCCGGACGGCGGCGCCGTGTACGCGCAACCGGACGGCGGCTGGATCTATGCCTGCAACAGCGAGTTCCTGCCGGGCGGCGTCGGCGCCCTGCGTTTCGATTCGAACGGGGAGATCGTCGACGCCTACTCGATCCTGTACGGCTCCCTGCTGAACTGCGCCGGCGGCCCCACGCCCTGGGGCACCTGGCTTTCCTGCGAGGAATACGAGGCCGGCAACGTGTTCGAGTGCGACCCGACGGGCGCCAACGCCCCGGTACGGCTGCGCGCGCTGGGCACCTTCAAGCACGAGGCCGCCGCCGTGGACCCGGTCCGCGAGCAGGTCTATCTGACCGAGGACACCGGCGACGGCGGCTTCTACCGGTTCCTCCCGGACGCCTACCCGTCGCTGGCGGCGGGCCGGCTGCAGATCGCCCAGGTGGTCGGCGACGATCCCGCCACCCGGCGGCCGGTCGTCTGGCACGACGTGCCCGAGCCCAATCCGCTGCTGGCGGTGACCAACGAATTCGACGCGATCCTGGAG
Source organism: Salinisphaera sp. PC39 (assembly GCF_040361335.1). Classification (NCBI taxonomy): domain Bacteria; kingdom Pseudomonadati; phylum Pseudomonadota; class Gammaproteobacteria; order Salinisphaerales; family Salinisphaeraceae; genus Salinisphaera; species Salinisphaera sp. PC39. The sequence goes on along the minus strand of NZ_APNM01000010.1, from coordinate 110,803 downwards.
GAGATTCCCGGCGTCGGCGACCTGCTGCAGCCGGTCTACTCGGTGATCGGCCGGGCGACCCGGCACCAGGTGGCGGAGAGCACGCCGTTCGACGGCGGCGAGGGCATCTGGTTCCACGAGGGCATCATCTACTTCACCACCAAGGGCGACAACCGCGTCTGGGCCTACGACACCGCGGCCGAGACCGTCGAGATCATCTACGACGACGACCTGTTCGACGAGCCGGTGCTCACGGGCGTCGACAACGTGGTGGTCAGCGCCGGCGGCGACGTGCTCGTGGCCGAGGACGGCGGCGACATGCAGATCGTGGCCATCACCCCGGACCGCCGGGTCGTGCCGGTGGTCCAGGTCGCGGGCCAGGACGGCTCCGAGATCACCGGCCCCGCCTTCTCGCCCGACGGCAGCCGGCTCTACTTCAACAGCCAGCGCGGGCCCGAGCCCGTCGATTCCGGGCTGCCGCTGCCGGGCCCGAACGGCGCCGGTATCACCTACGAGGTGCGCGGGCCCTTCGTGCGCGAGGGCTGACACCGCCCGGAACGCGGACGCGAGTGGATGCGTGGCCGCTGCGGCGGATGCAGCGGCGATCGCCGGCCGACGGGAAAGCCCGGCCGGGCGGGACCCCGGGGCCGTCGGCGCGGCCCCGGTCGCGGCGGCGTCCGACGCCGCCGGGAGAATGACCGGGGCGGCATGGCCGCCCCGACCGGGTCAGGGCCGGGTCGCGGGGACCCGGCGAGGCCCGCTCAGAAGCGGGCGCGGGGCCCGCGCGGCCGCTGCTCGCGCGGACGGGCCTCGTTGACCCGCAGGTTGCGGCCTTCGAAGTCCTTGTCGTTCAGGGCGTCGATGGCCGACTGCGCGGCGCCGTCGTCCGGCATCTCCACGAAGCCGAAGCCGCGGGAGCGGCCCGTTTCACGATCCGTGATCACCTTGGCGGAACTCACCTCGCCGTAGCTCTCGAAAAGCTCGCGCAGGGAATCCTCGGTCGTGCTCCAGGGCAGGTTGCCCACATAGATATTCATCACATCCAATCCCAGAAAAGCCGTGTCATTGCACTCGAACACCGCCGGGACTCATCAATGACACGAACTAAGGCCCACGGGCGGCGGCTCTCGACCGCCGTCCCGGCGAGTGTACCCGAGTTTTTCGATTTGCAATACGTCCGGCCGCGATCGGACGGGAACCGGCGCCGCATTGCAGATTACCGGCACGCCGGAGGCCGCCGCGGGCCCGGCCCCAGGCGCTTTGACCCACCCCGGACCGCGTGCTAAAAGAACCCGCTTTCACACCGCGACGGTTGCCCGCACGTGCAGATCATCGGCCTGGACATCGGCTTCGGCTTCACCAAGGTCACGGACGGCTCCCGGCGGACGCTGTTCAAGTCCCTGGTGGGCGAGGCCCCGGACATCGCCTTCCGCGAGCCGCTGGTGGCCGCCGACGGCGACGCCCCGAGCCTGCACCTGGCCCTGGAGGACGAGCCCTATTTCGTGGGCGACCTGGCCGAGCGCCAGTCCAGCGTCCGCCAGTACACCCTCGACCAGGACCAGTTGATCGCGGAATTCTCGCGGCGGCTGGGCGTGGCCGCCCTGGCCCAGCTCGCACGCGACAACGAGCCGCTGCACGTGGTGACCGGCCTGCCGGTGCGCTACTACCGGCGCCACCGCGACTCCCTGGCCCGCCAGCTCACCGGCAGCCACCGGGTGAGCCTGTACGGCCCCGACGGCAAGGAGACCGCGCTGACGGTCAAGGTCGAAAAGGTGCGGGTGGTGCCGCAGCCCTTCGGCTCCCTGTTCGGGGCCATGCTCAACGACATCGGCAAGGTCTCCGACACGGCCCTCGCCCGCGAGAAGGTGGGCGTCATCGACATCGGCTTCCGCACCGCCGACTACGCGGTCGCCGAGCGCACCCGCTACTCGGAGCGCGCCAGCGGCACGTCGGAACACGGCATCGCCCAGGCCTTCGAATTGGTCGCCGCCGCCCTCCAGGAAAAGAGCGGTGTCGCGGTCGAGCTCTACCGCCTCTACCAGGGTGTCCAGGACGGCGCGATCAAGGTACGCGGGCGCAACTACGACCTGTCCGGCATCCGCGAGCGCACCTTCGAGCGGCTGGCGCGGGCCGTGGCCGGCGAAGTGAACCGGCTCTGGGACCAGGATTGGGACATCGACACCATCCTGCTGACCGGCGGCGGCGGCTCGGTGCTGGCACCGCACCTGGCACCGCTGGTGGCCGGCGAGGTCCGGGCCGTGGAGAACGAGGACGCCCGCTTCAACAACGTCGACGGCTACTGGCGCTACGGCGTCCACCTCTGGGAACGCTGACGTCGCGTTCAGGGCCGATTCAGCGTCGCCGTCCTAGGCTGCATCCCAAGGTCCCCGGACCGTCATTCGCGAAGAGGAGCGTAGCCATGTTCAAGCGATTCCTGCCCCTGGCGCTCGGCGCCGCCCTGGTCGTGCCGGCCGCCACCGCCGCCGAGCGCGAGTTGGACCCGATCTTCGAGGTCACGCCCGTGGACGGCCCCCCGGCCCAGGACTGCTTCCGGCAGGCCGACAACCGCAACGTCTTCGTGCGCGGCGCGACCAGCACCGCCGGCCAGACCATCATCGGCGGCCTGCTCGGCGCCGCCATCGGCAACCAGATCGGCAGCGGCAGCGGCCGCGACATCGCCACCGGCGTGGGCGCCGCGGCGGGCGCGGCGATCGGTGCCGAGCGGGCCCGCCGCCAGCAGCAGGCCGAGGTCCGGTCCTGCCAGCAGTACCGGGGTTACGCCGGTTAGTACAATGGTCTCCATGAGGCACCTCCGGGGAGTCATGCTGGCGGCCGTCCTGGCGGGCGGCACCGCCGCGGCCGCGCCGCCGCTGAATCCGGGCGGCGGCAACGGCGGCGGTCTCGGCGACCGGCTGCCCCAGGGGCCGTTGATCGAGCAACCGGACCGCGAACGGCCCGAACTGCGCCGCGAGCCGCGCATCAGTCCCGCGCAGGCCGCCGCCGAGGCCCGCCGCGAGCACGGCGGCAAGGTGCTCGACGTGCACCTGGAACGCGGCGCGCGGCCGCATTACCGCGTGAAGCTGCTCAAGGACGGCAACGTCCGCAGCGTGCGGGTACCCGCGGACTGACAGAGGGCGGACCGATGCGTGCGCTGATCATCGAGGACGACGCCGACCTGCGCGAGCAGTTGCGCACGCAGTTGCGCGACGAGGGCTACGCGGTGGACGCCACCGGCGACGGCGAGGAGGGTTTGTTCTTCGCCGGCGAGTACCCGGCGGACGTGGCCATCATCGACCTCGGCCTGCCCGGCCGCACCGGCATGGAGATCATCCGCGAGGCGCGGGCCGCGGGCCGCTCCTTCCCGATCCTGATCCTGACCGCCCGCGGCCGCTGGCAGGACAAGGTCGAGGGCCTGGAAGCCGGCGCCGACGACTACGTGGTCAAGCCCTTCCATCCCGAGGAACTGCTGGCGCGGCTGCAGGCGCTGCTGCGACGCTCGCGCGGCTGGGCCCGCTCGCTGCTGGAATGCGGCGATATCGCCCTCGACACCGCGCGCCAGGAGGTCCGGGTCGCCGGCGAGCCGATCACGCTGACCGCCTACGAATACCGGGTGCTGGAGCACCTGATGCTGCATGCCGGCGAGGTGGTCTCCAAGACCGATCTCACCGAGCATATCTACGAGGAAGACGCCGACCGCGACAGCAACGTCCTGGAAGTGTTCGTGCGCCGGCTGCGCAAGAAGCTCGACCCGGACGGCACGCGCGCCCCGATCGAGACCCTGCGCGGCCGCGGCTACCGCCTGCGCGCCGAACCCGCCGGCGAATGAACTCGCTGACCGCGCGCCTGCTCGCGGTCACCGGCGTGGTCCTGGTGGCGTTCGTGGCGTTCACCGGCTTCGCCCTGGAACAGGCGGTGCGCGAGCGCGCCGAGCAGGCCGCGCGCGACAAGATGCAGGGCCTGGTCTACGCCCTGCTCGGCAACGCCGAGATCGCCGCCGACGGCGGCTTTGCCCTCGACGCCGGCGATCTCCCCCAGAACGCCCTCACCCGGCCCGGCGGCGGCCTCTACGCCATGGTCCTGGACGGCGACGGCGGCGTCGCCTGGCGCTCGCCCTCGCTGGTGGACCGGATTCCCCTGCCCGAGATACCGGCGGTGGGCGAATGGCGCTTCGACACCGAGGTCCGCGGCCGCGGCGCCGATGACCGCTGGCTGACCCTGGCCTTCGGCATCCGCTGGGTCGTGGACGGCGGCGAGAGCTATCGCTACACCCTGGTGGTGGCCGAGGACGCGGCGCCGTTCGCGGCGCAGATGCAGCGTTTCCGCGGCGCGCTGTGGATGTGGCTGGGCGCGGCGGCGGCGGTGCTGCTGGCCCTGCAGCTCGCGATCCTGCGTTGGGGGCTGGCGCCACTGCGGCGGCTGGCGCGGGGCGTGCGCGATATCGAGGCCGGCCGCGCCAGCCGCATCGAGGGCGGCTATCCCGCCGAGATCGCGCCCCTGGCGGACAACCTGAACCTGATGCTGGCCAACGACCAGGCGCGCCTGGAGCGCTACCGCAACGCCCTGGGCGACCTGGCCCACAGCCTCAAGACGCCGATCGCCGTCCTGCGCGGGCTGGCCTCGGACCGCGATCTGCCGGCCAGGCACCGGCGCCAGCTCGAAAGCCAGCTCGGCCGGGTCAACGAGATCGTCGACTACCAGCTCCAGCGGGCGGCCGCCGCCGGCGGGCGCAGCATGGCGCCGCCGGTGTCGCTGCGGGACGGCGCGGCCAAGGTGATCGGGGCGCTGCGCAAGGTCTACGCCGACCGCGAGATCGAGTTCGAGTTGGCGGTGCCGGCGGAGCTCAAGCTGGCGGTGGACGCCGGCGACCTGACCGAGATCCTGGGCAATCTCCTCGACAACGCCGCCAAGTACGGCCGTCGCCACGTGCGCCTGGGCGCGCGCGCCGCCGACGGCCGGGCCGAGATCACGGTGGACGACGACGGCGACGGATTCCCCGCCGATGCCGGCGAACGCCTGCTGGAACGCGGGGTACGCGCCGATACCCGGCGCGAGGGCCAGGGCATCGGACTGGCCGTCACCGCCGAGATCGTCCGGGCCTACGACGGCGCGATCGAGCTGGCCGCGGGCCCGGACGGCGGCGGCCGGGTCCGTCTGTGGCTGCCGCGCCCGGCCGCGTGAGGCCGCGGCGCGCGCTTGCCAGCCGCCGGAGCTTCCCGTCATGCTGGCTTTCCACCTCCCGCCCGTTGCGCCGATGAGCGAAAACCTGCGTCACGTCGAGGTCGAGGGCCACCGCATCGCCGTCCTGTCCCGGCACGAAGACCGCGACACGACCCCGCTGATCCTGTTGCACGGCGTCGCCCTGTCGCCGCGCATCTGGACCCATATCCTGCCGCCGGCCCTGGCGGGCCGTCGCTGGCACGCCGTCGGCCTGCCGGCGCATCACCCCAGCGAGGCGCCGCCGGACTTCGCCGACCGGCCGATGCCGCCCGAACTCTTCGGACAGGGCCTCGCCGGGGTGCTCGCCGAGATCGCGGGCGACCGGCCCTGCGACCTGCTGGGCCATTCCACCGGCGGCTACGCCGCCCTGGCGATCGCCGCGGCGGCGCCGGAGCGGGTACGCTCGATCTGCGCGGTCTCGGCCTTCGCCCAGGGCGAGTGGAACGGCGGCATCGGCCTGTTGCAGGCGGTGGCCCGGCTCGACCGCCTGGGCGGCCCGCTGTTCGGCGCCGGTCTCGGCCTGATGCGGTCGCATCCGGCGATCGCCCGTCTGGCGGCGCTGGCCGCCACCAACCGGCCGCGTGCCTGCAATGCCTGGCCGCCGCTGGCGCCGATGCTCGAAACCGTGGTGGCCGACCTCAAGCGCACGGACCGCACGGCGCTGCGCCATTTCATGGCCGCCATGCACGAGCACGACATCCGCGACCGGCTGGGCGCGGTCCGCGCGCCGACCCTGCTGGTGCACGGCACGGCCGACCCGGTGGTGCCGTTCGCCCAGGCACGGCTGATCAAGTACCGCGTGCCGCATGCGCAACTGGAACGCATGGCGGGCATCGGCCACCTGCCGTTCGGGGAGGCGGCGGACCGTTTCGAGGCGATTCTGCGACAATGGTACGAACGCTTCCCGGACGACCGTCATGAGCCATAGCACCAGCCTGGATCCCGAGTCCCTGGCCGAGGACAACCTCGACGCCCTGGACCCCGCGACCTATCACGCCGTCGTCGGCCCGCCCCTCAAGGTCTGCGCCGACGTCGCCGCCAAGCGCGGCGATCCCACCCTGCACGCCGACATGGCGGCGATGCTCGCCCTGATCGACCTGGTGGCCCGGCTCGCGGACCTCCATGCCGAGACCCACGGCAGCGGCGACGAGGAGCGCGACCTGCTGAACGCCGCCCCCGCCGCCGCCTGCGTGATGGTCCTGCAGGAGGCCAAGCTCGACGCCGACGCGGTGGGCCAGTGCCTGGCCGCGCTCGAGGCCGCCTACGCCCAGCTCGCCGAGCACGACGTCACCGAGGGCGCGCGCCCGTACGTGGCCATGGCCTGGGAACTGCTGCAGGACGGCGACCGCGAAGGCGCCCTGGACTCCCTGGAACAGGCCGCGCGGCATATCGTGACCGCCATCGAGGCCTGGCAGGCCAAGGTGCACTGAGCATGCGTGCGACGGGTCGTTTGTCGCGGTTGCTGGCCGTCGCCGCGCTGCTGCCGATCCTGGCCGGCTGCGTGGTGGTGGTGGCGCCGCCGCTGAGTTGGTTCGAGCGCGACCCCGGGCTGCGCGAGACCGTGCTGGAGGGCGAGGGCGACGCCAAGATCCTGGTGATCGCCGTCGACGGCTTCATCAGCGACCAGCCCACCGAACGCGCCTTCGGCCTGGTGCGCGAACAGAGCACCCTGGCGCGCGTGGCCGCCGAGCTCGACAAGGCCGAACAAGACCCCGCGATCGCGGCCGTGGTCCTGCGCATCGACAGTCCGGGGGGCGGGGTCACCGCCAGCGACGAGATCTACCATCGCCTGCGGGGCTTCGCGGCGGAACGCGACCTGCCCATGGTCGCCTCCCTGGGCGGCGTGGCCGCCTCGGGCGGCTACTACGTGGCCCTGGCCGCCGACGACATCCTGGCCCACCCGACCACGGTCACCGGCTCGATCGGCGTGATCCTGGTGGGGGTCAACGTCGCCGGCCTGATGGACAAGCTCGGCGTCGAGGACGAGACCTATACCTCCGGTCCGCACAAGGACCTGCTGTCGCCGCTGCGCGGCGCCACCGAGGAGGAGCGCGACATCGTCCAGGGGGTGCTGGACGACCTGTTCGCCCGCTTCGTCGAGGTGGTCGAGACCCGGCGCCCGGCGTTGTCCGAGTCGCAACGCGAGCGCATCGTGGACGGCCGTATCTTCGCCGCCCGGCCGGCCCGCGAGCTGGGCCTGGTCGACGGCCTCGGCCGGCTCGAGGACGCCATCGACCTGGCCCGCCGGCGGGCCGGCGTGAGCGAGGCCCGCGTGATCATGTACCACCGCGAGGGCGAATCCGCCGAGACCGTCTATTCCCGCTTCGCCGGCCGGCCGGAGAGCGGCGGCGGCCCGGCCGCGACCCTGTCGGGCCCGACCCTCTCGCTGGAGAGCCTGACCTCGCCGCAATTCCTCTATCTCTGGCGGCCGGGGCTCGGCGGCCGGCACTGACCCGCACCATGACGGTGCAACCCGCTCGGCACACCAAGGTCATATAACCGCACTAAGCTGAGGCCCATCGGCGCTTCCCGCCTCCGGCACGGCTGGTACACCCCTTGCAACACCAGGGACACCGTCCCCACCTAGTGCGGCATGACAACGGCGAGAGAACGACTCAACGCGGAGATGCAGAGCGCGCTGGAGCAGGCCGAGGACGCGGCCCAGAATCTGCTCGGCGCGAACCTGGTGCTGGGCGTGTCCCCGCGCGATTTCCTGGACGCCTTCCGGCGGTTCGCGCGGGTGCTCGCGGTCAATCCGCGGGTGGTGATGCGCAAGGAGCTCCAGCTCGCGGGCGAGCTCGGGCGCATCCTGCTCGGGCGCTCGCACATCAAGCCGCCGCCGCGGGATCTGCGCTTCCGGCACCGGATCTGGGAGCGGAGCCCGTACTACCGGCGGGTGCTGCAGGCCTGGCTGGTGTGGCGCAAGGCGATGTTCGACATCCTCGCCTCGGCCGATGCCGATCCGCGGGACAAGGAACGCGCCCGCTTCGTGCTGATGCAGATCACCGAGGCCGCCGCGCCCACCAACCACCCCCTGGGCAATCCCGGCTTCCTGGACCGGCTGGTCAAGACCCGCGGGCGTTCGGTGATCAAGGGCCTGCGCAACCTCGCGCACGACCTGCGCCACAACCACGGCATGCCGCGTCAGGTGGATAGGGACGCCTTCCGCGTGGGCAAGGACCTGGCCGCGAGTCCGGGCGCGGTAGTGTTCCGCAACGAGGTCTGCGAGGTGATCCAGTACCGGCCGGCCACCGGGCGCGTGCACGCCCGGCCGGTGCTGTTCGTGCCGCCGCAGATCAACAAGTACTACATCGTCGATTTGGCGCCGGACAAGAGTTTCGTGAAATACGCCGTGGACCACGGCGTACAGATGTTCACCATAAGCTGGCGCAATCCCGACCGGCGGCACGCGGACTGGAACATCGACACCTACGTCGGCGCCGTGCTGGAAGCGATCGAGGTGGTCCGCGAGGTCAGCGGCCAGTCCTCGATCGACCTGATCGGCGCCTGCGCCGGCGGCCTGACCACCATCGCCGCGCTCGGCTATCTCCAGGCCACCAAGCGCCTGGACCGGATCAACAGCCAGACCCTGCTGGTGACCGCGGTCGACATGAGCCAGCCGATGCTGCTGGGGTTGTTCGCCACCGACGCCACCATGCGCGCCGCGCGGCGCTACGTGCAGCGCCGCGGCGTGATCGACGGCGCCGAGATGGCGCGGGTGTTCGCCTGGATGCGGCCCGCCGACCTGGTCTGGCTGTTCGTGGCCAACAACTACCTGATGGGCAACGACCCGCCCGCCTTCGACTTCCTGTACTGGAACAACGACTCGACGCGGCTGCCGGCCGGTTTCCACGGCGACGCCATCGACGTGTTCGAGCGCAACCCCTTCATGACGCCGCGCGGGGTCAAGGTGAAGGGCCGCCGCATCGATCCGGGCGCCGTGGACGTGGACGAGTTCATCGTCGCCGGCATCAAGGACCACATCGTGCCGTGGCGGGCCTGCTACCCGGCCACCCGGATACTGGGCGGCCGCAAGCGCTTCGTGCTGGGCTCCTCCGGGCACATCCAGGCGGTGGTCACGCCGCCGGGCAAGCGCCACGCCCGCTACTACGTGAACGAGGACTACCCGCCGGACCCGGACGAGTGGCTGCACAACGCCGGCCTGCGTGAGGGCTCCTGGTGGCCGGAATGGCTGGAGTGGAAGACCGGCGGCAGCGAGCCGGACACCCCCGCCCCCGAGCGTCTGGGCAGCGACCGCCACCCGGCCGGCGATCTGGCGCCCGGCTACTACGTGTTCACCTGAGGGAAGCAGGCTATCCGCCGATGAACGCGGATTGACGCGGATTTTTCGATTGGTAACCGCATCCCGGCTCCATTGGCGGATTCGGGATAGGGCGGTTGGCGCCTTTCGTCCTGCTGTCGCTGACACGCCGAGCAGATAGATTCCCCGGACGCCGGGCATGCACTCTGCGCACCCAATCAGCGTTCATCTGCGTTTATCTGCGGATTACTTTTCTTCCGCCGGCGTCTGGCCGGTCGCGGCCAGGCGGCGGCTGGTCAGGTGCAGGATGGACTGGCGCAGGTCGGGACCGAGGAGTTGGAGGGCGTGCTCGGAGAGCCGGCGCAGGGCCGGGTCGATGTGCAGCTCGCCGCCGCTGATGCGGACCAGGCCGATGCGGCCGAGGGTGCGCAGGTGATTACCGAACAGGCGCAGGTCGAAGAACTCGGGGCTGTTGCGTCCGCTGAGGATGGCCATGCGCTCGGCCATGAGCTGGCACTGGCGCTCGAAGCCCTCGCGCCGGGCGCGGCCGGAGGGCAGGTTGTTGGCCAGCAGCACCAGGGTCATGGCGTAACGCTCCAGCGACTCGCGCATGATCCGGGCCAGGCTCATCAGGGCCGCGAACTCGTGGCTGCCGGCGGCCGGCCGGCGCAGGCGGCCGTTGCCGGCCCGCTGCAGCAATCCCACCTCGACCATGCCGGCCAGGGCGTCGGCGAAGGCAGCGCGACAGTCGTCCTCCGGCCAGCGCAGGTACAGCTCCGAGGCGAGCAGCGGATAAAGGTCGGCACACTCGTCGAGCAGCGTGTCCTCGGCCCGCTGCTGGGCGTGGCTGAAGAAGTTCGCGATCAGCGACGGCAGCGCGAACAGGTGCATCACGCTGTTGCGCGTGTAGGTCAGCAGCACCGCCTGGCGGGACTCCACCGTGAGCACGTCGCCCCAGGCATGCGGCACACGCACCAGGCGGGTCAGGGGCTCGGCCTCGGCCAGCATGGCCCGGCCCGGGATGTCGGGGACGGTGACGTCGTCGCCGTAGGGGCGGGTCCGCGCGAGCGCCGCGAGCAGGTCGAGACTGTGGATCATCTCGTCCTCGGCCACCGCCTTCTGCGGGCTGCCGAGCAGGATCAACGCCACCAGGCCCGCCGGATTCAGGGTCGCGGTGGCGTTGATCCGGACCATGACCGTCTCGGCCAGGCGCGAGACGAGGCCGCCCAGCCATTCCGGGCGGCCGCCGTCGGCACCCGGCAGGGTCGTGTGCCGCCAGTCCGGCTGCACCGAATCGGCGAACTCGTGCAACGGGATGGCCTCGCCGAAGGCGACGTAGGCGCGCCCGTACTTGCGCTTGAGCACCTTGCGGCCGCCGCGGAACAGATCGCCCATGGACTCGCCCTTCTTGGCGCGGGTACCGCGCAGCTCGTCGAAGTAGCTGTTGACCTCCATGACCCGGTCGTAGCCGATGTAGACCGGCACGATGGCCGCCGGGCGCTCGCTGTGCCGCAGGCAGCTCTGGACCACCATCGCCAGCATCCCGGTCTTGGGCGGCAGCAGGCGCCCGGTGCGGCTGCGGCCGCCCTCGGGGTAGAACTTCATCGGCTGGCCGCGGCCGATCAGGGCGTCGACATAGGCCCGGAAAACGGCGGTGTAGAGCTTGTCGCCGCGGAAGCTGCGGCGGATGTAGAAGGCGCCGCAGCGCCGCAGCAGCCCGCCCACCGGCCAGAAGTCCAGGTTCACGCCGGCCGCGATCTGCGGCAGGGCCAGACCCTCCTGGTAGAGGATGTAGGACACCAGCAGGTAATCCATGTGGCTGCGGTGCGAGGGCAGGTAGATCAGCGAGCGGTCGTGCGCGGTGCTGCGCAGGCGCTGCAGGTGGCGCACGTCGACGCCGTCGTAGATCCGGTTCCACAGCCAGGTCAGCACCCGCAGCATGAAGCCGATGGCGATGTTGGAGTAGTCGGCGGCGATCTCGTCGGCGCAGGACCGGGCCCGGGCGCGGGCCGCCTCGATGCTGATGTCCTCGGCGCGCGCGGTGCGCTCGATCGCCTTGCGTACCTCGGCATCCGCGAGCAGCGAGTTGATCACCTGGCTGCGGTGCGACAGCGGCGGCCCCAGGGTCGCCGCGCGCTGGCGGCGGAAATGCACGCGCAACACCCGCACCAGCTTGCGCACGACGGTGTTGGGCTGCAGGTCCTCGGCCAGGAAGCCGCGGTAATCCAGCGGCTGCCCGAAATGCACCAGCACGTTGCGGCCCTGGGCCAGGATGATCAGCAGCTTGCGCAGCCGTCCCGAACGCTCGCTGTCGGCGAACAGGATGCGCAACAGCGAGGTCTCCTTGACCGGGTCGCGGCCCCAGAAGATGGAAACCGGCACGAGCTGGACGTCGAAGCTGCGGTCGTGCAGGCCGCGCACCACGATCCGCTGGAGCTCGGAACGCGGCTTACCGCGGCCCACGGGCAGGGCCAGCACCACCGCGCGCCGGGCGTTGGGCAGGCGGTTGGTGGCGAGGTGCGGGCGCGGCAGGCCGTGCGCCGCGCACACCGCCTCCAGGGTCAGCCAGTCGGCGAGGCCGCCGCTCGGCAGCACGTAGCAGATGGGCGCGTCCGGATCGAGATTGAGTTCGGTCAGGTCCGAGGGTGTCACCCGCGCGCGCACCCAGGCGCGCAACGGCCAGCGCACCAGGCCCGTGAACAGCAGCAGTAGACGGGTCAGCCAGGCCATGCCGTCACCTCAGCGCGACGCGCGGCGCACGAACAGCCGGGTGAGGGCACGGATGCCGGCCCCCAGCCGCCGCGCCGCGCGGTCGAACGGACCGTGGCGGGCCTGGGCCCGCTCCGCCTCGGAGGCCAGCTCCGGCGCGTAGCGGACCTTGAGCTTGGCCAGGGCGTTGCGGTCGGCGCGGCAGAAGCCGGCGAACAGCGCGTTCCAGGGCAGGTTCCAGGCGGCTCCGCGCCGTATCCGGGCGACAAAGTCCACGAGATAGGGCCGGCCCGCGTCGTCCGCCAGGATGTTGCTGGGCGAGCGCAGGTCGCAATGCGCCACGCCGCGGTCGTGCATCGCGGCGACCAGCGCCTCCAGACGCTCGAAGGCATCCGCGCCGGGCCGCATCTTCGACCAGGGCCGGGCCGGCACGTATTCCATCAGCAGCGCGCGGGCGTCGACCCGGCGATAGAGAACGGGTATGCCGGACAGGCCGGCGAGACACTCCAGGGCCTGGACCTCCCGGCGGATCAGCAGCGGCCCGAGCCAGCGCCCGAACCAACCGGGCGCGGCGCCGTAATCCTTGAGCACCGCGCGCACACCTTCGTGCTCGATCACGGCGACGTTCGGCTCGGTGCCGCCGGCATGCCGGAAATAGGTCTCGGCGTGCGCGTAAAGCGCCTCGCGGGACAGACCGGCGAGGGCCGTTATGGCGTCGGGATCACTCGAGGTCAAGACGCTCTCGCGGCGGATCGCCGTCGTGGACCTTCTTGAGCCGATCCTCCAAGTAGGCGGTGCGCACGAACGTGTAGGGGTCGAAGGCATTGCGCACGGACCGGTCGAAACCGAGGAAGCTGGCCCGCAGATCGACCAGATAGACGGCCTGCACGGCCATGCGGGTGGCGAAGTCGTCGATCAGGTTCAGCGGATTGGCGAACTGGTCGACGCCGTCGCCGATCACGTCGCGGCCGGTCGAGGGGCCGAGGAAAGGCAGCATCAGATAGGCGCCCTGGCCCAGACCGTAGGCGCCCAGGGTCTGGCCGAAGTCCTCGTCGTTGGCCTCCAGCCCCAGCGAGGTGGCGACATCGAACACGCCCAGAAAACCGGCGGTGGTGTTGATCAGGAAGCGGCCGATGTCGGAGGTGCCGTCCCCGAACTTGCCCTGCGCGAAACTGTTGACCGCGGTGATCGGATAGCGCGCGTTATCGAAGAAGTTGCCCACGCCGCGCCGTACCGGCGACGGCGTGTAGTCGCGATACGCCTTGGCGACCGGGCGCGCCGCGTAGCGGTCGAACACGTCGTTGAACTGGTACACCTTGCGGTTGACCGGCTCCAGCGGATCCCAGGGGTCCGCGGGCGGCGAGTGGGCACAGCCCGAGCCCAGCACGACCAGGGTTCCGATGGCGAGAAAACGCTTGTACATGCAGATCCGCTCCTTCCGCGTCGTTCGGTACGGGCCGTGGCGGCGCCGGATTATAGACGCACTGTCCCCTTGTGCGAACGGTAGTAGGCGAAGATGTCGCCGTAGCTATAGCCGGGGTTGAAACCGAAGGTACGCGCGAACTTGCCGCCGTCCAGCACCACCGGATACTTGAAGAAGTCCACCAGATACGTCGGGAACGCGTAGCGACCGAGGGCGCCGGCCAGCAGCCGCGGGATCGCCGGCGGGATGGACGGCAGGAACAGGCGCCGGCAGCCGGCCTGCTCGAGGGCGTCCTGGAACGCGATCCAGTCGTCCGGGGCGACGTTGTAGACCCCGGGCACATTGCCCTTGTAGGCCGCGAGGATGGCCTCCGCCATGTCCTCGACGTGGATGAACTGCATCAGCGGCGAGAACCCGCCGAGGCAGGGCGCCACGGGCTGGGCCAGGACCTTGCCGATGGCGTTGCTGATGCCGGGACCCACGATGTTGCAGGGCCGCAGCACGGTGATGTGCAGCTCGGGATGCTTGTAGAGATAGATGTTGGCGAGGTTCTCCAGCTCCACCGCGTCCACCAGCTCCTCGTGCTGGCTGGCCGCCATCAGGGGATAGTCCTCGTCGATCAGCGACGGGTTGCTCGGGTGCGCGCCGTAGACGTGGAAGGTGGACAGCACCACCACCTGCTCGACGCCGTACTTGAGCGCCAAGCGGAGCATGCGCTCGGTGCCCACCACGTTGGACGAGTAGCGCCGGCCGCGGTCGAGCTGGGTGGCGCGGATGCGGCCCAGGTGGAGGATGGCCGCGAAATCGTTCTCGCGGAACACATCCTCGAAGGTGCGCTTGTTGAAGTCCACCTCGTAGTCGACGGTGTCGGGATGCGTGGCCTGGGTGCCGCGAAAATCGACCCCGACCACGTCGTAGTCCCCCTTGAGCAGGGCGATTACGTGCTGCGCCAGGGCGCCGGCGGCCCCCGTCACCAGCACCTTCTCGCGCTTGCGCCGCGGGGTCGGCGCCGCGGGTGCCGCGGTCTTGGTCCGGGACTCGGACGATGCCGCGGGCTTGCGCCGCGCGGGCGCCTTGCGCCGGGCCGGCACCTTGCGCTTGCCGCTCTTGTCCTCGCTGTTGTCCGCCATCAGAACTTGCCCCTGCGTTTGGCCAGACCCTGGTCGATGAGATCACGGATCGCGTCCTTGACCCGTTCCACGCGCCGCTCGACCTCGCCCTCGTCCCGCGCGTCGTCGGGGAAATGCATGGGTTCGCCGAAGCAGATGTGGACCTTGGCGGGCAACGGCACCAGCGGCGCCAGCGGGAAGTAGGGCACCCCCAGCATGCGCGCCAGGGGCTTGATGTTGGTGACCGAGGGCATGGTCTCCTCGCAGCCCACGATCCCCATGGGCACGATCGGCGTGCGGTGTTCCATGGCCAGATGCATGAAGCCGTGGCCGAAACGCTGGAGCTGGTAACGCAGCCGGTAGGGCTTGCCGGAGCCGCGGATGCCCTCCGGGAAGACGATGATCGCCTCCTCGCGCTCCAGCATCTTGCCGCAGTTCTTGGGATCGCCGACCACGCCGCCGACTTGGTTGATGAAATTGCCCAGGAACGGGACGGTCGGGAACCAACGCTCGACCATGGTGCGCGGCAGACGCGGCCCGTGCGGGTTGGTGGCGATGGCATAGGCCGCCATCACGCCGTCCATGGGCAATTGCCCGCTGTGGTTGCCGATGAGCAGCAACCGGCCGTCCGCGGGCACATTCTCCAGGCCGTGGGCCTCCACCCGGAAATAGTGCTCGTATAGCCAGCGCACCGCCGTGAAGCTGATCTTGGCGGTGTCCAGGTTCAGACCCCACGGGTCGTAGCCCTGGCTGCCCACGTTGTGGTGCGGCAGAGCGTCCACGATCTGCTCCACCTCCTGCGGCACCACACGCGGTTTCAGGTATCTTCGGAACGCCATGTCGGATTCCCCTTGGCCGCCGCGTCGCGGCGGATAGCTGCCTGTTATGATGCGGCTCTGCGGGAAATTAGCTTATCACGGGGGCCGATGACCACGGCGCAATCCAGGACCGGGCACCCCGGCGACCGCGATGTCCGCGACCTGCCGGTCGACCTGATCCGCCCGGGGCGGTTCCAGGCGCGGCGCCAGTTCCGCCAGGCGGCGCTGGAGGACCTCGCGCAGTCGGTGGCGGAATCGGGCGTGGTCCAGCCGGTGGTCGTGCGCACCCTCGCCGACGGCGGTTACGAATTGCTGGCCGGGGAACGGCGTTGGCGCGCGGCCCAGCTCGCCGGCGTGCACACCCTGCCGGCGGTGGTGCGCGACGATCTCTCGGACGCCGAGGCCGCGATCCTGGGCCTGATCGAGAACCTCCAGCGCGAGTCGCTGGGGCCGATGGAGACCGCGCGCGGCCTGGAGAGCCTGTGCCGGGAGCACGGTTTGACCCACGACGCCGCCGCCGACCGTATCGGCAAATCGCGCGCCTACGTCACCAACCACCTGCGCCTGCTGCGGCTCGCGCCGCCGGTGCAACAAGCGATCGACGACGGCGATCTGTCGCTGGGCCACGCCAAGATCCTCGCCGGCATCCCCGAGGCAGACCAGCCCGGTTTCGCCCGCCACGCCATGCGCCGCGGCCTGTCCGTGCGCGCCCTCGAGAACGCCTGGCGCCGGGCCCAGGCCCGCGAGACCCAGCAGGTCGCCGGCGACGCCGGCGCCAGCCGCGAGATGGCGGAGCTGGAACGGGCCCTGGCCGAGCACCTGGGCAACACCGTGCATATCCACTACGACCCGGACCGCCGCCGCGGCGAGGTGCGCGTGAGCTTCCACGATCTCGACGAATTCGAGGGGCTGCTCGCGAAGTGGGGCTTCCGCCAGCGGGACTGAGAGGGTGTCTACGAAACCAACCGGCATGAGTGGGCCGTCCGGCCAGTGGCCGAGCTTCCGCCGGCCGGGCCCGGGCTTTGAAATGCAACCACAGAGGCGCACGGAGGCGCGCGGAGGTTCTTGCTGGCCGCTTGCCGGAAGAAGGAATCCACAGATTACGCCGATGGACGCAGATTAAAGAGCAGTCCAACCGATCTGCGTTAATCGGCGTCCATCCGCGGATAAACAAATGCCTTGGCTTGGCACGGCACCGACCGCGCAGCGCCCCGGCGACTGAACTGCCGGGTTGGTAACGGACCTTGGCGGGTGGTTCCCGGAAGAAAGAATCCACAGATGACGCTGATGGACGCAGATTAAAGAACAGCCCTGACCAATCTGCGTTAATCGGTGTCAATCTGCGGATAAAACAAGCGCCTTGACTCGGCACGGCGCCGACCGCGTAGTGCCCCGGCGACCGAAACGCCGAGCTAGAACCGGACCTTGGCGTGTGGTTCCTGAAAGAAATAATCCGCAGATTACGCAGATATACGCAGATTAAAGAGTAGCCCAATCAATCTGCGTTAATCGGCGTCCATCCGCGGATAAACAAATGCCTTGGCTTGGCACGGCGCCGACCGCGCAGCGCCTAGGCGACCGAATTGCCGGGGCGGCAACGGAGCTTGGCGGGCGGTTCCCGGAAGAAACGATCCGCAGATGACGCCGATGGACGCAGATTAAAGAACAGCCCCAATTAATCTGCGTTAATCGGTGTCAATCTGTGGATAAACAAATACCCTGGCCCGGCACGGCACCGACCGCGAAGCGCCCCGGCGCTCGAGCTGCCGGGTTGGCAACGAACCTTAACGGGCTATCCGTCTCTTTCGCTTGAAAACCGTGATCGTGTCCGGGGCAGGCTTCTTTGCGGCTTCCGGGACAACAGTCAGTTTCCTCTGTGTCCCTCTGTGCGCCTCCGTGCGCCTCTGTGGTCCATGTTCTTGCCGGCCGCTTGCCGAGGCGCTTTCCGCCGTCGTGATCTTCGGCAGGCGTGGGCTGGAACAAGGGCCGTCTGGCCCGTTTTCGGCAGCTAGAAGATCAACCACAGAGACACAGAGAGCACAGGAGCAAAAGGGGCCAAGAAGACTCACCCCATTAAATCTCTGTGTCCTCTGTGCCTCTGTGGTTCAAGATCATTTCTTCCGCAATCGAGAATCATCGGCGGCATGCCGGGAACGCGTCGCTTATCCCGGCCTACGGTCCGAGAGGGTCGTTACGAGACTACGGCGTTCGGCATCCCGGCCGCCGGCGCCACGCCTTCATTCACAGCGGCCCTGGACAACGCTGTGGATAACCTTGTGATAAGCGGGACAAGTGGCGCTCGCGGCTGGCCGCCCGGCGGATTGGCGACGTTGTAACCAACCGGTCACGCCGGCGCGTCGGGCGGGCGGGTACCCAGTATGACGTCGCGGGCCGTCAGATCGGCGAGGATGTCACGTCCGCCCGCGATCACCGTGGCCGGGTCGGGGTGCCGCAACTCGGCGGCGATGGTCTCCAGGTGCTCGCGTCCCGGCGCCTCGGGCCTTTCCCGGATCAACGCCAGCAGGCGGGCCGTGACCGGATTGATCTTGAGAAAGCGCACGCGGTCGCCCCGGTCGCGGAAGACCACCAGGTGGGTGGGCTCGTCCGGAGGCGTGTCCGGATGGTTGTCCGGCCCCAGGGTGTGCACCGGATAGCGGTAGACCAGCGGCCAGGCCGTCGGCGAAAGCACCGGCGCCTGGGCGAGAAGGTCGCCGTCCGGGTCGGCCGCCACCGCGTCGGGATCGGCGTCCAGGATGGCGAGCCGCAGCTCCACCCACTCGTAGTGCGCCAGCTCGCGCAGGAACGGCGGGTCCTCGGGGCGCTCGCCGCGCTCGTCGTCGAGATAGGCCAGGAATTCCCCGGCGACCTGATAGAACTGCGGCCCGTGCGATTCGTGCCGGGCGAAAAAGTCCCGGACCATGGCATCCCAGTCGTCGTCGGCGTAGATGCGGCGCAGGACCGGGAAGGCTTTCGCGAGATAGTTGCCGACGTTGTTGAAGAACAGGTCGCGGTAGACCGCCAGCCGCCGGTCTTCGACGCCGGCGGGCGGCGGATGGCGCTCGGGATCGCGCAGGTGGGCGGCGAACTCGTACTGGAGCTGCTGGAAGCGCGGCCGCCCGCCGCCCTCAGACATGGGCGGCCTCGGCCCCTGCGCGGGCCTCGAAGTAGTCGCCCGGATGACCGGCCCAGCGGCGCTGGCGGGCGACGATCTCGTCGACCTCGGCCAGCAGTTCCGGCAGGGGCGGGAAATTGAAGTCCCGCTCCAGCAGGGTGGGGAAGGTGCCGAAGCGGCGGTAGGCGCTTTCCAGCAGATTCCAGACCGGGTCGCAGACATCGGCGCCGTGCGTGTCCACCTTCAGGTCCGGCGCCTCGTCATGGTGTCCCGCGATATGGCAATAGGCGATCCGTTCGCCCGGAATCGCGTCCAGGAACGCCTCGGGGTCGTAGCCGAAATTCACGCTGTTGACGTAGATGTTGTTGACGTCGAGCAACAGCTCGCAATCGGCGCGCTCCAGCACCGCGCGGACGAACTCGATCTCGCTCATCTCGGCGCCGGGCGTCGCGTAGCAGGAGACGTTCTCGACGGCGATGCGCCGCCCCAGGATGTCCTGGGCGCGGGCGATGCGTGCGGCGACGTAGTCCACGGCCTCCTCGGTGAAGGGGATCGGCATCAGGTCGTAGAGATGACCGTCGTCGCCGCAGTAGGACAGGTGCTCGGAGTAGTAGCGGATGCCGTGTTCGTCGAGGAAACGGCGCACCTCGCGCAGGAAGTCCTCGTCCAGCGGGGCGGGGCCGCCCAGCGACAGCGACAGACCGTGGGTGACGAAGGGGTAGCGCTCGGTGAACTCGCGGAAGGCACGCTTGCGCGCCCCGCCGATGCCGATCCAGTTCTCCGGCGCCACCTCCAGGAAATCCACCTGCGGCGGCGGGGCGTCCGCGAGCGGGCCCATGAGGGCCCGCCGCAGACCCAGACCGGCACCATGCACGGGATAACGGTTCACGGCTTCGGTCGTCATGGCGTCACGCAAGCTCGGCGCGGACTATTTGTCCCCGCCGCACTTGGCCTCGCCGCACTTGCCTTCGGCATCCTTGTCGGCGGGCTTGTCGCCCCCGCACTTGCCCTCGGCGTCCTTCTTGTCGGCCGCCTTGTCGCCGCCGCACTTGGCTTCGCCGCACTTGCCCTCGGCATCCTTGTCGGCGCCGTGGCTGCTGGCGACCTGGAGATAGCCGCCGTCCAGCTCGCTGGCCTGGAACGGATTGGCGTCCGCCGACGCGGCGCCGGCGAAGGTCATGGAGGCCGCGAAAGCGGTGCCGATGGCCGCGGCCAAGTGCTTGCGCTCGTCTTTCTTGCTCATCACGTCTTCCCTCTGGTTGCGGGGTTACCCCCTTGGAATCGTGCGCCGCCGCGGCGGCGCGCCCCCGACGGGGCTGTCACAGTGGACCCGGCCGGCGCCGGATCGCTTTCAGGGGCGACCGCGGCTATTCCTTGCCGTTGCCCTGGTCGCCGCCGTCGTCGCCGTTGACGCTGATGGAATCCCCCTCCTCGTTCTCGTAGCTGAAGGAGCCGTTCTCGGTATCGACCTTGAGTTCGGTGTCGTTGTCGCCGGCGCCGCCCTGCTGGCCGGACTGGTCGTCGGAGCAGGCGGCCAGGGCGAGACCCGAGCCGAGGATCGCGAGAAACAAAAGAATGCGATGCATGACGGTTTCCTCCCTTTGGTGGCACGTCATGCCTCGACCATATCAAAGGCCCGTCATCAGCGCGCCATGTCCCGGGCCTGCCCGCCGATGATGGCCGCCAGCCGGGACTCGAAGGCCTCGGCGTCGTACACCGGACGCGAACGGCCCAGCCGCAGGTCCTCGGCGAACTCGGCCGCCGGACGTTCCAGGGCCACCCGGCCGCGGCGGTCCCCGAACGACACCACGCCACGTTCGGTGTCGTGGTCGATCAGCCGCAGCCAGCGCGTGCCGGACTCGGCGCCGGTATGGAGCTGGAACCAGCGGCCCGGCCGGCAGGCCTCGGCGAGCACCGACCCGGCGGTGTCGGCCGGCAACGGCTCGGCGGCGGGTTCGGCACGGCGCTCGGGCAGGGCGTCGGCCGCCGCGTAGTCGCCGCTGTCGTCGAATACCGTGGCGTCGGCGTCCCAGGCCACCGGCTCGTCATACGATTCGACCTCGGGCACGGCCGCCGTGGCGTGAGCCCGGTTGGCCTCGGCGAACGCCGTCTCCAGGGCATTCAGGTAGTCGGTGATCCGGCGCCGACCGACGCCCCGGTCCAGCAACTGCCCGCGGATCTCGCGGGCGAGACCGCGCTGCGCCCGCACGCGGGCCTCCGGATCGGCGCCGTACTCGGGTGGCTGGACCAGGGCCAGCAGCCGAGACAGCCGGCTCACGGCGGTGCACCAGAGAGGGCCGTCGATCCCGCTCTCCAGGTAGGCCCGCACCAGCACCGGCGCCCAGCCCTTGAGCAGGAACGGCCTTATGCCGGGCGGCGGCGCGCGCCCCAGGGCCTGCTGGCGCAATTCCAGCACGGCCATCCGGCGCGCCTTGTCGACGACGGCGTCGCGGCTCGGTGCGCGCCGTCGGCCCAGGGCCCGCGCCGCGGCGGTGACCACGGCCGGACGTTGACGGAAATCCCGCCGGACGCGATCGACCACGGTCGCCGTCCGCCGCCAGACCTCGGTCTCGCCGGGCTCGGCCAGCGTCGCCAGCTCATTGACCATGCGTCGGGCGGGATTGTCGGGGTCGCGGAACAGGCCGTCGTCGAGCAACGCGATCTCGAGCAGGGTCGACCGCAGCCGCGCCAGCAGGGGCAGCGCGGGCGCCGGCACCGAACGGTCGGCGCACAGATCGCTCCACCAGGCCGCGACCAGACCGATCTGGCGGCGGGCGGGCGCCGGCAGGGAGCGGGGCGCGGTGTCCCGCTGGTGTCCGCGCAGTGTCTCCAACAAGGTCTCGACCAGGGCACGCGGGGAGCGCCACGCCTCCTCGCGGCCGGTGATCTCCGCCAGCGCCGACAGGATCTCGCCGGGACCGAACTCGTTCTCGGGCGCGACCGCCCGGCGCGATGCCTTGAGCTGGCGGGCCCAGTGGGCACTGCGCGGCGGGCGCTCGGCGACATCCCGCTCCGTGCCGCGGCGCTGCGGCGCCGGCTCGATACCGCGCCCGGCCAATGCCCGGTCGAGCTTCCGGTAGAGCCGTCCCAGGCGCGCCTCCAAGGTGCGCTCGAACAGCCGGTACAGCAGTTGCCGCGCGTCGGGGCCGCCGCCGATGGTCTGCATCGCCTGGCGGAAGGCTTGGCACAGCACGGTGGGCGAGATCGCGGTGGGCGGCGGTCCGCCCGACCCGGCCAGGCTGGCCAGCCGTGCCTCCAACGGCTCCAAGTCGGCGGCGCATTGCTCGATCAGGCGGCCCGCCATCTCGCCGGCCCGGACCGCCTCCCCGGCCTCGGCCGAGGGCAGCAGCGCCTCGTCGCCCGGCTCGCTGGCGCCGCCCTGCCCGGACAGGCCCTCGCCCAGCACCTGGATGAACACCATGGTCAGGCGGGCGCGCTCGTCCCTCGCCAGCAGGCGGGCCTCGGCGCAGGCGTCGACGACGTCGGGATCGTAATCGGCCTCCGCCTCGATGCGGAACAAGCCTTCCTCCGCGCCGTCCAGGGCGGCGTCCAGCAGGCGCCCGGCGGCGTTCAGGGCCGAGGACCGGAAGACCGCCGCCAGTCGGGCGGGGTCGACGGATTGTTCGCGGGCCGCGGGCCCGGGATCGGCGGCGCTCACGCTCTGCGTACCCCCTGCGGATGCCTGCGGTTCAGCATACGCCAAAGGCCGCCCCGAATCCGGCCCTCAGAGAGTGTCGTCGGGACCGCGCTCCGGTGCGAGGCCGGCGAAATCGAACAGCTCGGGATCGGCAAGCTGCGAGGGTGCGACGTTGGTCAGGGCCCGGAAGATGGTCTCGCCCCGGCCGGGGTGGATGCGCTCCCAGTCGGCGAGCATGGCCTTGACCGCCTGTCGCTGCAGGTTCTCCTGGGAGCCGCACAGGTTGCAGGGAATGATGGGGTAGTCCTGGAGGCCAGCCCAACGCTCGATGTCGCTTTCGCGGCAGTAGGCCAGCGGCCGGATCACGACATTGGTACCGTCGTCGCTCTTGAGCTTGGGCGGCATCGCCGCCAGCCGCCCGCCGTGGAACAGGTTGAGGAACAGGGTCTCGACGATGTCGTCGCGGTGATGTCCCAGGGCGATCTTGGTGAACCCGTTCTCGCGCGCGTAGCGATAGAGGATGCCGCGGCGCAGGCGCGAGCACAGGCCGCACATGGTGGCGCCCTCGGGGATCTTCTCGCGGACCACGCTGTAGGTGTCGCGCTCCAGGATGGTGAAGTCCACCCCGAGATCCCGCAGGTAATCGGGTAGCACGTGCTCGGGAAAGCCCGGCTGTTTCTGGTCGAGGTTGACCGCGGTCAGGGAGAACGACACCGGCGCCTTGGCCTGCAGGTAACGCAGCATGTCCAGCAGGGTGTAGCTGTCCTTGCCGCCGGACAGGCAGACCATGACGCGATCGCCGTCCTCGATCATGCGGTAGTCGGCGATGGCCTGGCCGGTGAGCCGGCGCAGGCGTTTGGCCAGCTTGTTGGCGTTGACCGAGCCGGGCTGCAATGTCTGGGCGACGGCGGACATGGTGCGCAAGGTTACAGGTTGCGCGGGATAGGTTACAGGGCCGCGCGCAGGCGTTCGATGCAGCGCCGGGCATCGTGGCCGTAGTGGCCGCCGAACAGGTTGAAGTGGTTGAGCAGGTGGTAGAGCTGATAGAGGTCGCGGCGGACCTCGCGGTAGCCGGTCTCCAGGGGCCAGGCGCCCTGGTAGGCCTCGAAGAACAGCGGCGAGAAGCCGCCGAACAGTTCGCTCATGGCGAGATCCGTCTCGCGGTCCCCGAAATACACCGCCGGGTCGAACAGCACCGGCCGACCGTCGGCGTCCACGGCGACGTTGCCGGCCCAGAGATCGCCGTGCAGCAGTGAAGCCTCGGGCCGGTGGCCGGCGAGCAGGCCGGCCAGCCCGGTCACCAGCGGCTCGCCCAGACGCGCCAGTGCCGGCTCGCGCCGGGCGGCCAGTTCGAGCTGATAGCCCAGGCGGTTCTCGCGCCAGAACTCGGTCCAGTCCCCGTGCGGGGCGTTGCGCTGCGGCGTGGCGCCGATGGCGTTGTCGCGGTCCCAGCCGTAGGTGTCGCGCACGATGCCGTGGAGATCGGCCAGGGCCTCGCCGAGCACGGCCATGGCCTCGCCGGTGAGCGGATACAGGTCGACGAACTCCAGTACCAGAAAGGCCTGCTCCCCCACCGTGCCGTGGGTGACCGGCGCGGGGATGCGCAGGGCCGGCCCGGTGCGCAGCTCGTCCAGGCCGGCGGCCTCGGCGGCGAAGAGATCGGCATGGTCGGCACGGTTGCGCTTGACGAAAAAGCGTTCGCCGCCGCCGGCGACGCTGGCCGCGTCGTGGATACAACCACCGGCCACCGGCCGCACGTCCCGGATTCGGAAATCACTGCCGGCGGCCGCGCGGATGGCGGCCTCGATCTGCGGCCAGGGCGCATCCGTCGGGTTCATGCCGCCTCCGCCAGCCGCAGGAGCTGGCCGCGCAACCGGCCGCCGAGTCCGAGATCGTCGCACCAGGTCTCGATCGCCGCGGTCGCGGGCGGCCGCCAACGCAGGTCCGCGACTTCCGGCGGCAACGGCGCGTCGCACACGATGGTGGCCAACTCGCGGGAGAGGAAGGCCCGCTCGCGCTCGTCCGCCAACCGCCGCGCGACACCGGCCGCGCCGCGCAGGCCCGGCAGGGCGGCGACACCGTCGAGGTCGGCGTACAGCGCATCCAGGTCGCCGTAGGCCGCCAGCAGCGCGACCGCGGTCTTGGGGCCGATGCCGGCGACCCCGGGGATGTTGTCGACGGCGTCCCCGACCAGACCCAGATAGTCGCGCATCCGCTCGCTGTCGACACCGAACTTGGCGCGGATGGCCTCGCGGTCGTACCGCAGGTCGCGGGCATAATCCCAGAGGATGTCGCCGGGCCGTAGGAGCTGCGCCAGATCCTTGTCCGAGGAAACGATGGTCACCGGCTCGGGCGCGCGCGCCGCGAGGCTGCCGATCAGGTCGTCCGCCTCGTAGCGCGGGCTGACCAGTACCGTCGCGCCCAGGGCGCCGGCCAGCGACTGGCAATGGGCGATCTGGGCCTTGAGCTCGGGTGGCGCGCTCTCGCGGTTGCCCTTGTAGTCGGCGTAGAGCTCGTTGCGGAACGAAGTCTCCAGGGATTCGTCGAATGCCACCGCCACGGCACGGGGCCGGGCGGTGGCGATCATGCGGGAGAGGCAGTCGCCGAAGCCGTAGACGGCGTTGACCGGCGCGCCGTCGGCGGCGGTCAGGCTATCCGGCAGCGAATGCCAGGCGCGGAAGATGTAGACGCTGGCATCGACCAGCAACAGCGACTGGGGTAGAGTCGGCTTCACGTTTCTGTCGCGTCCCATTCGGCCTCACGCATGCGAACCTTAACCCAGGCGGCGGCGGTCGCGCTCGCCTGTGCCGCGGTCACCGCCGGCGCCGACACCACGCTCGTGTACGGCGGCGGCGACGGCGATTTCACGGTCCGGTTGCGGCCGGGCGAACTGCGCATCGACGATCCCGGCCCCACCTGGCAGCTCTACCGCGCGGCCGAGGACAGCATCTACACCGTGGACCCCGAGGCCAAGCGCTATCGGCGCCTGGATGCCGATGCCGCGCGGGCGATCCGCCGGCGACTCGACAAGCTGCGCGCCCGGATAGAAGCGCGGCTGGCCGAGCTGCCCGAGGACAAGCGCGCGGCGGCCCGCGCGGCGCTGGCCGACCAGGTGCCGGGCTTCGACGCCACCGCCGGCGACACCCGCGCCGAAGCCACCGGCGCCGTATCCAAGGTGGCCGGCCACAAGTGCCGCGAGATCGAGATCCGGCGCGACGGCAAGCCGCAGGAGACCCTGTGCGTGGCCGATCCCGGGGCCCTGGGCATCCCGCCGGCGGAGTTCGCCACCGTGCGCGGTATGTTCGAACTCATGGAGACGCTGCTGGCCGGCACCGGCTTCGAGAATGTCGGCCTGCCCTACCTGGCGCTCGAGGGCATGCCGGTGCGCTATCGGCAGGACGGCACGGGCGCCCGGCGCACCCTGAGACGGGTCGGTCACGACCGCCTGTCGGACCTGGTGTTCGAGATTCCGCCCGGCTACGAGGCGGCGGCCCGCGAGTGACCCCGTCGGACGGGTTGTCCAAGCGCCGATTACGAAAAATCCCGCGCATCGGTTAGACTACTCGGCCCGTTAACGCTAATAGAATGACTCGATTGACGGCCGGGCCCGGGGAGACACGCGGCGTGACAACCACGCCGGTGCGGGCCTTGACCCATTCATCGGAACAGGAACTATGACGGTAACAATCGCAGTCCCGAAAGAGGCCGCGAGCGGCGAGAATCGCGTCGCCATGGTCCCCAAGGTCGCCGAGAAGCTCGCCAAGCTGGGCGTCGAGGTGCGGATCCAGAAGGGTGCCGGCGAAGGCTCGCGCATCCCGGACGAAGGCTACGCCGACCCGATCAAGGTGGTCGGACGCGCCGGCGATGTCTACAACGCCGACGTCGTGCTCGCCGTGAACGCGCCGGACCCCAAGAACCTGGCGAAGATGAAGAAGGGCTCGATCCTGGTCAGCTTCGTTCAGGCCCACCAGAATCCGGAGGCGGTCAAGGCCCTGAACGAGGCCGGCGTCACCTGCTTCGCCATGGAGCTGGTGCCGCGGATCACCCGCGCCCAGAGCATGGACGCGCTGTCCTCGCAGGCCTCGGCCGCCGGCTACAAGGCCGCGCTGATGGCCGCGAACTCGCTGGAGCGCTTCCTGCCGATGCTGACCACCGCGGCCGGCACCATCCGCCCGGCCAAGGTCCTGGTGATCGGCGCCGGCGTGGCGGGCCTGCAGGCGATCGCCACGGCCAAGCGCCTGGGCGCCAAGGTCGAGGCCTACGACGTGCGCACCGACACCAAGGAGCAGGTCGAGTCCCTGGGCGCCGACTTCCTGGTCGCCGAGGGCGTCAAGGCCGAGGCCGAGGGCGGCTACGCGCGCGAGCTCACCGACGAGGAGAAGGCCAAGCAGCAGGAAATGCTGGCGAAGCACGTCGGTCAGGCGGACGCGGTGATCACCACGGCCGCGGTCCCCGGCCGGCCCGCGCCCAAGATCATCAGCAAGGACATGGTCGCCAAGATGAAGTCCGGCTCGGTGATCGTGGACCTGGGCGCCGCCGGCGGCGGCAACTGCGAGCTGACCAAGCCCGGCGAGACCGTCAAGGAAGGCTCGGTCACCATCCTCGGCCCGACCAACGTCCCGGCCGAGCTCGCCGAGCACGCCAGCGAGATGTACGCCCAGAACCTGTTCAACTTCCTGAGCCTGATCCTGGTCGAGGAGGAGGCCCCCGAGGGCGAGGACAAGCCCAAGGGACCCCAGCCGCGCAAGCTCGCTATCGACTGGGACGACGAGGTCCTCGCCAAGTCGGTGCTGACGCACGACGGCGAGATCAAGAACGAGGCCGCCAAGGAAGCGCTTCAGGGCTAAACGTGACTGGTGATTCGTGATCGGTGATTGGCAAGAGCGAATCACGAATCACCAATCACGGATCACGAGACACAGGAGATCGAGATGATTACCGGATTCGTTGCGCTCTACATATTCATGCTCGCCGCCTTCACCGGCTACGAGATCATCGGCCGGGTGCCGGTGATCCTGCACACGCCGCTGATGTCCGGCTCCAACTTCGTGCACGGGATCGTGCTGGTCGGCGCGATGGTGGCCCTGGGCCACGCGCACGGATTCTGGGAGACCCTGATCGGCTTTGTCGGCGTCGTCCTGGCGGCCGGCAACGCGGTCGGCGGCTACGTGGTCACCGAACGCATGCTGGAGATGTTCAAGTCCTCCAAGGACTGACGGCGAACCGCAAGGTCCCGATCCGAGCGCTCCCGAGCAACGAATAAAGGTCAACCGATATGAGTTTCTGGCATTTCACCGTCGAGGCGAGCTACTTCATCGCCGCCGTCCTGTTCATCGTCGGCCTCAAGCGCATGGGGTCGCCCAAGACCGCGCGCGGCGGCATCATCTGGGCCGGCGCCGGCATGGTGCTGGCCACCGTGGTAACCCTCTGGCATCCGGCGATGGAGGCCGGGGTCGGCCGCTACTTCCTGATGCTGCTGGCGATCGCCATCGGCGGCATCGGCGCCTGGATCTCCGGCAAGCGCGTACAGATGACCGCGATGCCGCAGATGGTGGCGCTGTACAACGGCATGGGCGGCGGCGCGGCCGCGGCCATCGCCCTGGTCGAGATGTACTCCGGCGCCGCCTGGGCCCACGGCACGACCGTGCTGGGCCTGGCGGTCCTGGGCGCGATCATCGGCGGCGTGTCCTTCTCGGGCAGCCTGATCGCCTGGGCCAAGCTGGAGGGCGTGCAGAAGAAGACCATCCGCCTGCCGCAGCAGCACCTGATCAACGGCGGCCTGGCGCTGGCCACGATCGTGCTCGGCCTGTTCATCGTCACCGCCGACAGCAGCACGCCGGTGCTGGTCACCGTGCTGCTGCTGGCCACCCTGGTGTTGGGCGTGCTGATCACCAACCCGATCGGCGGCGCCGACATGCCGGTGGTGATCTCCCTGTACAACGCCCTGACCGGTCTGGCGGTGGCCTTCGAGGGCTTCGTGCTCTCGAACCCGGCCATGATCATCGCCGGCACCGTGGTCGGCGCGGCCGGCTCCCTGCTGACCATCCTCATGGCGAACGCCATGAACCGGTCGCTGGCCAACGTGCTGTTCGCCGGCTTCGGCGTGGACGACGGCGCCGAGGCCGAGGGCCCCGAGGGCGAGATGAAGTCGGTGGAGGCCTTCGACGCCGCGGCGTCCTTCGCCTACTCCGACACCCTGATCATCGTGCCCGGCTACGGCCTCGCCGTGGCCCAGGCCCAGCACAAGCTCTGGGAGTTCGTGCAGATGCTCCAGAAGGAGCACGACGTGGACGTGAAGTTCGCCATCCACCCGGTGGCGGGCCGCATGCCCGGGCACATGAACGTGCTGCTGGCCGAGGCCGGCGTGCCCTACGACATGATCTACGACCTCGAGGACATCAACGCCGAGTTCCCGACCGCGGACGCGGCGCTGGTGATCGGCGCGAACGACGTGGTCAACCCGGCCGCGCGCACCGACGAGTCGAGCCCGATCTACGGCATGCCGATCCTGGACGTGGACAAGGCACGCGAGTGCTACGTCATCAAGCGCGGCAAGGGCACCGGGTTCTCGGGCGTGCAGAACGCGCTGTTCTTCGGCGACAACACCCGCATGATCTTCGGCGACGCCAAGCAGGTCTGCACCGACCTGGCGGCGGGACTGAAGCAACTCTGACCATGCCCTTGCCATGGCACGGAAAAGGCCGCCCCCGGGCGGCCTTTTTCTTTCGGGGACTCGCGTGAGCGGCGCCGAGCCCGCGCTGGCGGACCTCGCCGACCGCCTGTCGCGGCACCGTCCCTGGCGACTGCCCGGCCGGCGCCGGATCGACCGCGCGGCGGTGGCCGTGGTTCTCGCGGAACGGCCCGAGGGCCTGAGCGTACTGCTGGTACGGCGCGCGGAGCGCGAGGGCGATCCCTGGTCGGGGGACATGGGCTTCCCCGGCGGCCGCCTGCAGTCGGACGACGACCGCACGGTGGCGGCGGCCTGCCGCGAATGCCGCGAGGAGACGGGGCTGGTGATATCCCCGGCGGACCGCATCGGCCGCCTGTCCGACCGGCTCACGCGCAGCCATGCCCGGCCCCGACCGATGGTGGTCACGCCCTACGTGTTCGCGGCACGCGACGCCGAGCCCGAGTGGGACCTGAACCACGAGGTCCGCGAGACCCTGTGGCTGCCGCTGGCCTTCCTCGCCGACCGGCGCAACCGCGGCCGCATGCTCTGGCGGATCGGACCGGTGCCCCTGCCGATGCCCCGCTACGACTACCGCGGCCGCCGCGTCTGGGGCCTCACGCTCCTGATGCTCGACGAACTCGTGCGCCTCTACCGGCGCGTTCCAAGCTAACCACAGGGACACAGGGGCACAGAGGAAGCCAAGAAATCCGGGCAGGCTCGGCTGGCACCGCTAAACCAACCGACCCTCTGTGGCTCTGTGCCTCTGTGGTTACATCAAGAATCAGAAATGCCGTTCCAGCAGGGAGCGGATCTTCTGGGTGGGCTGACGCGCCCAGTTCTTGTCCAGTTCCTGGACCACGCAATGTGCGGTCGCCGGATCCAGCTTGTCCCGGAGGCGGCCCAGGAAGGCCGGCGCGGCCACCAACACGAGCTTCTCGAACTCGCCGCCGCTGCGGCCCTTGTGCAGGGCATCCGCCACCTCGCGCGCGAAACGGGCCGCCTCGGTTTCCGCCGGGGTGTTCTCCCAGTCGGAGGCATGACTGCTCTGGCGCGTGCTCTCCTGCTGCTCGCCGCGGCCGCCGGTGCGAAGGTCGCCGTTGTGCAGCCGCGATTCGGGATGGGCCAGCCCGCGGAACTCGTCCAGTTCCTGCCAGCGGCCGTCGCGCTTGAATATCCGGGCACGGGCGGAATCCGCCACCACGATCCAGGTCTTGTGCATACCGCCTCCCAGTCAGGTTGGGTCGATCAGTCGGCCGGTGGCCGGCACCTCCAAGATACGCCTGACGTCCCCCCTTTAGCGAGATGCCCCCACCACCTTTTCCCGTAGACCGCGGCAAGCGCGATTCGTGCCCCGGCCAGAGAACCCGATCAGAGGACCTGCCGCACCAGCCCCATGCGCGCGGCGGCCAGTGCCGCCTCCGCCCGCGACGAGATCTGCAGCTTGCGATACACCCCCTTGATGTAGCCGGCGGCGGTGTTCCGGGTCACGCCCAGGCAATCCGCCACTTCGTTGAGGCGGTATCCCTTGGCGATCAGAACCAGGGTCTCGCGCTCACGCGGCGAGAGGCTCTCCGGCCGCTCGTGGACCGGCTCGGGCTCGAACACCTTGAGCAGTCGGCGCGCGATCACCGGCGACAGCGGCGGCTCGCCGGCCGCGATGCCGCACAGTTGCGTGACCAGCCGATCCTTCGGCTGATCCTTGAGCAGGTAGCCGGCGGCGCCGGCGCGCAGGGCCGGGAACAGGTGCGAGTCATCGTCGTAAATGGTGGTTACCACGCATTGGCAGCGCGGATGCAAGCGGCGCATCGCCAGGATCAGATCCACGCCGTCGCCGTCCGGCAGACCCAGATCGACCAGGGCCAGGTCGGGCGCCAGCGATTCCAGACAGTCGCGTGCCGCCGCCAGGTTGCCGGCGGTGCTGACGGCAATACCCGGAAACGCCGCCGCGAGGACCCGGCACAGCCAGTCCCGCGAGGCCGGCAAGTCCTCCACCACCAGGGCGGACCGGGGCGTATTCATGTTCCAAGCTCCAGTCGAAGGCGACACTCCAGCCGTATCCGGCCCGGTTCGGGCTGACTCCAGCGCAATTCGCCGCCGAGCTGCCGGGCGCGGGCCTGCATGTTGAGCAGACCGCGGCCGACTTCCCAGCGTGACGGAGCTTCCGCGTCGCTGTCGTATTCCATGGTCAGGCCAATATCGTCGCCGCCGGTCGCCACGGCCACCTCTATATGGGTGGGGCGCGAGTGCGCGAGCGCGTTCGCGAGTGCCTCCCTGAGAATCCGCAGCGGATTGGCCCGCGCCTGCGGCCCGAGATCGCGCGCGGGCATCTCGCCATACTGCCGCCAGGCAAGCGCGACCCCCCCCTGCTCGCAGAGATCGGCGATCTGGGCGCGCCAGTCGTCGATCGCTTCGGCCGCCGGCCGGCGGCCGGCGTCGAGCTGATCGATCAGCAACCGCACCTCGGCCAGGGCACCGCGGGCCGCGTCCGCGATCTCGTCGCTGCCGGCCCGCAGGATCTGCTCGTATAGCCGCGCGGCCAGATCGTCCTCGAGATCGGTCTTGATCCGGGCGCGCTCGGCGGCGGCGCCCGCCTCCCAGGCCCCCCGCAGGTCGCTGGCATAGGCGGTCAACGGCAACAGGGTCTCGACCAGACGCAGGTCGGCATCGTCGAACAGGCGGGCGCCGCGGTCCGGCCAGCGCAGGCTGTAGCCCGGCAAGCCATCCTCCGCCGGCGTCCACAGGGTGGAGCCGTCCGCGCTCACCCGGATGCGCGCGGACGAGTCCCGCTCGCGACGTATCTCCATGGGCGAAAACGCCCGTTCCAGCAGGCCCCGCCATAGGGCGTCGCGCCCGCTCTCGTGGCGGGGATTGAACAACACGTCGAGGGCGTCGCCCAGCAACGGCAGGTCGCGCGCGCGGCGACGCCGGGCGCGCCTGCGCCCGAGCCAAACCCGCAACGGGAAATAGATCCAACCGGCCGCGGCGATCACGGCGAGGAGCGCCCAGGACTGCGGCCAGCGGGTCACCTGCGCCACCAGCGGCGTCGCCAGCAACACCGCAAGCAGCGCCGCGAAACCCGCCAGTGTCGGGTACCACCAGCGCTCGAGCTGGAACAGGCGATAGCGGGCCACCCCGGCGGCCACGCCGGCATAGATCGGCAGCAGCAGACCGAAGGAGTAGCTCTGCGGGAAGATCGGCGAGCCGCCGAACAGCACCGGCAGGAACATCAGACTCACGAACAGGCTGCTGCCGGCGAACCAGGCGAAGGCGAACCAGCGCATGGCCGCCCGGTCGACCGGCGAATCGAGGCGTCGCCACTGCTCCACCGCCAGGACCATGGTGAACACGAGGCCGATCAGGAGCGGATAGCGGAAACCGGCATCCACGTTCGGCAGCCACCACACGCTGTCCAGGACCCAGACGATGCCGAAGACGACGAAGCTGAGACGGGCGGCGGGCAGGGCCGTCAACCGATTCGGGTAATGCCAGAGTGTCGCCACGAAAGCGCCGGAAAACAGCATGCCGCCGCCGTGATTGGCGACGGCCAGGGCACGGAACAAGTCGGCCGACAGGGCCAGTTCGCGGGTACTGTAGACGGCCGCGGAAAGGCCCACGACGAAGAGCCCCAGCCCGGTGATGCCGAACAGCGTGCCGGCGCGGTCGCGGCGGAACGCCCAGACGGCGGTGGCGATGCCGAGGCAGATCACCGCGAACGCGAGCTGGAACCAGAATGCGGCCGGCAGACTCGCCAGCGGCCGGTTGCGCGAGGGACGAACCTCGCGCGGCGGCCCGGTGGCGGGGTAGAGGACCAGCCGATCGCCGGACAGGATGGCATGCAGACGATCCTGGCGGGCGAGGAAGTCCGCATACTCGGCGTACGTGCGCAGGAAATCGGGCTCCTCCAGGAGATCCCGCGCCGCCAGGTCCATACGCTCGCCGCCGGGCGCCGCCAGGGCCAGCAGGCGCCAGTCGCCGGTGTCCTCCGCCACGATGAGTCCCGGGCCGTTGTCCGGCACATAGGGCGTCAGACCCAGCCAGGGCTGGCGCAACGACAGCCACAGGCAAACGGCGATGCCCGCGACCGCGAGGCCGAGGCCGGCCACCAGCAACGCCGCCGGCGACACGCGCGGCAAAACCGCCGATGGTTCAGCGTGTGGCATCGGCCGCTCCCCCCGGCTCGTCCGGCGTCAGCGCCACGGACCAGACCGTTTCCAAGTGCGGCGCCGTATACCGCCAACGGATATATCCGCCCTGTCGGGCCATGCGTTCCCGGAGGTTGTGAAGGCCCAGGGATTCGCGCCATGCCTGCGGCGGCGGTCCGTCGTAACGATGCCGCAGGACGCAGTCCATGCGATCGTCGTCGAAACGGATATCGAGGGTCAGGCGCTCGGGACGGGCATGGCGGATGGCATTGGTGACCGACTCCCGCAGCACGCGGGTCAGCGCCAGCAGAACCGTCCCCGAGAGGGTGATCTCGGGCGGCTCGTCATGGAGCCGCCATTGCAGTTGCACGGCGGCGGCCTCGCAGCGTTCGGCCACCTCGGCACGCCAGTCGCCCATGGCATCGGCCAGGACCACCCGCTCCGGACCCATGCTGTAGATCACCGACCGCAATTCCGACAGGGCCGTGCGAACCTGCTCGGCCTGGGGCGCGTCCAGACGGTTTACCAGGGTCAGGAGACGCGCGCCGACATCGTCGTGGAGATCGCGCGCCACGCGGTCGCGCTCGGCGACCACGGCCGCCCGGAGCCGCCCGCGGTAGCCGAGAATCTCGCCGAACAGGCCTCGCAGGTCGATCAGCAGCGCCAAATCCTCCCGCCGGAACAAGCGCGCACCGCGCTGACAATATCGCAGCCGCCGCGGGCGCCGGTCATCGTCGCCCGCCACGTCCAAGGCCAACCCCCCTTCGTGGACACGGTCCGCGGACACCCCCTCGCAAACCGACATGTCGCCCGGACGATAAACCTGACTGAGCAGATCCGCCCAGGCCCGGTCCGGCTCGCGGTCGAGCCGCGACAGCGCGTCCGTGACCATGCGTACCAGAACGGGACGACCCGAGCGGCCGAATCCGGACAGCCACTGGGCGAACCATTGCCGAACCGGAAAGTAGAGCCAACCGACCACGGCCAGCGAGAGCGGCAACGCGATCGATCCGGACAAACCGATGGCATGGATCAGAAGGAAATCCAGGCCGTAGACCATCAAGCCCGAGACCGCCAGCAACCAGGCGCGCCCCCACCAGCGGTCGAGCTCGAACAGACGATAGCGCAGGATACCCACGGCCAACGCCAGGTGGATCACCAGCAACAGCAGAAACGCCGGTGCCTGGGCCGACGACGCGTCGATCCCGAAAAGCGGCGGCACGAACACCAGCGCCAGGAACAGGGTGCTGCCGAAGAACCACGAAAACAGGAACCAGCGGAGTCCGGCGCGCGCCAGAGGCTCGCCGCGGCTGACCCGCCACTGCCGGACGCCCAGCAGGATCGCCCCCAGGAACCCCGCGAGTACCGGCATGCGCAGGGAAAGATTGAAGTCGGGAAGCCAATAGAATGCCGCGGCCAGCGCGACAACCGCATAGATCGCAAACAGTATCGGGCCGAGCGGCAGACTTCCCAGGCGCCTCGGGTAATGCCACAACACGGCCACGAAGGCGGCGGTATAGAGTAGCGTGCCGGTCTGGTTGACGATGTGTAGCGCCTCGAATGTCGCCAGGGGCAGCGCGAGTTCCCGACTGGAGTACACCGCCGCCGACAGGGCGGCGGCGGCCAATCCGAGACCGGTGATCGCGTAGTAGCGCGCCGCGGGATCCGACTGCCGGTACGCCCAGACGGTGGCGCCGGCGAGCAGCCCGCCCGCCCCGCACAGGAGCTGAACCCAGAAGGTCCATGGGAGTTCCCCCGGCGGGCGTCCGGCGCGCACCGGCACGGACACGACCGTGTCGTCCGCCAGGACCAGGGCGGCATGGTCCGCCGACAGGGCGTGCCACAGGGCGTCCTGTCGCGCCAGGAAGGCACGGTAGTCGGCGGCCCGGACATGGGTGGCATCCGGTTCGGGCGTGATATCCGCCGCGGTCAGCGGCAGATACCGGTCATCCGCTATCAGCGCCGCCACGATCATGCCCGGTTGCAGCGCCGGGACCGACACGGTCCCGGCGATCCCGGCAATGGCCACGTCATCGCCGGCGGCACGCCATTGCAGGCCCAGGCTCGGACCGCGCGTGGCGAGCCACAGGACGGCGGCAATCGCCGTCAACGTCGCCAGGCCGGCGACGGCGATAACCTGCTCGGGAGCGATGCGGAATACCGGACGCATGCGGACCTCTTGTTGTTCGTGTCGTACCGGGTCGCCATGCATGCCACGACTATGCGCCCGGTCACGGACCCGCTCGAACCCCCATATAGGGGTCGTCGCGCCCGGCTCGTCGGTCGTTCACAGCCGTATCTAAGCGCGTATCCCCAAGGACCGCAACGAACCCGTGGCTTCGCCGGCCGCAGCGCATGTCGTATGCTGGAGGCACCACACACGCGGTTGGTGCCATGATCGATCTCTATACCGCCGCCACGCCGAACGGCTGGAAGGCATCGATCCTCCTGGAGGAGTTGGGCGTCGACTACGCGGTGCACGCCCTCGACCTCGGAGCCGGGGAACAGAAGACGCCCGAATACCTGGCGCTGAACCCCAACGGGCGCATCCCCACCATCGTCGATCGCGAGGCCGACGACTTCGCGGTATTCGAGTCGGGCGCCATCCTGATCTATCTGGCCGAGAAGCACGGGCGTTTCCTGCCCATCGACGTGAAGGGCCGCTCCCGCGTGATCCAGTGGGTGATGTTCCAGATGGGGGGCATCGGCCCGATGCAGGGCCAGGCCAACGTTTTCCATCGCTATTTCGAGACACGGATCCCAGAGGCCATCGACCGCTACCAGCACGAGACGCGGCGGCTGTACGAGGTCCTGGACCGGCAACTCCGGGGTCGAAGCTACATCTGCGACGAGTACTCCATCGCCGACATCGCCGCCTGGCCCTGGATCAAATTGCACGACTGGGCCGGGGTCGACACCTCGGGCCTGGACGCCCTGGAGGCCTGGATCGAACGGGTCGGCAACCGCGACGCGGTACAGCAGGGCATGACGATACCGGCCCCCATCGACCCGGAGGCGACCCGGGAGACCGCCAGGAACATCCTGACGCGCTGACGCCGGCCTACAGGTTCTGGCGCACCAGCCCCATGCGCGCCGCGGCCAGCGCGGCCTCCGCGCGCGACGAGACCTGCAGCTTTCGGTACACGCTCTTGATGTAGCCCGCGGCGGTGTTGCGGGTCACGCCCAGGCAATCCGCCACTTCGTTGAGGCGGTACCCCTTGGCGATCAATACCAGCGTCTCGCGCTCGCGCGGCGACAGGGAATCGGCCTGCTCGTGCTCCGGCTCCGGCTCGAACACCTTCAGCAGCCGGCGGGCGATGATCGGCGAGAGCGGCGGCTCGCCGGCGGCGATACCGCGGAGCTGCATCGCCAGGCGCTCCTGCGGCTGGTCCTTGAGCAGATAACCCACGGCGCCGGCGCGCAGCGCCGGGAACAGGTGCGCATCGTCGGCGTAGATCGTGGTCACCACGCTCCGGCAGCCCGGATGCTCCCGGCGCAGCGCCAGTATCAGGTCCACGCCGCTGCCGTCCGGCAGGCCCAGATCGACCAGAGCCAGATCGGGCACGAATTCCGCCAACGCGGCCCGCGCACCCGCGAGATCGGGCGCGGTATCGATCAGGATGCCCGGGAAAGCGACACGCAGGACATCGCCAAGCCAATCGCAGGATGTCGGCAAGTCCTCGACGATCAAGGCCGATTCCGGCGCCATCGCGGTATTGCCCGTCCCTTCCGGCTTCATGCTGTTGTCGTTTCCCCGCATCGCGCCCCGTTCCGGCCGTATCCCGTCAGCCCGTAATCTGCGCGATACGTTCGACGAGCGCCACCCGCATCCGGGGGGTGCGCGCCCGGCGCAAACGCGTCAGGCTTGTGCCAGGACAATAACCGGAGTAAATGGGTTTCGAGGATGCGTGCCACGGCGGCCTTGCTGCTCTGGGCGGTCGTCATGGCGGCGGTCGCGGAAACCCCGTCGTCCGTGCCGGTGCTGCACCACGATGCGACGGTCACGATCGACTCGGCGGTGCGCGCCACACCGGGCGGCGACACCCGGCGGGTCAGCCTCCCGGACGACTGGCGCCGGACCCTGGCGCGCTATGGCGGCGCCGCCTGGTACCGCTTTGCGGTGGACGTGCCCGAGCCGGGCGAACGGCTCGGCATCTACATCCCCCGCGCCTGCAACTCACCCTGGGTCTACGTGAACGGCGACCTGGTCGGCAGCGGCGGCAGCCCCTGGTCGGGGCCGCGCGTCCACCGGCAATGCTATCTGCCCTTCCTGTTCTCGGTGCCGGCCGGCGTCCAGCGCGCGGGCCGCAACGATATCGCGGTGCGGGTGTTCGCGTACCCCTCGCACGAGGTCGCCAGCGAACAGCGCGGCGGCCGACTGAGCACCATCCGCGTCGGCGACTACGCACGGCTGCGCGAGGCCTACCTCGCCGAACGCACCTGGCACGTGTCGTCGGCGCGCTTCATCAGCGCGGTGCTGGCGTTCTTCGGTCTGGTCATGGCGGTGTTGTGGTCCAACATGCGCCGCGACCTATATGCCTACTTCGCCGCCGCGCTACTGATCGGCGCAATCCTGGTGGCCCGCATCTACGTCGTCGATCTGCCCCTCGACAACGTCACCCTGGAGCGGCTCACCCTGGTGCTGACCTACGGCATCGGCCTGACCCTGTGGTTGAGCCTGTTCCGCTTCGCCGACATGCGGTTGCCCCGCTTCGAGCGGCTCCTGTGGGGCGGATCGGCGCTCGGCGCGGTCGCGGCACTGACGATCCCGGCCGGTTATCTCCGGCTGCTGGGACTGGTCAGTTTCACGCTGGTCATGCTGTCCGGCCTCGTGGTGCTGTTCCTGCTCGGCCGCCACCTGCATCGCAAGCGCGGCCGGCACCTGCGGTTCTATTACGCCGGACTGGCGGTGATCCTGGCGACCACGGTGGTGGAGTACCTGTCGCAGGTCCACGCCATCCCGTCACTGCAGCGGCCGGTGCTGCACGTGACCGTGCCGCTGCTGTTCGTGCTGTTCAGCTTCCGCCTGATCGACAACTACGCCAAGGCGCTGCGCCGCGCCGAGCGTGTCAGCGAGGAACTCCGGGAACAGGTGGCGCTGATCAAGCGCGAGGTGGAGGTCGCCTACCAGAAGCAGGCACGCGCGGAGCAGGCAAGGGCGGCCCAGGAAGAGCGCGAACGCATCGCCCGCGACCTGCACGACGACCTGGGCGCGCGACTGCTCACCCTGGTGCACACGGCCCGGGAATCGGAGATCGCCTCCCAGGCCCGCGCGGCACTGGGCGATCTGCGTTCACTGATCGTCGGCATGGAGAGTGATGAACGTCTGCCGCTGGTGGAATGCCTGGTCGACTGGCGGGCCGAGGCCCGTCAACGCTGCGAAGCCGCGGAGGTGGCGCTGACCTGGGAGATGTCAGGACCGATGCACCGACATGACCTGAATCCCCGCCAACGCATCACCGTGGAACGGCTGATCCGCGAGGGCATCACCAATGCACTCAAACATGCCGCCCCCGCGAGGATCCGGATCGCCGCCGAGGTCGGCGACAAGGACCTGACCGTGCGCATCGCCGACGACGGCGCCGGGGCGCCGGTCACGGCATGGCGTCCGGGCGTGGGCATGCGCAGCCTGCAGATGCGCGCGCGCCAGCTCGGCGGCACCATCGCCTGGCGCGACATCGAGCACGACGGCCGGCGGACCGGCACCGAGCTCATCCTCACGCTACCACTGACCTGAAGCCTCCGAAGCCGACGTTTCCCCCTACCTGGGGGCAGCGGCGGACCGGTCGTCATCCCTAGTCTCGGCATGACGACTTCAGGAGGAACCCGGTCATGCGCTATATCATTCAACTCGCCGCCGCCCTGATCGCGGCTCTTGCGCTCGCCGCCTGCAACGACAGCAGCAGCGGCGACGACTCGTCCGGCAGCGCCGGCGCCAGCCCCTCCCTCGGGCTGATCACCAACGCCGCCGTCAACTTCTACGAGGCCGACGGCACCACGCTCATCGGCTCCGCCGAAACCGGCGACGACGGCAGCGTCGATATCCAGACCGGCTCCTACGACGGTCCCGTCGTGGTCGAGGTCCTCGGCGACGACACCGACGCCATGTACTACGACGAGGCCAGCGCCACCCTCGTGCCCTTCCCCGACGGCAGCGCCATCCACGCCATCGTCTCCGGACCCGGCACCGTCGGCGTCACCCCGCTGACCGAAATCGCCTATCTCGCCGCCCAGCGGCAGGGCCTGTTCCCCATCTCCGCCCAGGCCGTCGACGAGCTCAACGAGATCGTGCGCGCCGCCCTGGCGCCGGGACTGTCCAGCATCCTCTCGGTGCCCACCCTGGTCGGCGACCCCGGCGTCACCTCCCTGGGCGATGATGAGGCCGGCAACTACGCCCTGCTGCTCGCCGCCCTGGCCGAACTCGGCAGCGGCCAGGCCGCCCCGGCCCTGGCCGTGCTCGACGCCCTGGCCGCCGATCTCGCCGACGGCGATATCGACGGCGAGGACAACGGCACGGATATCGGCGCCCCCTACGCCGACTTCCTCGCCGAGATGCAGACCGCGCTCAACGACATCGCCGGCGATTACAGCTATCCCGGCACTCCCGACGACCAACGTCCCGTCAGCAGCGTGGTCGACACCTCCGGCGTCTCCAATCCCGACGACGGCGACGGGGACGGCAACAGCGGGAACCTGGTCTGCAACTCGACGTCCGCCACCCTCAACACCGACCTCGTGGGGACCTACGACCTGGTCTACACGGAAAGCGAAACCGGCGGTCCCTTCAACGACGGCGAGGGCGTCCAGGCCACGGTCAGCTCCAGCGGCCAACTGCATATCGGCGGCACGATCCTCGCCGATCCCCAGCACTGCATCTACGACGGCTCGACCCACACGCCGGAGATCATCTGGGCCGATCCCGACGAACAGATCGAGTACGCCCTGACCGACAACGACACCGGCACCTTCAACGAGATCAATGTCGGCGACGCCTCCCGGCCGCGCGACTTCGGCGACACCCAGTTGCCGACCTTCCTGGGGCAGCTCAAGCCGGGGACGAACGGCGGTCCGCCCCAGCAACTCCTCGACATCGCCGGAAACTACAACCCCTACGTGGTGATCAAGGGCGGCGATTTCCGCAGCGCCTACGCCCTGGAACAGCAGGTGCCGGTGTCCATCGACCCGCAGACGGGTGTGATCACGGTGGACAGCCAGTACACGCTGGACCCGGCCGACGAGGATTTCTACTTCGAGGACCGCTCCGGCGACGCCACACCCCGCTACAGCGTCCGTACCAAGGACGACCAGGACCGCACACTGGAACTCTGGCTCTACATCGAGGACGGCAGCGTCATCGCGCACCGTTTCATCCTGCGCGACGACAGCCCCGGCAGCGACGTGATCGAGGCCGAGGAGCGCCCGCTGCCGACCGAGATCACCGATCTGTTCGCGGCGTTCCACGCGGGCGACCAGCCCTTCGAGCTGGTCACGGTGCTCGACGACGAAAGCTACAACAGCGGCTTCGACAGCGAGTGCACGACCTTCGACGTGACCACCAGCGACGGCACCCAGAAGAGCACGGCCGACACGCTGACACCGTTCGTCGCCGAGATCAGCTCGGACACTTTCATCTACGAGCATGACTTCTATCGGGCGGACACCCGGTATTCGTCGGACAGCGGCGACCAGAGCCTGACCTTCACCGAACTGGGCAAGCGTTTCACCCTGCGGGCCGACGGCTACGTCGACGTGACGGCCTTCTTCACCGGCGATCTCAAGGACCGCGCCACCAACGACCCGAGCGAAATCTCCGCGGCGGGATGCGACACCCCGGCATCCGGCATCGACGGCAGCGGTGACGGCGACCCCACGGCCACCGCCGTGGGCTCGGGCGAAGGCGCGACCGGCGACGTCAACGGCGACACCCGGACCTTCACCAATACCTTGGCCAAGCCCGGCGCCGGCAACAACTACCTCGTGGGGGCTGAGGGCGACCTCAACGGGCAGACCTGGGAGGTCACGGTGCCGCCGCAGTCCGGCACCTATCGCTGTAACGAGACGGCGGACACCTATCTCGTTCATCGCTACAACGATCCGGAGAGGGGCATCAGCCAGCAGTGGTACGTCGCCCACGATCCGGGCGGCGCCTGCGAGATCGTCGCCGTGCGCGACGGCGACCTCTTCGAGGGCACCTTCAGCGCCACGCTGATCGACCGCAACGGCAGCGGCGACGGGACGGTGACCAACGGCGGCTTCCGCGTCACCCTGCCCGAGTCCGCGCCCCCGCCGGTCGACGGCGGCGGTTCGGGCGGCGTCCTGGGTGACGCTAACGGCGCCTCGGGCACCATCGACGGCACCACCGAGACGGTCACCGACGATGTCTTTACCACCGAAGGCAGCGGCCTGATCCAGATCACGGCCCGGGACAGCGACAGGGCCCGCATCTGGGACCTGCAACTGCCGGCCAGCCTGGGCCAGCACAATTGCCAGCCGGGCGCGGGCGGCACGTTCGTCAAGTACACTCGCGACACGGGCTTCAACGCCGCGGCGACCGGTTCGAACGCCACCAACACCTGCACGATCGAGGTGACCGCCATCGACGCCGACTCGATCCAGGGCACCTTCACCGGCACGCTGGTCGACCAGAACGACAATCCCTTCCCGGTCAACGACGGCGAGTTCGCGGCGGACCGTTAAGCGGACTCGGACCGGTATTCAGCGGGGGCCGCAAGGCCCCCGCTTTTTATTGCCTGCAACACACGGACCAGTCCCCCCACTTGGGGGGAGCGACCGGCGTGGGCCCTATCTAATCTCGGCATCACGCAACCCTGAGGATTCCGGTCATGCACTCATCCCTTCGCCTGCTCACCGCCCTGATCGCGGCTCTTGCGCTCGCCGCCTGCAACGACAGCAGCAGCGGCGACGACTCGTCCGGCAGCGCCGGCGCCAGCCCCTCCCTCGGGCTGATCACCAACGCCGCCGTCAACTTCTACGAGGCCGACGGCACCACGCTCATCGGCTCCGCCGAAACCGGCGACGACGGCAGCGTCGATATCCAGACCGGCTCCTACGACGGTCCCGTCGTGGTCGAGGTCCTCGGCGACGACACCGACGCCATGTACTACGACGAGGCCAGCGCCACCCTCGTGCCCTTCCCCGACGGCAGCGCCATCCACGCCATCGTCCCCGGGCCCGGCACCGTCGGCGTCACCCCGCTGACCGAAATCGCCTGGCTCGCCGCCCAGCGGCAGGGCCTGTTCCCCATCTCCGCCCAGGCCGTCGACGAGCTCAACGAGATCGTGCGCGCCGCCCTGGCGCCGGGACTGTCCAGCATCCTCTCGGTGCCCACCCTGGTCGGCGACCCCGGCGTCACCTCCCTGGGCGACGACGAGGCCGGCAACTACGCCCTGCTGCTCGCCGCCCTGGCCGAACTCGGCAGCGGTCAGGCCGCCCCGGCCCTGGCCGTGCTCGAGGCCCTGGCCGCCGATCTCGCCGACGGCGATATCGACGGCGAGGACAACGGCACGGATATCGGCGCGCCCTACGCCGACTTCCTCGCCGAGATGCAGACCGCACTCAACGACATCGCCGGCGATTACAGCTATCCCGGCACCCCCGACAACCAACGTCCCGTCAGCAGCGTGGTCGACACCTCCGGCGTCTCCAATCCCGGCGGCGGCGACGGCGGGGGTGACGGCAGCGACGTGCTGTGCGAATCCGAGCCCGCCACCCTGAATCCCGACCTGGCGGGCACCTACAACCTGAGCTACAACGAGGTCGAGGCCGGCGCACCCTTCACCGACGGCCAGGCGGTCACCGCCACGATCGGCGGCGACGGCAGCCTCCAGATCGACGGCAAGACCCTGACCGGCCCACGGTTCTGCGTCTTCAGCGGCTCGGCACACACGCCGGAGGTCATCTGGGCCGATCCCGACTCGTCGATCGAATACGCCCTGACCGACAACGACAGCGGCAACTTCAACGAGATCAACGTCGGCGACGCTTCGCGGCCGCGGGACTTCGGCGATACCCAGTTGCCGACTTTCCTGGGGCAGCTCCTGGAAGACGAGGGCGACGGCAACGATCCGGCGCTGGAGGCCTTCAAGGCCCTGGGCGGCGACTTCAATCCGTACGTCGTGTTCAAGGGCGGCACGGCGTTCAGTGATGCCTACGCGCTGGATCAGCAGGTGCCGTTCTCCATCGATCCCGACACCGGGGTGGTCACGGTGGACAGCCAGTACACGCTGGACCCGGAGGAGACCGGCTACAGCCTGGCGGACCGCATCGACAACGCCACGCCGCGCTACCAGATCGACCTGACCAAGCCGGACGGCCTGGAGATGAAGTTCGAACTGTTCGTGGAGGACGGCGCGGTGATCGCGCACAAGCTGACGCTGAGCGGGACCCAGAGCGGCACGCTGGAGGCCGAGGAGCGGCCGCTGCCGGCAGCGATCACCGACCTGTTCGCCGCCTTCAACGGGGATAGCCAGCCCTACACGCTGACCCTCGTGGAGGACGACACGACCTACAACAGCGGCTTCGACAACGGCGAGCTGTGCGCCACGTTCGAGATGACCACCACGGACGGCAGCGACCGCAGCGCCCCCAGCCGGACGATCCCCTTCGCCGTGTGGCTCCGGTCCGAGTCGCCGTTCTTCAATTATCCGTACGACTTCTTCCGCAGCTCGGCACGCTACGCGGCGGACGGCGACGACGAGAGTCTGACCTTCACCGCCCAGGGCATCCGCGTCATCCGCCGGGCGGACGGATACATCGATGTGGAGTCGGTGTTCATCGGCGAGGTCAAGGATCGCGCCACCACCGATCCCGCCGCAATCTCAGCGGCTGGTTGCGCCGATAGCGTTGCGTCCGACCCGGAAGAGGGCAACAACGGCAAGGCACGGGTTTCCGGCAACGGTTTCACGGGCGTGATCGACGGCACCGAATACACCTACAACGGCAACGTGGTGCAGTTCCCCAACAGCTCGGGCGACGGCACCGTCCGGTTCGATGCCGACGACCCGAACGATGTGACCACTCGTTGGCGCCTTTTCGTGCCCGACGAGATCGGCACCTATGCCTGCAACGAGACCGCCGAGGGCACGGTACTGCAACACATTCACGTGGGCGGCGCCGGACCGGCCAGCGGCAGCGGCACGGGAGACGGCAACTGTACGGTGAAGCTGGTCCAGGCCGGGCCGGTCTACGAGGGTTATTTCACCGGTTCGCTGGAACAGGGCGCGGGCGATCCGCTGCTGAGCGTCACCGACGGCTATTTCTTCTTCGATCCGAACCCCTCGGACGGTAGCGACACGCTGGGGCCGAACGAGAGCGGCATGCGTTATACCGTCGATGGCGAACAATTCGTGGTCAAGGATGCCTTCGTGCTCAGCAACACACCCAACCTCGACTATATGACGCTGGTTTCGCCGAGCAGCAACAAGACGGGATTCTGGGTGCTACCCAACGAGACCGGCACTTATACCTGCGGCCAACCCGCGGGGACGTTCCGGCAGTTCCACGTCGATTTCCGCCACAAGGGATGGCCCTACGAGGCCGGCGATCAGAGCGGTGCCGGCCCGGCGGGGGCCAGTTGCACCATGACCCTGACGCAGGTCGGGGACATGCCGGCC
The DNA here is from genome assembly GCF_040361335.1 of Salinisphaera sp. PC39. Lineage (NCBI taxonomy): Bacteria > Pseudomonadati > Pseudomonadota > Gammaproteobacteria > Salinisphaerales > Salinisphaeraceae > Salinisphaera > Salinisphaera sp. PC39. The sequence goes on along the minus strand of NZ_APNM01000010.1, from coordinate 66,093 downwards.
AGCGACACTGACTATACCGGCACCGTGGAAGGCACGTTCAGCGGCACGTTCGTGGACAGGGAGGGCAGCAGCATTACCGTCACCGACGGCTTCATCCGCGCCTTCGGCAACAATCTGGAATAACGGCGACCAAGGCTCGTCACGCATCGGGCGGCTCTCCGGAGCCGCCCTTTTTCGTCGCCGATGCGGCGCCGCTTCCCCCGAAACGGCCGGCGAACGCCATCCCCCCATTTGGGGCGAGAGGCCGCGCGCCATCCCCGCCTATGCTGACCGCAATCCGAGCGATCACTGCACGAGGGAACACCGCCATGGACAAGAGACTCGCCGTCGTCGCCCTGCTCACCGCCGGGCTGGCCCTGGCCGGCTGCTCGGCCACGGGCGGCCAGGGCGGCTCCGCCCCGGGCGCCAGCACGGGTTTCCTGGGCAAGAAACGCAGCGACATCGAGGTCGACAAGGGCAAGGCCTTCGCCGGCACGCAAAAGGTCGTCATCGGCGGCTTCAAGGTCGGCTTCGTCGAGTACAAAAAGATGAAGGCCAAGGCCGGCGGCGGCTTCCTCGGCAGCGGCTTCGGCGGCAAATCGCTGGCCAAGGTCACCCTGGCGGGCGTGGACGAAACCACCCGGCAGGTGATCGTCGACGCCGCCTACGCGGACTTCGTGTCCGGGCTGAGCGCGGCCGGCTACGAGGTGGTCGACCGCGGGGTGCTGCTGTCCAGCGACGCCTTCTCCGGCGCCAAGACCCACGCGGCCCCGTACGAGACCGACGACTCCACCCTCGCCGTGGGCGCCGACGTGACCTATTACGTGCCCACCGAGTTCGACGGCAAGATCCGCATCTTCATGTCGGACGCCATGGGCCTCGGCGGCGCCCTGGGCTGGAGCCATCCCTCGTCGGCGGCCACCAAGTTCGCGGACGAGCACGACGGGGCCCTCCGGGTACTGGTCGTCAACTATCTGATCGACTTCGCCAACTCCGAGAACTACGGCGGCATGCACACCTCGACGTCCTCGGTCAGCGTCTACCAGGGCCTGTCGATCAAGCCGGACAGCGGCGTGGAGATCATCGGCGGCCACGGCGGCACCTTCAGTTCCGCCGTCGGCAGCCTGCGCCTGGGACAGGCCAAGTACTCGACCGAGACCTTCGGCGAGGTCGTGGACGTGACCTCCAGCGCGAGCAAGACCACCGAGACCGTGGTGAACGTGGCCTCGGCCCTGCTCGGCGGCGGCACCAACGTGTCCCGCCGCTACGAGGTGCAGGCGGACCCCGGTCGCTTCGCCGCCCTCAGCGGCTCGCTGCTGGCCGAGGCCAACGCCGCGCTGCTTGAGCAGATGACGGCGTTGCGCTAGACACGACGCCGTCGATCCGGCCGCGGACACTCAGCGCAGCACGGCGACCAGCAGGCAGACCCAGCCGACGATCAGCAGCAGCCCCCCGAACGGCGTCACCGCCCCGAGCACGCGCACGCCACTGAAGGCCAGCAGGTAGAGGCTGCCCGAGAACAGCAGGATGCCGACGGCGAAGGCGGCGCCGGCGACGGTCAGCCAGGCGCCCGCCAGACGCGAAGCCAGCAGGCCCAGGGCGAGCAGGGCGAGAGCGTGCCAGAACTGGTAGTTCACCGCCGTTTCCCAGACCCGGAGCATGTCCTCGGACAGCCGCTCGCGCAGCGCATGGGCACCGAAGGCGCCGAGCACGACGCCGAGCAGGCCGTAGCCGGCCCCCATTGCCAACCAGAGCTTGGTCACGTTCGTCTCCTCGTGCTTGCGTTCGTGGTCAGCCGGACCAGGCCTTGCCGATGCGCGACGCGACATCGATCTCGCGCACCTTGCGGATGTGCGGTTTCTCGATCTCGCGTCCGATGTAGCGGGCCACGAAGCGGCGCAGCTCGCCGTCGACGTCGGCCGCCGCCCGCAGCACCGAGGCCCGCAGGCCGTGCGCCTTGACCGCGACCTCGATGTCCTCGGCGGTGGGCGGCGCCACGTCGATGATCACCTTGAGCGGCTCGGCCGCGCGCGCGGTCAGGCTCAACGCGGCCCGCAGGTCGGCGCGGAAGCGGTGGTTCTGGGCCGCCACCCGCACGCTGAGGTGCAAGTCCACCGGCACCAGGACCCGGAACGCCACGGCATTGCCGGGCCGCCGGGTCACGGTCGGGTCGCCGATGCGTCCCTGGGCGGCGATCCGCACCATGCGCCCCGGGCCCGCCGCCTTGGGGCCGAAGTCAATCTCACCGCCGACCATGCCGGACATGGCCTCGCGGATGCGCTCCGGCGTCACGGCGTGCTCGAAGAAGCGCACGCCGAAGGTCTCGTAGGTGCAGTACGGGCCGTCGCCTATCGTGTCGTCCATCACTAGGGCGTGACGATGGCGAACTCGCGTTCCGGGTCCTCCAGTAGCGAGAAGAACTTCAAAAGCTTCAGCCGGCTGCCGTCCACGTCCAGCTCGTCCGAAAAGATCATCTCCTTGAGGCCGGCCTGTTTGGTTACCAGCTTGAGCAGGAACCCGCGGGTCAGGTTCAGGGTGACATCCGCGTCCGGCGCGGGCGGTCGTTCCTTGTGGTGGAGAACGGCGTTCTCGATGGTCAGGACGTGGTTGGTGCCCAGATCGGTGAAGTTGAAGTTCACCGTCAGTTCGGTGCCGGCCGCGTCCGGGCCGTTCAAGCGCGCGGCCATGGCGTCGAAGAAACGGGCTACCGGGACGTGCCGAAGCAGACCCAGGGAGCGCTTCATGTCCAGGGCCGAACCGCGCGCGCCGTGCCGTAGTTCCTGCGCGCCGCTCAGGTAGATATCGCGCCAGGGGCCGGACTCCGCCCGGTAACCGAGCTGGTCGTAGGTACGCGCCAGCAGCTTGCGCGCCTCGCGATGGTCCGGCTGCGCGAACACGACATGATTGAGCACCTGGGCGGTCCAGCGGTATTCGCCGGCCTCGAACGACGCCCGCGCCTTTTCGACCACGGCGTCGGCGCCGCCCATGAACTCGACGTAGCGCGTGGCGGCCTCGGTCTCCGGCAGCGGTTCGAGGTGGGCCGGGTTGCCGTCGAACCAGCCGAAGTACCACTGGTACACGGCCTTGGCGTTGTGGCTGACGGTGCCGTAGTAGTCGCGGTTGTGGAAGGCCTCGCGCAGCGAAGGCGGCAATTCCAGCCGTTCGGCGATCTCTTTGGGCGTCAGGCCCGAGTTGGCCAGGCGCAGGGTCTGGTCGTGGATGTACTTGTAGGTGTCGCGCTGCACCTTCATGTACTCGACGATCTTCCCGTTGCCCCAGGTCGGCCAGTGGTGGGACGGCGCCAGCACCTCCACCTCGTCGCCGAACAGATCGATCGCCTCGTCGATGTAGTTGCTCCACTTGAGGGCGTCGCGGACCTTGGCGCCGCGCGGGGTATAGACGTTGTGCAGGTTGCGGCTGACGATCTCGGCCGCGCCGAAGGTCTTGTGCGCCGGCAGGTAGAAGGTGAACTCCGCCGGCGCCTCGGACTCGGGCACGTTCTGGAACACGAACTCGACGCCGTCCAGGGTGAGTGTCTGGCCGGTGGTGTCGACGATATCCGTGGGGGCCAGGATGCCGTAATGGCCGCCGGAGGGCGACTTGCCGAGCCCGGTACCGACGTGCCCGCGCGGGCTCCGGGCCAGGTTCCCGCCATACATATACATGGCACGCCGGCCCATGGCGGGTCCCGCCAGGATGTTCTCGCTGGTGGCCTCGTGCATGAAGCCCTCGGGCGCGACGATGCGCACCCCGTCCCGTCGGGCGGCCTCGGGATCGAGGATGCCGGCCACGCCGCCGAAGTGGTCGATGTGGCTGTGGGTGAACAGCACCGCGGTGATCGGCTCGTCGCCCACGACATGCTCGCGCGCCAGTGCCATCGCCGCCTCGGCGTTCTCGGCCGAGGTCAGCGGATCGACCACGATCCAGCCCTCGTCGCCCTCGATCAGGGTCATGTTGGCCAGGTCGTAGCCGCGCAACTGGTAGACGCCGTCCGTGACCTTGAACAAGCCGTGGATATTGTTGAGCTTGGCCTGTCGCCAGAGACTGGGGTTCACGCTCGCCGGGGCCTCGCCCTCCATGAAGTCGTAGGCCGGCATGTCCCAGACGACATTGCCCTGGGCGTCCTCGATGACCAGGTCGGGATCGCTGGCGATCAGGCCGCGCCGGGCGGCCTCGAAGTCGGACTCGTCATCCAGTGGCAGCGAGTCGCGCACCGCGGCGTTGGCCGCGGCCGTGGCCCGGGTCGCCGGCACGTGGCCGCGCTCGTCGGCACCCTCCTCCGGCGTGTAATCGATCCCGCCGTCGCCGCAGGCGGCCAGCAGGAAAAGGGCGCTGCACGCCGTCACTCGCCATGTATTCATTCGCTCGCTCCCCCGGCATGGATACCGAGGATTTAACCACAGAGGCGCACGGAGGCGCACAGAGGTAAATGCATGTTCGTCGAGGAAAGCGTGCGCGGCACCGATCCCTGGAGTGACAACGACATGCCTCTAATCAGCCGCCCTTTAATATTTCTTCACTCTGTGCGCCTCTGTGCGCCTCTGTGGTTAGCGGCCGAGGGTAGATGAATCTCGCCGGTCAGATAGAGCATCGCATGCCCGCCGACGCGCACGCGCTCGCCGTCCGGCTCGCACCAGAGCTCGCCGCCGCGTGCCGATATCTGCCGCGCCCGCAGGGCGGTCTTGCCCAGCTCGGCGGCCCAGTACGGGGCGAGCATGCAATGGGCGGAACCGGTCACCGGATCCTCGTCGACGCCGAAGTTGGGCGCGAAATAGCGCGAGACGAAATCGATGCCGTCGTCGTCGCCCGGCGCGGTGGCGATCACGCCGCGCTCGGGCAAGGCCGCCAACAGGCGCATCTCGGGCCGAAGGGCCCGGACGTCGGCCTCGCGCTCGAAGCGCAACAGCCAGTTGGGCCCGGCGCGCACGTCCGCCGGCCCGGCGCCCATGGCCTCCAGGAGCGACGCCGGCGCCGCCGCCGGCTCACAATCGTGGCGCGGCAGGTCCAGCCAGTAACGGCCGTCGCCGTCGCGGGTCACCGTCAGACGGCCGCTGAACCGGGTATCGAAACGCACGGCCCCGGCCTCGTGGCCCAGGCATGCCACGAGCACGTAGGCGGCGGCGAGAGTGGCGTGCCCGCACAGGCGGACCTCGACGGTGGGCGTGAACCAGCGCAGCTCGTGGGCGTCGCCGGCGGGCACGAGAAAGGCAGTCTCCGCCAGATTGTTCTCGGCGGCGATCGACTGCAGGAGGGGATCCGACGGCCAGGCCTCCAGCGGCACCACCGCGGCGGGGTTGCCGACGAACGGCCGGTCGGCGAAGCTGTCCACCTGGAACAGGGGCAGGGAATTGATCTCTGTCATCCGTTTGTCACAAACCGTCGCTTAGACTTGCCGCCACACTCTTCGCCCGACCATCATGCCGGAAGCCGCCGCCAACGAGGATCGTCCCGACACGCCGCCACTCGAGTCGCCGGAACTCTACATCAACCGCGAACTGTCGCTGCTGGAGTTTAACGCGCGTGTTCTGGAGCAGGCCAAGGACCCGGACGTGCCCCTGCTGGAGCGGCTCAAGTTCCTGTGCATCTCTTCCACCAACCTCGACGAGTTCTTCGAGGTACGCGTGGCCGGCGTGGTGCAGAAGGCGGAGATGGGCTCGGCGACGACCGAGGCCGACAACATCGCGCCGGGCGACCTGCTCCAATCGATCAGCCGGCGCGCGCACGCCCTGGTGGACGACCAGTACCGCACCCTCAACGAGGAATTGATACCGGAGCTGGAGCAGGCCGGCATCCGCTTCCTGCGGCGCTCCGAGTGGAACGAGAGCCAGCGGCGCTGGCTCGCGGAGTATTTCGAGGAGGAACTGCTGCCGGTGATCAGTCCCCTGGGCCTGGACCCGGCGCATCCCTTCCCGCGCATCCTCAACAAGTCACTCAACTTCATCGTTTCGCTGGAAGGCAAGGACGCGTTCGGCCGCAACAGCGGCTACGCCATCGTGCAGGCGCCGCGGGCCCTGCCGCGCCTGATCCGGCTGCCGCCCGACAAGACCGACAGCGGGCCGCACGACTTCGTGTTCCTGTCGTCCGTGATCCACGCCCACGTGGAGGACCTGTTCCCCAACATGCGCGCCACCGGCTGCTACCAGTTCCGGGTCACGCGCAATTCCGACCTGTTCGTGGACGAGGAGGAGGTGGACGATCTCCTGCGGGCGGTGGCCGGCGAGCTGCCGTCACGCCGCTACGGCGACGCCGTGCGCCTGGAGGTGGCCCACAACTGTCCGGCGCACATGACCGAGTACCTGCTGGAACGGTTCATGCTCGACGCCGACGCCCTCTACCAGGTGGACGGCCCGGTCAACGTCAACCGCCTGATGGCGATCCTGGACCTGGTGGACCGCCCCGATCTCAAGTACCCGCCGTTCACGCCGCGGCTGCCGGCGGCGCTGGGGCCGGGCGCCGACCTGTTCGGCGAGATCCGCCGCGGGGACGTGCTGCTGCACCACCCGTTCGACGCCTTCCTGCCGGTGATCGAGTTCGTGCGCCGGGCGGCGGCCGACCCCAAGGTCCTGGCGATCAAGCAGACCCTGTACCGCACGGGCCCCGACTCGGCGGTGGTCGACGCCCTGGTGGCGGCGGCCGAGGCCGGCAAGGAAGTCACCGTGGTGGTGGAGCTGCGGGCCCGCTTCGACGAGGCCGACAACATCGCCCTGGCCAACCGGCTGCAGGAGGCCGGCGCCCACGTGGTCTACGGCGTGGTCGGCTACAAGACCCACGCCAAGATGACCCTGATCGTGCGCCGCGAAAACGAGGGCCTGCGCCACTACGTGCATCTCGGCACCGGCAACTACCATCCGAAGACGGCGCGCCTGTACACCGATTACGGATTGTTCACGTGCGACGACGTCGTCGGCAACGACGTCCACGAGCTGTTCCTGCAACTCACCAGCCTTGGCAAGATCTCCGGGCTGGAGAAACTCATCGACGCGCCGTTCCAGCTCCACAAGACCATGCTGGCCAAGATCGGGCGCGAAGCCGAGCACGCCCGCGCCGGCCGGCCGGCGCGCCTGATCGCCAAGATGAACGCCCTGGTGGAGCCGCAGACCATCCGCGCGCTGTACGCCGCCTCGCAGGCGGGGGTGGAAATCGACCTGATCGTGCGCGGCATCTGCTGCCTGCGGCCGGGCGTGCCGGGCGTGTCCGACAACATCCGCGTGCGCTCCATCGTCGGCCGTTTCCTGGAGCACACCCGGGTGTTCTACTTCGCCAACGACGGCGACGCCGAGCTTTACCTGTCCAGCGCCGACTGGATGGACCGCAACTTCTTCCGCCGCGTCGAGACCTGCTTCCCGGTCGAGGACGAGAGCCTGCGCGCGCGTGTGCTGCGCGACCTCGACACCTACCTGGCGGACAACTGCCAGGCCTGGGAACTGCAATCCGACGGCACCTACCGCCACTGCCGGCCCGGCCCGGACGAGGCCCCGACAGCCGCCCAGGCGGCATTGCTGCGCGCCGCCGCCGAGTGACCCCCGGACGGCATGAGGGCCCGCCCCGCGGGCGCGGGACGGGCCCCCGACGGCCTGACTCGCGCGGTCAGCGCTTGCCGGCGTAGTAGTAGCGCACGCCCAGACCGTAGCTATCGGCCTCGATGGACGTGCCCCCGCCGGCACCTTCGACATCCAGCTCGGCACGTTCGATGTCGGCGACCAGGGCGACCGAGGGCGACAGGCTGTACAGCACCTCCAGTCGGTAGCGCTGGCCGTCGAGGTCGAGCCCGGCCGGGCCGTCGGTATCCAGGGTCATGACCCGCGGCGCGACCTCGAAGTCGCCCGCCAGCCAGCGCGCGCCGATGCTGGCACCGCCGCCCGTGAACACGCCCGCGAAGGGCAGGGACACGCGCTCGTAGGACACGCCCGCGTAGAGATCCAGCCAGGTCCCGCCGGCGATGGTGTCGCCGAAACGGATGGCCGGCCCCAGCGACTGGAAGTCGACCGCGCTCTCGCCGCCGCCCTCGGCATTCATCGCGGTGATCTCGCCGAGCATCACGAAGCGCTCGCTCAGGCGTGCCGCGCCGGAAAGCACCGTGCCGTCGTAGATATCGATCTCGCCGCCCAGGGCTTCGAGCTCGTCGCCGTCGCGGTAGACCGCCTGCATGTAGTTGTAGTTGGCGCGACCCGAGTGGGCGGGCTCGCCCTCGGCGGCAAAGGCACCGCCGGGGGTGGCGTCGAAATACCAGCGGGCACCGGCGTAGACCCGCTCGGTCTCGATGTCACCGAAGCCGAGCCCCGGATCGAAGTCGCCGCTCTCGAAACCGCCGAGCAGGCTCCAGCGCGGGGTCACGGCATAAAGCAGATCGGCCCGGACGACCTCGCGGTCCAAGTCCGGGCGCGGGCCGCCGCCAAGACGCGCCGGCTCGTAATCGCCCACCTCGCCGGTCAGGGCCAGCTCGACGCGATCGCCGAAGCCCAGGCGCAAGCCGGCGGCGCCGTGCCAACCCTCGACGACGCCGCTGGTGAACACGCTCATCCGCTCGTAGGCGATCCGGGCCCAGGGCCCGACACGCACGCCGCCCAGTTCGAAATCGGCGTACAGGCCCGGACCGATCCAGGTACGGTCCAGCGGAATCTGACCGAACCCCGGCAGGTCCACGTCGCCGTTGGCGTTGCCCATCTGCAGCAGCACGTTCGGCGCCACCGCCATGGAACCGGTGAGGCCGACGCCGTCGCCGTCCAGCTCGCCCCCGCCGGTCGTGCCCGGAATGTCCAACTCGATATCGTGGTAGTAGACACCCTCCAGATAGTTCCAGTTCAGGGGCTCGGCCTGAACCGCGGACGCGGCCAGCACGGCACTCGCCGCGACAACCCCCCAGCAAGATACGTTTCTGCTCATGGCTCTCTCCCGCTATTGCTTGTTATCGCAGAAACAACCGGTCGCCCCGCGGCAACCGACCCTGGTCGCCCGCCTCCGGCGGGCGCTTCCACGCACCGGCACCGTCCGCCCGGAAACCGGCAATCAGTCGGGTCCGGTGAACGGACTGTGGAAGTACAGGCGGATACCGGCGGAGAGCTGCTCGTACTCCTGGATGTCCTCGTAGGCGATCGACAGGGCGAAACGCTCGCTCAGGTCGATCTGGCCCTCCACCTGGTAACCGAAATCATTGTTGCCGAGGTCGTTGACATCGTAATACTTGGCGCTGGCGTCGAGCTGGAACCAGCGACCGTAGGCACGGCGGAAGCCGACCTCCGCGCCCCAGCCGGTCTCGTTCTCGTCGCTGCCGCCGTCCGGCTCCAGGGCCAGGTGCTCCACCGTGAACAGCGCGAACGGCGTGAACACATCGTTGCCGCCGGCAGCGCGATGGAATCCGATGCCGGCGCTGTAGGCGTTCAGGTCGGCGTCGCCGTTGCCGTCGCCACCGAGCGAGACGGTACGGCCCCGCAGGTAACCGTACATCGTGGGCGTGATATCCGCGGACAGCACCAGACCGCCGCCGTCGAAGTCGTCCCCGGCGTTCGGGAACTCGGCCTCGACGTAGTCGGCCTGGGCATAGTTGAAACTCAGACGATCGGCGGATGCCGTCGGCGAAAGGATGACCGCGAGTGCCCCCAGCACTACCGCGGCCGGCAAGGATCGGACCCTGGCCATGCTCTTCTCCCCTGTTTGTCCCGGTCTTGTCGACGGCGCCGGGTTTCGCCCGCCGGGATCCCGTTGCGCCGCTGGCGCGCTGCGCGCCGAAATCCCGGACGCTCTCAGTCTACCGCTGGAGCGAAGGCGTGTGCAGGGGCGATTCCTGGCGGGAGAAGTAGTCCGCCAGCGCCTGGATCTGGGCATCGCTCAGGCCCTGGGCCTGGCCGGCCATGATCGCGTTGTTGCGCTTGCCGTCGCGATAGCCCTCGAGGCTGTACACCAGGTAGCTCTTGTGCTGGCCCGCGATGATCGGATAGTTCGGCGCGATCGGCTGGGCGCCGTTGGGTCCGTGACAGCTCGCGCAGGTCTTGAGCTTCTGTTCCAGCCAGGCGCGGTCGGGCTTGGCCTCGGCGGCGTCGCCGCCGTGACCGCGGCCGCTATCGGCGGCCTGGGCGGCACCGGCCCCCAGGACGGCCGTCAGGAAAAGCGTGGTGGTGAGTCGGAGAATCGGCATGTCGGCGGCCCCTCGGCTAGTTGTCTTCCGGCGCCTGCGCCAGGAACGCGGCGATGTCGCGGATATCCTGATCGCTCAGGCTCGTGGCCTGACCCTGCATCGTCGGATGCGAGCGTTCGCCGGATTTGTATGCCTTGAGGGCGGACACGATATACCCGGCCGACTGCCCGCCCAGCTTGGGCACGTGGTACGTCGGGTACACATTGCTGTAGTTCGGCACGCCATGGCACCCCATGCAGGTGCTGGCCTTGACCCGGCCGGCCGCCGGATCGCCGTCGACCCCGCTCTGCGCCGCCGCGCCCGTCGCGTAGCAGCCCACCGCGGCGAAGGCGAGCAGCCCCGTTCGCCAGAAATGCTTCATCCAATCTCTCCGGTGCTGACCGACGCCGGGAATGCGGCGCGGAAATGCAAAATCTCGGCGCGCATATGCTCTTGGAAATCCCCCCGCGAGTCAATTCCGCGGCCCGCCGGCGGGCCGCTCCAGACCGTCCTCGACCACGGTGGCCACGCTCGCGTGCAAGGCATAGGGACGCGCGGCATCCCCGCCCGGCAAGGCATCGCCGTCGACCTGCAAGAGCGTCAGGCTCGCCACGCCGCGACGCGGCCCGTCCAGGGCCGCGGACCAGGTCCCGACCCGGGGCAGCCCGGCCGGCGCGCGCGCCAACTCCGCGCCGTAGAGTTCGCGCAGGCGCTCGGGCATGAGCGCACGCGCGCCCGCCGCCAGCGGCCGTTCCGAGGTACGCACATCCACCCAGGTGCGCACTCGCCGATCGAGCAACGGTGCCAGGGCGCGGCGCGGCAGCCCGTCGAAGCCGCGGCGCGCGAGACCCGAGGCCGCGGCGCGCGAGCGCGCCACCAGGCCGCCACCGCCGCCGGCGCGCGGCAGGGCCGGCGCATCGGCGGCGGGCACCCGCAGGCAGCCGTCGACGAACCCCTGCAGATGCAGGCTTTCGCCGTCGCCGCTTTCGGTGAGCGCCACTTCCATCCGGGCCCAGGGATCGCCGCCGAAGGGATTGGGCAGGGTCAAGCGCAGCGCCGCGCGCCGCGGCTCGCCGCCGGGGGCGGGGGAACGCCGGCCGGGAGCAAGGCGCCGGACACCGTTTTGGACACGCCGCAGAATGGACATAGGATTGGGCCGGAGGCATCTCGGAAAACCCGCATCGGATTATAACCGCCATGAGCGAATGCCGGCATTTCCTGGTCAGCGGCCGCGTGCAGGGTGTGTTCTTCCGCGCCAGCGCCCGGGCGCGCGCCGTCGAATTGGGGCTCACGGGCTGGGTCGCCAACCGTCCGGACGGCCGCGTCGAGGGTCTGGCCTGCGGCCCGCCGGCGGCCCTGGACGACTTCCAGGCCTGGCTCTGGGAAGGCCCGGAGGCCGCGCGCGTGACCGGTGTCGAGTGCGGGCCCGCCCCGGACGCCACGGCGCCACCCGAGTTCACGATCCGGTAACACGCGCCGTAGAATGGCGCGTTCGTCCCACGACAACGAGACGCCCATGAACGACGCCGTCCGCCGCGAGCCGACCGCCTGGCTCTGGCTCGCCCTGCCGCTGCTGCTGTACCTGATGCACTATCCGGCGGCGATGCTGCTGGACTACGCCGTGTACAACCGCTGGTTCGTCAGCGAGCTGGGCGTGACCGAGGAAGGCACCGTGGTCTTCGTGGCCATCGCCCTGGTGCTGGCGGCCCTGACCGCGCGCGGCTTCCTGCGGCTGGGCGACAAGCGGCTGGCGCTCTGGTTCGGGCTGCTGGCCCTGGGCTGCCTGTACTTCGGCGGCGAGGAGGCGAGCTGGGGCCAGCACTGGTTCGGCTGGGTCACGCCCGAGACCTGGCAGGGCTTCAACGAGCAGAGCGAGACCAACCTGCACAACACCAACAGCGGCATCGGCGGCCTGCTCGACCAGCTCCCGCGCAACCTGCTGACCCTGGGCGCGCTGATCGCCGGCGGCATCCTGCCGCTGTGGCGGCGTGCCCGCGGCCGCGCGCTGGATCCGGCGGGCCGCTGGTACTGGTTGCTGCCCACCCACGTGTGCGTGCCGGCCGGCCTGCTCGCCGGCTTGGCGACCGTTCCCGAGAAACTCCAGGAAGCGCTCTGGGGCGAGCCGATTCCGCTGGATCCGCAGCTCGGCGAGGTCAAGGAGCTGATGCTCGGGGTGTTCCTGTTCCTGTACGCCCTCTCGGCCTGGCGCCGCCTGCGCGCGACCGCACAGAAAACGGCCGGATAGGCGGGGGAGATCTATCCGGCCGAGGATCGGGGGCAAGAGGGAGTGAGGGGCAACGTCGGGCCGCCCCCGCGGGCCCGGGGGTCGCTGTCGTTCAGTCGCCGAGCATGCTGCGCAGCATCCAGGCGTTCTTCTCGTGGGTACGCATGCGCTCGGTGAGCAGGTCCACGGTCGGCTCGTCGGCGGCGTCGCTCGCCGGGCCGAGCACCTCGCGCGCGGTGCGCACGACGGTTTCCTGGCCGGTGACGAGCTGACGGATCATGTCGTCCGCCTCGGGGTGACCGGTCTCCTCCTCGATCGAAGTCAGGTCCGCGAACTGTCGGTAGGAGCCCGGCGCGTAGAAGCCCAGGGCGCGGATACGCTCGGCGATGTCGTCAACCGCCGTGGCGAGATCCCGGTACTGGGTCTCGAACAGGTCGTGCAGGGCCTTGAACTGCGGCCCCTTCACGTTCCAGTGGAAGTTGTGGGTCTTGAGGTACAGGGTGTACTCGTCCGCCAGCAGGCGGCTCAGGCCGCCGGCGATCTCGCGGCGGGTGTCCTCGGGGATACCGATGTCCACGAACACCTGCTGGTCGGTGGCGGCATGCATCTCGGCGGCCATGGCGGAACCTCCTGCGTCGTTTGAACCATTGCCCGGAAGATCAAGATGGGGCCGCCCGGGCGAATTCAAAATTGATTGTTTAAAACCATTCCATAGACCAAAGCTATGACGGCGCTATACAGAATCCGCCACAGGCCGTAAGATTGCGCGGCCCACGCGCGGGGCCCGGACGCTCGCGCCGCCGCCTCGCCGCACCACATCCGACCGAAACGCAGACCGATGTCCTCGCCAGCCCAGCAGGCCGCCAAGCGCCGCACCTTCGCCATCATCTCGCACCCCGACGCGGGCAAGACCACGCTCACCGAGAAGCTGTTGCTGTTCGGCGGCGCGATCCAGCTCGCGGGCACGGTCAAGGGCCGCAAGGCCGCGCGCCACGCCACCTCGGACTGGATGAAGATGGAGCAGAGCCGGGGCATCTCGGTGACCACTTCGGTGATGCAGTTCCCGTACCGGGATCGCATCGTCAACCTGCTGGACACGCCGGGCCACGAGGACTTCTCGGAAGACACCTACCGCACCCTCACCGCGGTGGACTCGGCGCTGATGGTGATCGATGCCGCCAAGGGCGTGGAGCCGCGCACCATCAAGCTGATGGAGGTCTGCCGCCTGCGCGACACGCCCATCTTCACCTTCGTGAACAAGCTGGATCGCGAGGGCCGGCCGCCGCTGGAGCTGCTGGACGAGGTGGAGGACGTGCTCGGCATCGCCTGCGCGCCGATCACCTGGCCGATCGGCATGGGCCAGCACTTCAAGGGCGTCTATCACCTGCCCGAGGACAAGGTCCATCTCTACGAGGGCGAGGACAACGAGGGCGGCGGCAAGACCGTCACCCTGGAAGGCCTGGACGATCCCAAGCTCGCCGAGATCGCCGGCCAGGACCTGCCGGCGCTGCGCGAGGAGATCGAACTGATCCGCGCGGCCGGCCACGGCTTCGATCCCGACGAATATCTCGCCGGACGCCAGACGCCGGTGTTCTTCGGCTCCGCGATCAATAACTTCGGCGTGCAGGCCCTGCTCGACGATTTCGTGGAATGGGCGCCGCCGCCGCTGCCGCGTGAGACCGAGTCGCGGACCGTGGAACCCGGCGAGGAGGCCACCACCGGCTTCGTGTTCAAGATCCAGGCGAACATGGACCCGCAGCACCGCGACCGGGTGGCCTTCATGCGCCTGTGCTCGGGCCGCTACACCAAGGGCATGAAGCTGCGTCACCTGCGCAGCGGCAAGGACATGCGCATCGGCGACGCCATCACCTTCATGGCCAACCGCCGCGAGGCCGCCGAGGATGCCTGGCCCGGCGACATCATCGGCATCCACAACCACGGCACCATCGCCATCGGCGACTGCTTCTCCGAGGGCGAGGAGCTACGCTTCACCGGCATCCCCAACTTCGCGCCGGAGCTGTTCCGGCGGGTGGTGCTGCGCGACCCGCTCAAGGCCAAGGCCCTGAACAAGGGCCTGAACCAACTGTGCGAGGAGGGCGCCACCCAGGTATTCCGGCCGGTTGCCAACAACGACGTGATCCTGGGCGCGGTGGGCGTGCTCCAGTTCGACGTGGTCGCCGAACGGCTGAAGAACGAGTACGGGGTGGACGCCGGCTTCGAGGCGGTGCAGGTGTACACGGCCCGCTGGGTCTACGCCGACGACCCGCGCGAGCTCAAGCGTTTCAGCGAACGCAACGAACCGGGCGTGGCCCGCGACCACGGCGATGCCCTGGTCTATCTGGCGCCCTCGCGCGCCAAGCTGGACCTGACCCAGGAGCGCTGGCCGGACATCGTATTCCGCAACGTGCGGGAGCAAATCTAGCGCCCGCCCGCGAATCACCAATCACGGATCACGGATCACCAACTCGTAGCCCGCCTGTCCCAGCGCCTCCGCCTCGCGCAACAGGTCGGCGTAGGTCAGCGGGTGCGCCGCCAGCCACCCCGGATCGAAGGACAGGCGCAGGCGGTCGCCGTCGGTCTCCAGGTGCACGGGGGGCGCCCCCTCGGGATCGCGTCCCCGGTGCAGCAGCACCGCCAGCCGCAGCAGGATCGCCAGCCGCAGCACCGGCACCCGCTGCGGCTTGGGCAGATCGCCGGCGATGTCGGTGCGGAACTTGCCCCGATGCAGCCGCAGCAGGATCGCCAGCACCAATTGCTCGGTCTGCGAGAACCCCTGCAGGTCGGCCTGGCGCACGATATATTCGCCGTGCTTGTGATAACCCTTGTGCGCGATCGCCAGGCCGATCTCGTGCAGCCGCGCCGCCCAGTCCAGCATCCGCGGCGCCGCCGTCGGCGCCCCGGCCCAACCCGGCACCTGCGCGAACAGGCGGCCCGCTGTGGCCGCGACCCGCTCTGCGTGGGCACGGTCGACACCGTAGCGGGCGGCCGCGGCCGCCACGCTGTCGGCGCGCACGTCGTGATCCTCCAGCCGGCCCAGCAGGTCCAGCAGCAAGCCTTCGCGCAGGGCCTTGTCCGAGACCTCCATGGCCTCGACGCCCAGGCTCTCGAAGATCGCGGCCAACACCGCCGTGCCGCCGGGAAAGATCGGCCGTCGATCGTCGGACAGGCCGGACAGCTTCACGCGATCGATATGCCCCGCCTTGACCAGGGCCTTGCCGATGCGTTCCAAGGCATCGCGCGTAACCGCCTGGGCCGCCCAGCCGGCCTCCTGGGCGACCTTCTGCACGGCCTTGATGCTGCCCGAGGCCCCGACCGCCACATCCCAGCCGGCGCGCCGGTACTCGCGCGCCAGCGGCTCCAGCCGCACGCGCGCGTCCAGGATCGCCGCCCGCCAGGATGACTTGTCGATATAGCCGCCGGCGAAATAGCGCTGGCTGTGGGTGACCGCCCCGAGCGAGACGCTCTCCATCAGCTCGGGGGTGGCCAGCTCGCCGACGATCAGCTCGGTGGAGCCGCCGCCGATGTCCGCCACCAGCCGCCGCGGCCGCTCCACGCCCAGATCCTGGGCCACGCCGCCGTAGATCAGCCGCGCCTCCTCGGCGCCGTAGATGATCTCGATCGGGTGCCCTAGCGCGGCCTCGGCGTCGCCCAGGAAATCGCCGACGCCGCGCGCCCGCCGCAGGGTATTGGTGCCCACCGCCCGCACCCGGCCCGGCGGCAGGTGGCGCAGGCGCTGGCCGAACCGGGCGAGGGTGTCGAGGGCGCGGTCGCGCGCTTCCGGCGTCAGCCGCCGGCGCTCGTCCAGGCCCGCGGCCAGGCGCACCGACTCCTTGAGGCGATCGACGATGTGCAGCTCGCGGCCGGCGCTGCGGGCGACGATCATGTGGAAGCTGTTGGAGCCGAGATCGACCGCCGCGACCATATGGGCGGTGTCGGCGGCGGCCCTGGGGTTGGCGCTCATCGCGGCGTGACCGGCGGCTCGTTCCATCGCATGGCCCCGAGTCTAACCAAAAGCGCGGCGGGGCACAGGCCCGGCGGCGGCTGCTATAGTCCGCCGATGCTGCTGCCGGAACGCGCGCGCACCCGACGGATCCTGGGCCTGTCGCTGCCGATCATCGGCGGCATGACCTCGCAGAACCTGCTCAACCTGATCGATACCGCCATGGTCGGCGCCCTAGGCGCACCGGCGCTGGCGGGCGTGGGTCTGGGCAGTTTCCTCAGCTTCATGTCGGTGGCGGTGGTGATCGGGCTGGCCACCGCGGTCCAGGCCACCGCCGCCCGGCGCCACGGCGAGGGCCGCCACGAGGAGACCGCCGCGCCCCTGAACGGCGGCCTCCTGCTGGCCCTGGTCCTGGGACTGCCGATCACGCTGCTGCTGTGGACGGCCGCGCCGGCGCTGTTCGCCCACCTGAGCCCCGATCCGGCCGTGGTCGCGGCGGGCACGCCCTACTTCCAGGCGCGGCTGGCGGCGGTCGCCGCCGTGGGCATGAACTTCGCCTTCCGCGGCTTCTGGAACGCCGTGGACAAGCCGCGCCTGTACCTCTACACCCTGCTGCTGATGCACACCGCCAACGTCGCCATCAGCTACGTCCTGATCTTCGGCGCCCTGGGCGCGCCCGCGCTGGGCACCCTCGGCGCCGGCATCGGCACCGCGGCCAGCACCGTGCTGGGCACCGCCATCTATATCGCCCTGGCGCGCCGCGAGGCGGCGGACGCCGGCTTCCTGCGGCGCTGGCCTGGACCCCGGCAGCTCCTGCGCCAGCTCCGCCTGGGCCTGCCCTCGTCGGCGCAGCAACTGCTGTTCGCCGCCGGGCTGACGGCCCTGTTCTGGATTCTGGCGCGCGTGGGCACCGACGAGACCGCGGCGGCCAACGTCCTGATCAACCTCACCCTGGTGGCGGTGCTGCCGGCCATCGGCCTGGGCCTGGCCGCGACCACGCTGGTGGGTCAGGCCCTCGGCCGCGGCGAGGCCGACGACGCCCACCGCTGGGGCTGGGACGTGGCGCGCGTGGGCGCGGCGATGCTGGTAATGCTGGGCCTGCCCATGCTGCTGCTGCCGGACCTGATCCTGGCCGGCTTCCTGCACGACCCGGCCCTGAGCGATCTCGCCCGCCTGCCGCTGCGGATCGTGGGCGCCGGCATCGCCCTCGACGGCGTCGGCCTGATCCTGATGCATGCCCTCCTGGGCGCGGGCGCCACCGGCGCGGTCATGGTCGTGGCCCTGGGGATGCAATGGGTCTTGTTCCTGCCCCTGGCCTGGCTCATGGGCACGCAGTGGGGGTTGGGCCTCCTGCCGATCTGGGTGGCCTTCATGGGCTATCGCCTGCTCCAGACCGTGGTCTTCGCGCTCCTGTGGGAACGGCGGGGCTGGCGCGCGATCAGCGTCTGAGCGGCTCCACGGCGGCCCGGAAAAACGGCATCATGGTGACCCGAACAACCGGGACGGAACGGCACCGGATGAAACACGGCAAGGAACCGGCACTGGGGCTGGCGCTGGGCAGCGGCTCGGCGCGGGGCTGGACCCACATCGGCGTGATCCAGGCACTGGAGGACATGGGCGTGCGTCCGAAGGTGATCGCCGGCACCTCGATCGGCGCCCTGGTCGGCGCGGTATACGTCTCCGGCCAGCTCGACGCGTTCGCGGACTGGGTCCGGCGCCTGACGGTGCGCGACGTGTTCAACCTGATGGACCTGGGCTTCTCCGGCGGCATGGTCAAGGGCGAGAAGCTGTTCGGCTTCTTCCAGGACGGCTACCGCAACCCCGACATCGAGTCGCTGGACCAACGCTACGTGAGCGTCGCCACCGATATGCACACCGGCCGCGAATCCTGGCTGACCCGGGGCCCGATACTGCCGGCGGCGCGCGCCTCCTGTGCGCTGCCGGGCCTGTTTTCCCCGGTGAAGTTCGGCGAACGCTGGATGCTGGACGGCGGTCTGGTGAACCCGGTGCCGGTCTCGGCCGCCCGCGCCCTGGGCGCGGACGTGGTGATCGCGGTGAATTTGAACGCCAAGCTGGTGGGCACGCGCATGTCGTCCTCCGGCCGGCGCCAGATCGCGCACGAGGCCAACGCCGAGGGGGAGGCCGGCTTCTGGCGGAAGATGCTGACCCACCTGTCCTCGAACGACGACGAGCCGGGCCTGTTCGACGTGATCACCGCCAGCGTCAACATCATGCAGGACCGCATCACCCGCAGCCGCATGGCCGGCGATCCGCCGGAGATCACCCTGGCGCCGCTACTGCCCGATTTGGCGTTCCTGGACTTCCACCGCGCGGACGAGGCCATCGCCGAGGGCCGCCGGCTGGTCGAGGAGCACGCGGATATCATCCACGCCTGGCTTGGCGATAGACCGGCGGATCAGCCCGCGGACTGACAGGCCGACCGCAATTGCCCGGCCAACTCGGCCAGGGCGGCGTCGGCCTCGGGCAGCAGGCCCGCGTGCAGGTGAAAGTCGTGCCAGAGATCCTCGAAGACGTGGAGTTCGGCCTCGCCGCCGGCCAGCCGCACCCGCTCGGCCAACCGCTCGGCATCGCTGTACAGGATCTCGTCGCTGCCGACCTGGATGAACAGCGGCGGCAGCCAGCCGAGATCCGCGAACAGGGGCGAGCAGAAACTGTCCTCGGTGCCGCGGGGCCCGGCGTACAGCCGCGCGGCCTGGGCCAGCCAGGCCCGCTGCAGCATGGGATCGGCATCGGCCCGCTCGCGCATGCTCTCGCCCGCCAAGGTCAGGTCGACCCAGGGCGAGATCAGGCCGAGCGCCGCCGGCATCGCCGCGCCCTCGTCGCGCAGGGCCACCATCGCCGCCAGGGCCAGGCCGCCGCCGGCGGAGTCGCCCGCCACCGCGATCCGCGCCGGCGGCCAACCCGTGTCCAGCAGCCAGCGATAGGCGGCCATGGCGTCCTCCACCGCGGCCGGGCAGGAATACTCGGGGGCCAGACGGTAGTCCGGGGCGAACACGGTGGCACCGGCCTCCCGTGCGAGGGTGCCGCTGATGCTGCGGTGGGTGCGCGGCGAGCCGAAGACATAGCCGCCGCCGTGCAGGAACAACAACGCCATGTCGCCACCGTCGCGGTAGTCGAGGCGCTCGGCCGGCACGCCGCCCATGCGCACGCTGTAACGCTGGATGCCGCGCGGCGGCGGCACGGTGCCGGTCAGCGCCGCGATCCAGCGCCGCTGGGCGGCGACCGAGAATCGCGGGTGCAGCGCGGGCCGGATCAGCCCGCGGGCCATCGAACGAAACAGTTGCCGGCGAACCGGCGAGCGGACTGCGCCTTCCGCCATGCTTGCTCCCCCTGCCGGCCGCCGCCCGCGGCGGCGCCGGTCAGTCGATCAAGTGATATTCCACGGTGGTCACCACGCGCACGCGCTTGATGTGCGGCGACAGCCGGTCCCGGTCCTCGATCGAGAAATAACCCTGGCGGGCCCGGCGGATGCCGCCGACCTCGCTGCCCGAGTCCTCGGCGAACTGCTGCGCCGCCTCGCGCGCGGAGCGCGTGGCTTCCGCGATCATTTCCGGCTTGATCTCGTTGAGCCGGGTGAACAGGTATTCGGTCGGGTATTCGTAGTTGCGGTTGAGAGTCACGCCCTCGGCGACCAGCGACTGGGTCTCCTGCTGGGCCGCCTTCACGCGGTCCACCTTGTCCGTGCGCACCAGGATCACGGCCTGCGCCTGGTAACGCTCGCCGCGGGGCTCGCCGTAGCCGGCGTGCCGGTCCGTGATATTGGGCTCGCCGCGGCTGATCTCGGCGTCCTCGAAGCCGCGCTCGCGGAGAAAGTCGCGCACCGATTCGGTATCCGCGGCGAGACGCTGGTTGAGCACCGAGAGGTCGTCGGCGGTCGCGCCGTAGCTCAACGACCACAGCACCAGGTCGGCCGGCACCTCGCGCTCGGCCAGTCCCTTGACCTCGACCACGCGCTCGCTGGCCCGGATCGCCTGCGCGGCGTCGGCCACGAAATAGCCCGCCGCCGCCAGGCCCACGGCGATCAGTCCGCCCAGGAGCGTCGCGGATAGATTGCTGTTCGGCATGTGCGTCGTCCCGTGACCCGCAATGCGCACAGCATAACCGACCGACGCGGCGCGGGGGACACCGCGGACATTCACATGTGATCGCGGGGCAGCGAACGCTCGATGTTGTGCGAGTGGACCCGCCGGTCGCCCTCGTAACCGTCCATCTCCGCGCGTAAATGGAAGTGGGTGGCGTCGGATGTCAGCACGGTGCGTGTGCGCACGGTCACCGACCAGTCATCCCGCGACAGGCCGCGCACGGACTCGGTCTCGCCGCGCACGCTGTCGTAGTCGTTGCCGGTATGGCTGTACCACTCGCTGGTGGCGATCCGCATCGCCAGGTCGATGTCGTCGATGGTGAAGGCGCCCTCGTCCTTCTTGACCTCCAGGGTGGCGCGGTCTGCGGCCAGGTCCCGGTGGACGTTCCAGGCGTAGTCGCGTGGTTGCAGCAGCGTGGTCTCGGAGACCGGCGCCGCCCGCGGCGGGCCGGGCTGGCGCAGGGCCTCATCCGCCTCGCGGCCGCGGCGCACGGGCAGCACCAGATCGCTGCCGGCGGCGTCCACGGTCAGCCGCGGCGGCGCCGGCGCCGGCCACACCACCGGCCAGTAGGAGGTCGACACCGAGACCCGGATGCGATGCCCGGCCGGAAACTGCTGGGCGATGTCGTTGAGTTGCACACGCACATCGTGGAAACGACCGGGCGCCAGCGACTCGGGCTCGGCGTGACCGTCGCGGTGGGTCAGGTTGAGCAGGCCGTAGGTGACTCGCGTCGCCTCCTCGTTCTCGGCGATGTCCGACAGACGAACCGCCACCATGGCCACCGGGCGGTCCGATGCGATCCGCAGCCGCACCTCCGGCGCGCCCAGGATCTCGACCGGCCCGGTCAGCGGCTCGCTGTCGAACACCAGCGAGCCGCCGTCCTCCTCGCGCTGGTCGTGCGGCAGGTCCGGGGTCGCCGTGAACGAGCACCAGCGTCCCGCGAACAGCCCCACCGACAACGGCGACTGGATCGGCAGTTCGCCGCTGCCCTCCGGGCTGCCGGGACCGCCGACCCGGCCCCGGCGCAGGGGATGGACGCGGTGCTCGACATTGGCGGACGGCCAGCCGGGCTCGCCGACCCAACGTCCGGCGCGCACCCGCAGGTTGGTGTCCGGGGGCGCCGACTCCTGCATCCAGGCGCGCAGCATGGGCTCGGCCTCGACGCCGGTCTCGATGTCCTTCAGCCAGCGGTCCCACCAGCGCAGGGCCTCGCCCAGGAAATCGATGGCCGGGCCGGGGCGACCCTCGTGCGGGTACTTGTGACCCCAGGGCCCGATCAGGCCCATACGCGGCACCCGCAGGTTCTCCAGCAGGCGGAACACGGCGTTGGAATAGCCGTCGGCCCAGCCCGAGACGGCCATGACCGGCACCTGGACGGCATCGTAATCCTCGTTGACGGACCCGTGCCGCCAGTAGTCGTCGCGGCGCTGATGGCCCAGCCATTGCTCCAGCCAGAAGCCGCTGCGCGCCATCCGCTCGTGCCAATCGCGGCGCCAGCGCTGGCCGGCGAGCGCCGGGTCCGGCGGCAGGGCAGTGTGGCTGTACATGGTCGAGGCCCAGGACAGGTTGTCGGCCAGCAGGCAACCGCCCATGTAATGGACATCGTCGGTGTAGCGGTCGTCCGTGGAGCAGGCCGTGATCACGGCCTTGAGCGGCGCCGGGCGCCGGGCTGCGAGCTGCAGACCGTTGAAACCGCCCCAGGAGATGCCGATCATGCCCACGCGGCCGTCGCACCAATCCTGGGCCGCGATCCAATCCAGCACCGCCTCGCCGTCGTCCAGCTCCTGCGGCAGGTACTCGTCGGTAAGCAGGCCCTCGGAATCCCCGCTGCCGCGCAGGTCCACCCGCAGGCAGGCGTAGCCATGCCCGGCGAAATAGGCGTGCATGGCATCGTCGCGCAGCCGCGTGAAATCCCGCTTGCGGTAGGGGATGTACTCGAGGATCGCGGGCACCGGGGCGTCCCCGGCCCCCTCCGGCAGCCAAGCGCGCGCCGCCAGCCGCGTCCCGTCCGGCATCGGGATCCAGAGGTTCTCGACCCGACGCACGCGGTACGGGAACTCCCGCACGATCTCGGTACCTGTCCGCCGGTCCGCGCTCATGCCGCCTCCCGGACCGTGTCCAGACCGAACGACAGCATCTCCGAGGCGCGGCGGTACTTCGCCAGGATGTCGCGCTGGCTGTCGCCGCCGATGAACACCTGGGCCAGGCAGAAGGTGTAGCTGTCCTGGTCCATCATGTCGGACAGGTCGGCGTCCTCGCGCGCCAGGATCTGGATCTTGGTGCCCGGGATGGCGCGTTCGACGCGGCGCACCTCCTCGGCCGACGGCACGCGGGTCACGCGGGCGTCGCCGTAGGTGCGGAGGAAAAACTTGCCGGCCACCCGGAACTCGCCCGCGTCGTGCCGGAACCGCGGCTCGCGGCCGAGCGCGAGATCCACCGCGACCTCTTGGTTGGAGGTACCGTCCACCTTCTCGAACAGGTCGCAGTGGGACTCCGAGATGCGCGTGTTGATCTCCAGCAGCCAGACCTTGTCGCGCCGCCGGTCCCAGAAGAACTCCATGTTGAACGGCGCGTTGTCGTAGCCGACATGTCGCATGAAGCGGGTCGCGACCGCCTTCATCTCGTCGGTCACCCGCCGCGGCAGGCTGGACGGGTACTGGTAGCGACCGAACGACGAGCGGTTGGCGTGCCGGATGGAATCGATCACGCCGTAGACGTGGACCGCGCCGTCGTGGACGTAACCCTCCAGCGTGCACTGCCGGCCGCCGATGATGCCCTCGGCGATGCAGTGGCCGCCGCCGATATCCGCGACCTCCGGCGGCCGGTCGATCCGCTCCAGGAGGTTGTCGAAGGGCGCCGCGAAGCGCGAGATCTCGGCGCGCATCCGGGTCATGGCCTCGTGGAAATCCGCCGGCGACCCGATACGGAAGCCGAGATAGGAAGAGAACGACTTGATCGGCTTGACCCAGAAGGGGTAGCCGACCTCGTCCTCCAGGCGCCGCAGGGCATCGTCGTCGAACGGATCGAAAGCCGCGAACGGCGGCGCGTACTCGGGGACCACCTTGGCCTGCTCGACCCGCGCCCAGTACTTGTGCTCACAGCGCAGCACCGCGGACAACGGGGCCGAGGGCAACCCGAACTCGCGGGCCAGGATCGGCACCATGGTGCTCACCGGGAAGTCGATGTAATGGATGATGCCGTCGACACTCCCCGGGAAGGCGCGCAACCGCTCGCGCGCGTGCTCCAGGATCTGCTCGATCGGGTACTGCTTGCGCTCGACCAGCTCGGACTCGTCGAGCAACCGATGGAACTCGATATCCTCGGCCCCACGCACCTGCTCCAACATCCGCAGGTTGAAGTCGTTGAGGCCGAAGACGAAGACGTTCCTCTTCGCCATTTGGCTTCTCCGCTTCGTCGAAACTTCGATAGCCATCATTGATCGTGACGAACAAGAGATTATTCAAGAGCTATCGATGAAGCGGGACGCGAACCATAAAAAAGGCCCTCCGGAGAGGGCCTTCGCGACAGCGGGGGTTGGGCGCCCGTCAGACGCCGGCGGTCTGCTGCTGTCGCTGCATGTCCTCCAGCAGACGCCGCGAGACGGCCCGCGAGAGCATCTCGTGCGCCCGCTCGATGGCATGATCCAGCGCCTCGTGGCGGACCTTGAAGTTGCGGTGGGCCCGCTGTTTGAGCTCGTCCAGGGTCGGCAGCTCGGGCATCGCGATCTCGGCCAGGTAGGCCTCGGCCTCGTCCCACTTGTGCCGGGCCATGCCGCGCAGGTCCTCCATCACATGGCTGCCTTCCCAGCGCTGCCGGATGTTGGCGGCGATCTTGTCCACCGGGAAGCCGTCGGCGATGTACACCGCGCACTTGTCGATGATCTTCTGGGTGGGCGCCTTCTCGTTGGCCAGGATGCTCTTGGGCGGCTGCCGCAGGTCCCGCACCAGGCCGACCGCGGACAGGGCCTTGAGCAGGTAGTAGGTCACGTCGACCTCCCACCAGAAGAAGCCGTTGCGCGCGGTCGAGGGGTAGTAGTGATGGTTGTTGTGCCAACCCTCGCCCAGAGTGATGATCGCCAGCAACCAATTGTTCCGGGAATCGTCGCCAGTCAGGTAACGCTGACGCCCGACCATGTGGTTGAGCGAGTTGACGGTGAAGGTGGCGTGATACACCAGCACCGTGGACAGGAAAAAGCCCACGAACAGGCCCGACCAGCCGGCCACCAGCCAGCAGATCACGGCCAGGATCAGGCCCGGCGCGTACTGGTTCCGCTCCAGCCAGCGCAGTTCCGGGTACTTGCTGAAGTCCTGGATCAGGTCCATGTCGGGATGGGTGCGCGCCTCGCGGTAGACCCAGCCGACGTGGGCGTCGAAGGTGCCGTATTGGCGCGGCGAATGCGCGTCCTCGGGCATGTCCGAGTCGCGATGGTGCTCGCGGTGCTTGGCGGCCCACCACAGCGGCCCCTTCTGCATCGCGGTGGCGCCGAGCAGCGCCATGACGAACTGGAACGCGCGGCTGGTCTTGTAGCCGCGGTGGGAAAAGTAGCGATGATATCCCCCGGTGATGCCGAACACGCGGGCCACGTACAGACCCACGCACAGCGCCACCGACTCGACCGTGAACCCGGTCCACCAGATGCCGATCAGCGCGACGTGCATCAGCGCGAACGGGATGAACTGCGGCCAGTTGAAGTCGTCCGACAGATCCGGGTTGAGGGGGAATTTCCTAGCGTCGCTCATGGCGGCAACAAACCTCGATTTCATGCACCTTGCCCGCTTCCGCCCGGGCCTCTGCCCCGGCGGTCGCAAACTGGATCAGTATCGCATATTACGCGGGCCGACGACACGAGGGATGCGCCCCTGTTGTATGCTTCGCGCGCGATACGCGAGCACACTGAGACCATGCACGAGATCATCGGGTTCCCCATCGACCGCGATCAAGCCGCGCGGCTGCGCGACGTGGCCCAGCGCCTGCGGACCGTCGACGCCGCCGACCTGCCGCGGCGCGAGACCGCCGAGCTGGTGATCCAGATCATGACCACGGGCCTGGATTTCCATTTCCGGCGGCCGGTGCGCGCCCTCGGCGCCGGTTCCACCCTGCGCCGGGTCGTGGACATGGCGGTAAACGCCGGCAGCCGGGCCGCGGGCGGCGCGATCCGCCGGGTGATGCGCGGTCTCTCGCCCGAGCAGATGCGCCACGTGGCGGACTACCTGGAGGAGGCCGCCCATCGGGTTCCCGCGGGAGCGTCGCGATGACCGCCGATGCCTTCTTCCGGCCGGCCGGCGACACCTTCGCCGCCACCGAGCTCACGCGCGGTCCCTGGAGCCCCGACCACCAGCACGCCGGCCCGCCGGCCGCGCTGATCGCGCGCGCCGTGGAGCGGGCACTGCCGGCGGACATCCCCATGCAGGTGGCACGGATGACCCTGGAGATCCTGCGGCCGGTACCGATCGCCGAGCTGACCGTGGCCACCGAAGAGTCGCATGGCGGACGCCGGATGCGGCTCATAGAGGCCGAGCTGCGGGCCGGCGACACAGCCCTGATCCGGGCCCGGGCGCTGGCCCTGCGCACCGCCGATCTTCCGGTGCCGCCGGCGACGGACCCGGCGGAACCGCCGCGACCGCCGGCCGAGTCGGAGGCCTTCGAGTTCCCCTTCTTCACCGCCGATGTCGGCTATCACACGGCCATGGAGATCCGCGTGGCCCGCGGCGAATTCGGGCGCGGCGCGATGGCCGGTTGGATGCGCATGCGGGTGCCGCTGGTGGCGGGCGAGGAACCGACGCCGCTGCAGCGGGTGATGACCGCGGCCGACTCCGGCAACGGGCTCAGCCTGGTGCTCGACCTGCGCCGCTTCACCTTCGTGAACCCGGACCTGACCGTGCACCTGCACCGGCTGCCCGCGGGCGAATGGGTCTGTCTGGACGCCGTGACGACGCCGCAGTCCAACGGCGTCGCCCTGGCCGATTCGCGGCTCTACGATGAACGCGGCCCCATCGGACGCGCCGCCCAGTCGTTGATCGTGCAGTCGCGCTGAGCCGGCGCTCCTTGGAGGTTTTTTACGAAACGCGGCGAGCA
Source organism: Salinisphaera sp. PC39 (assembly GCF_040361335.1). Classification (NCBI taxonomy): domain Bacteria; kingdom Pseudomonadati; phylum Pseudomonadota; class Gammaproteobacteria; order Salinisphaerales; family Salinisphaeraceae; genus Salinisphaera; species Salinisphaera sp. PC39. Next base: position 39,661 of record NZ_APNM01000010.1, on the reverse strand, counting down.
AAGGCAGACGGTGGGCCGGGACAAGCAAAGCGTTCCCGACATTCGCCGGAAACGGGCCAGACGGCCCTTGTGCCAGCCTACCCCTGCTGAAGTGAACCACAGAGACACAGAGGCACGGAGATAAAAGGGCATGAAGCCTTTTGAAGCTCTCCTGTCCCTGAATCTCTTGTCTCTTTTCGTTGTTGTTGTTCTTTAACTCTGCGCCTCTGAGTCTCTGTGGTTAAAAACTCTTCGCCTCCGTGCGCCTCTGTGGTTTCATGTCCCGTCAACCAAGGCCTGGGTCCGATCGGCGGGAGCCTGGCTACTGGCCGGACGGCTCACTCATACCGGTTGATTTTGTAGACACCCTCTTAGCAACCCATCGACGCGGCCTTACAATTGGCAGCATGACACGCCTCGCGACCGTCCTGCTCACATTCGCCGCCCTGATCGCGGGCGGCTACGGCGTGCTGCGTCTCGGCGACGGACCGGACACGGGCGCCGGGGAGGCCACGCCGCCGGCATCCGAGTCCGGCGGGGAACCGGCGCCAGTCATCCTCTGGCCCGAGACGGACGACGAAACCGCGGCCGAGCCGAAGCGGCCGCTGACCACGGAACTGGCGCCGGACTCGCTGCCGGCGACCGGCGGCGACGCCCGCGCGGCACTGGCCGAACGCCCCTACCTCGAGCTCGACCTCACGCCCCGCGAGATCGCCCGGCCGGAGCTGGAGACGCTCAACCTGTTCGATCCGCGTTACAACACGCGCGGCGTGATCCAGCGCCGCTGGCTGACCGAGAACTTCGGGCTCCAGGGCGGCTTCGGCTACAGCGAGAACGAGGAGAGCAAGGAGCGTGACGTGGCGGTGGGCGTCGGCTTCGTCTTCACCTACTGACCGCCGCCGGCCGGCGATACCAGTCAGCGACGCTGACCAGCGCGAGGCCGGCGACGATGCAGCCCAGTCCGAGACCGTTGGTCGCGGTGATCGGCTCGCCCAATGACACCGCCGCGGCGATGCTGCCCACGACCGGCACCGCCAGGGTCGCCAGGGACGTGGTGATGGCGGGCAGGCTCTGGGTCACCGTGATCATCCCCCAGAAGCAGAAGGCGGTCGCCGCCGGACCGTTGTAGAACAGGATCACCGCCAGGGTCGTGCCCGGCACGATATCGGCGCTGTCCTCCAGCAACAGGGCCAACGGCAGCAGCACCGCCGTCGCCAGCGTAAATTGCCAGAAGCCCAGGGTCAGCGGCGAACTGTCGCCGTGGTATCCCCGCACGAGCACGATCAGGGCCGCCCACAGAAAGGCGGCGCACAGCAGCAGGCCGTTGCCCAGCAGCACCTGCGGGTCGCTCCAGTCGAAGCCCAGCGGATTGAACAGCACCGCCACGCCGGTCATGCCCAGGAGCATGCCCAGCGCCTTGAGCGGCGCCAGCCGCTCGCGCAGGAACAGCGCCGCCATGGGCAGCACCCAAAGCGACGTGGTGTAGGCCAGGATCGCGGAACGCCCGGCGGGCACGTACTGCAGCGCCGTGTTGACCAGGGCCAGGAAGCCGGCCATCTGCAGCAGCCCGACGCCCAGCACCAGCGGCATGTCGGCCCGGGTGGGCAGACGGAAGGAACCGACGGCGGCGGCCACGATCCCCAGGGTGACGGCGCCCAGGCACATGCGCGCGGCGGCGAAATGCAGCGGCGGGATGAAATCGAGCCCGACCTTCATCACCGGCCAGTTGCATCCCCAGAGCACCACCACCAGGAAAAGCAGGGGCCAGGCCTTGCGCTGAGCTACCGCCATGATCGGCGCATCCTATTACCATTCGGCCGAGACCGGAAATCCAACCGGACATACGCTGCGTAACCAAGGCACGGGCAAAGCGCCTGTTACACTCTTACCCATACGACTTCAACCCGCCGACCGACCATGAGTCAGACGTTCAAAGGCATCCCGGTGATCTCGGGCAGCAAGATCGAGAAACCCAATGGCGTGCGCGCGATCAAGAACGGCATCAAGTCGCGGCGCGATTCCGCCGCCGTCCCGATAGGCCGCAAGCCCGACTGGCTGCGGGCGCGCCTGCCCTCCGGCCCCGGCTACGAGGCGGTCAAGCGCAATGTGCGCGAGCACAAGCTCGCCACCGTCTGCGAGGAATCCATGTGCCCCAACATCGGCGAGTGCTGGAGCCACGGCACCGCCACGCTGATGCTGATGGGCGATGTCTGTACCCGCGCCTGCAAGTTCTGCGCGGTGGACACCGGCAACCCGCGCGGCTGGCTCGACGAGAACGAGCCCGCGGCCTGCGCCGACTCGGTGCAGATCATGGGGCTGAAGTACGTGGTCCTGACCTCGGTCGACCGCGATGACCTGCCCGACGGCGGCGCCGCCCACTACGCCGCCTGCGTGCGCGAGGTGAAGCGGCTCAACCCCGAGACCCGGGTCGAGGCCCTGACCCCGGACTTCGGCGGGCATTTCGAGCACGTGGAGACGGTGGTCGACTCCGGCCTCGACGTGTTCGCCCAGAACGTCGAGACCGTGCGCCGTCTCACGCACAAGGTGCGCGACCCGCGCGCGGGCTACGACAAGACCCTGTCGGTGCTCGAGCATTCCAAGCGCCACCGGCCCGACGTGCTCACCAAGACCAGCCTGATGCTGGGCCTGGGCGAGACCGAGGACGAGATCGTCGAGACCCTGGACGACCTCAAGGCCATCGGCGTGGACATCGTCACCTTCGGCCAGTACCTGCGCCCGACCGTGAACCATCTCCCGGTGGAGCGCTACGTGCCGCCCAAGGACTTCGAGAAGTACCGTCAGTGGGGCCTCGCCCGCGGTTTCCTGGAGGTCGTCTCCGGGCCGCTGGTGCGCTCGTCCTACCGCGCCGACCGCGTCTTCGACAAGAACAACTGCGGCCTCGCCGAGTCGGCCTGATCCGGCGGCGCCGGATGCGCCGGGCGACGGGCGATCCGGAAACGACCATCACGCACGGGGGAGAACCATGACGCGGAACGTCATCGTGACCGGCGGCAGCGGCGGTATCGGCCTGGAGACGGCGAAGGCCCTGGCCGCGGCCGGGGATGCCGTGATCCTTACCGGCCGCGACCCAAACAAGCTGCAAGACGCCGTGGCGACGGTGAATGCCGGCGCCACCGGACCCCGGTCCGAGGGCCTGCCCCTGGACATGGGCGATTTCGAGGCCGTGCGCGCCTTCGCCGACGACATCGGCAACCGCCTGCCGGCGATCGACGTGCTGGTGCTCAACGCCGGGCTCTACACCCGCAAGCTGCATACCCTGCCCAACGGCTACGAGGCCATGATCGGGGTGATGCACCTGGGCCACTTCCTGCTCGCCAATCGCCTGCTGGAGCGGCTGCTGGCGGCGCCGGCACCGCGCGTGATTCTCACCAGCTCGGTCGCGCACAAGACCGGCCGCATCGACTTCGAGAGCTTCACCGATCCGCGCCGCCATCGCATTGGCTTCTCGGGCTACGCCCAGGCCAAGCTCGCGAACCTGATCTTCGCCCGCGAGCTGGCCCGCCGTTACGGCGATCGCGGCCTGACCGCCAACGCCTTCCACCCCGGTGCGGTGGCCACCGGCATCTGGCGCGAGCTGCCGCAGCCGATCCCCTGGCTCGCCGACAAGCTCATGATCACCCCGGCCCAGGGCGCCGACACCGCGATCTGGCTGGCCACAGCCGACGAGGCGCGCGGCATCAACGGCGAATACCTGGTCAACCGCCGCATCGCCAAGAGCTCGGCCCGCAGCCGCGATCCCGAGCTGGCGCGGCGGCTGTGGACGGAGAGCGAGCACATGTCCGGACTGACCTGAGGGCCCGGATACGAACAACCGACGGTTGTCGATTGACAACCAAAAATTCCGACTTACACTAGGGCCTGTTAACCCTTCCCCCGCGGGCCGCGTTGCAGTCCAAAATCGTGTCAGCCAAGGCGCGTGGCGCCGCGCCTTGGCCGGGTGCCAAGACCAAGCCACGCAACGCCGGATGGCACGATTTTGGGCGCAACCCTGCGGGACGGCGGCCATTTTCCCGCAATCCTGCGTTGCCGCTCGCTCGCGTAAGCCCGCTACGCCACGCTCCCGGCGTCTTGTCTTGCGACAAAATGGCCACCGGCGCGGCCCGCGCGGGAAGGGTTAACAGGCCCAAAGGCATGGAACGCCGCAAGCGCCACAAAGACAAGGACGTACAGGCCGCGACCGACTACGCCCTGGCCGCGGGCCGGCGGCTGGTTCCGGTGGACAAGAGCGCGCACGCCTTCGGCAAGTTGCGCTGCCCCCCACAACGACGCCGCCTGCCGGAACGGCCAGTTCTGCTCAAACGCCATCTGGGGCACGCCGCGGGATCCGGCAGGCCATGCCAGGGCGATCCGCCGCTGGGTCGACAACTGTTCGCACCGGGACACACCACCGAAGCACCGATGAGCGCCGAGTACGAATTCACATTGAAATTCGCGTTGCCGGCCCCGGCCGGCGACCCGGAAACCCATCTCGACGCGCTGTTCGAGGCGGGGTGCGACGACGCCATGGTGGGTCTGGGTCAGCATGGCTCGATCGGTCTCGACTTCTGCCGGCACGCCGACAGCGCCCCGGCGGCACTTGCTTCGGCAATCCGGGATGTGCGGCGCGCGATCCCGCGGGCCAGACTGATCGAGGCCGCCCCGGACCTGATCGGCCTGTCCGAGATCGCCGAGCTTCTCGGCTGTTCGCGTCAAAATACCCGCAAGATCGTGACCGGCCGGCGCGGCGGCTTCCCGCCGCCAGCGCATACCGGCGGACATGCGTCACTGTGGCATCTGGTCGATGTGCTCGACTGGGCGGAAGGCGAGGGTGCCCGCCCCGTCACCGCGGAGAACCCGCGCCGGCTGTACGAACTCGCCACGGCGTCGGCATCGGCCAACGCTTCGATCCAGTACGCCCGTTATGGCAGACGCCGGGGTAACGCGGAGATTCCGCCCGAAGCCTCCTGATCCTGACGGCAGCCGCGGGTCAGACCCGCCTGAGCGCCTCCTCCACCAGCCACAGCCGGTCCTGGCCCCAGGTCGCCAGATTGCCCGCGCGGAAGCTGGGCACGCCCCACAATCCCAGTTCCGTCAGGGCCTCGCGGTTGGCCTCGGCGTAGCGGGGAGCGGCATCGGGCGGGTAGCGGTCGACCACGTCCGCGTCGAGCCCGGCCGCGGCCAGGACACGGCGCATGACCCGCGCTTTGCGCACCGGCCGGCCCTCGGCCCAGACGGCCCGGCCGACCGCCCGCAGGAAGGGCACTTCCTCGCCCCGCTCCGCGAAATGCGGGAACAGGGCCAGGCAACGCTCCACGCCCCCGCCCAGCGGATCGGCCAGCCGGCCGAAGGGCACGCCCAGACGATCGGCCTCGCGCTTGGTGTCGCGCACGATGTACAGCCGCTTGGCGCGCGGCACCTTGAGGCCACGCATCACCATGGGCAGCACCGGCCGCACGTTCAGGCGCACGCCGTGGCGTTCCGCGACCGCGGCGACGGCGTCCACGGCGATGTAGGAATACGGGCTGCGGAAGCTGAAGAAGAAATCGAGCTCGTCGGCACGGCCGGTCGCCGCCGGCAGGGCGGCGCGGGACGGATCGAGCCGCGTCAGCGGCTGGTCACCGTGTACCCGCCCGAGGCCACGCAGGCGTGCCTCCAGGTAGGGCAACCGGTCCAGGGCCCAATACCACTCGCCGCGGAAATGCCACATGCCGCCCTGGTAATGGCCCCGCGCCTGCAGTTCGGCCAAGTTCTTCGCCAAGACGGCGTCGGGGTCCGGCGCGGGGGTGAGTTCCGCGAGGGCGTCGCGGTGGCCGGCCCACAGGGCGGCCGTGACCACCCGCTCCCACGCCAGGAACTGGTCGAGATCGGCGGCCCCCAGCAGGGCGCGCTCGCCGGCCTCGCGCAAGTCCGGCTCGGGCAGACGCGCGGCCGGCGGTATCGCCAGCCCCCAGGCCGGCGCCACCCGTTGCGCATCGAGTAGAGCGTAGGGCGGCCCCAACTCGGGCGCGGCGTTGCTGCCGTCCGCGGCCGGAGGCACCACCACGACCCGGAAGTCGGCATCCACGCGCTCGCGCAGCCCCGGCAGCAACTGCGCGCACAGATGCGACCAGGCGTCGCCCGCCTGGTAGTAGAGCGTGATCTCCGGCCGGGCGAGGCGCAGGGCGGCGCCGGCGTCGGCCGCGAGCCGGCGTGCCGCCGCCAGCCGCGGCGATACGATCAGGCCCGCGACACGGGCGCCGGTCGTGGCCATCAGGCGCCCATCGCCTCGACCGCGAGGGCGGTGGCCTCGCCCCCGCCGATGCATAGCGAGGCGACGCCGCGCCGGCCGCCGCGCGCGGCCATGGCGGCCAGCAGGGTCACGACGATGCGGGCGCCGGAGGCACCGATCGGGTGGCCCAGGGCGCAGGCACCGCCGTTGACGTTGACGATGTCGTGCGGCAGGTCCAGTTCGCGCATCGCCGCCATGGCGACCACGGCGAAGGCCTCGTTGATCTCGTACAGGTCGACGTCGCCGGCGGACCAGCCCAGCGTCTCGTTGAGACGCCGCATGGCCGCCACCGGCGCGGTGGTGAACCAGCCGGGCTCCTGCGCGTGCGAGGCGTGGCCGAGGATTCGCGCGATGGGCGTCACGCCGCGGCGCTCGGCCTCGCTCTCGGGCATCAGCACCACGGCCGCGGCGCCGTCCGAGATCGAGCTGGCGTTGGCGGCGGTGATGGTGCCGTCCGGCTTGAACGCCGGCTTCAGGCCCGGAATCTTGTCCTTGTTGGTGGCGAAGGGCTGTTCGTCGCGGTCCACGGTCACGCGGCCCTTGCGCCCCGCGATCTCCACCGGCGTCATCTCGGCGGCGAAGGCGCCGTTCTCGCTGGCCGCCCGCGCCCGTTCCAGGGAGGCGACGGCGAAGGCGTCCTGGTCCTCGCGCGAGAATGCGTACTTGGCCGCGCAATCCTCGGCGAAGCTGCCCATCAGCCGGCCCTTGTCGTAGGCATCCTCCAGGCCGTCCAGGAACAGATGGTCCTTGAATTCGCCGTGCCCCAGGCGTAGGCCGCCGCGGGCACGCGGCACCAGGTAGGGCGCGTTGCTCATGCTCTCCATGCCGCCGGCCACCACGATCCGCGCGCTGCCGGCGCGGATCAGGTCGTGACCCAGCATGATCGCCTTCATGCCGGAACCGCACATCTTGTTGACGGTGGTGCAGCCGGCCGCCAGCGGCAGCCCGGCGCCCAGCGACGCCTGGCGGGCGGGGGCCTGGCCCTGACCGGCGCCGAGGACATTGCCCATGATCACTTCCTGGACATCCTCGGGCGCGACACCGGCCCGGGACACGGCCTCGCGCACGGCCACCGCGCCCAGGCCGGCGGCGGTCTCGGCACCCAGGCTGCCCAGCAGGCCGCCCATGGGGGTGCGGGCCATGCCCGCGATCACGATCGGTTCGTTGCTCATCGCTGGAATACTCGGTCTGCTCGGTCCTCGGGCCCGCCCCTTCCCCCGGCCGGGGAAAGGGGCGGCGTCAGGTCACTTGGGCTGCATGCGGATGGCGCCGTCCAGGCGGATGGTGGTGCCGTTGAGCATGGGGTTCTCGACGATGTCGCGCGCCATGCGCGCGTACTCCTCCGGCAGACCCAGGCGCGAGGGGAACGGCACCATCTGGCCCAGCGACTCGCGGACGTTCTCCGGCAGTTCGGCCATCATCGGGGTGTCGAACAGCCCCGGCGCGATGGTGACCACGCGGATGCCGTGACGCGCCAGTTCGCGCGCGATCGGCAGGGTCATGCCCACGACCCCGCCCTTGGACGCGGAGTAGGAAGCCTGGCCGATCTGGCCCTCGAACGCCGCCACCGAGGCGGTGTTGACGATCACGCCGCGCTCGCCGCCGGCGTCCGGCTCGTTCTCGGCCATGGCGGCCGCCGCCAGCCGGATCATGTTGAAGGTGCCGATGAGGTTGATCTGGACCACCTTGCTGAAGCCGGCCAGGGGCTGCGGCCCCTCCTTGCCCAAAACCTTGGCCGGGATGCCGATGCCCGCGCAGTTGATCAGGCCGTGGACGCCGCCGAAGGATTCGCGGCAGGCGTCGATCGCCGCCTGGGCCTGATCCTCGTCGGTCACGTCGCAGCGCACGAAGCGGCCGGCATCGCCCAGTTCCTTCGCCATCGCCTCGCCGGCGTCGGCGTTGACGTCGGCGATCAGCACGCGGGCGCCCTGCGCCGCGAGCGTGCGGGCCGTGGCCGCGCCCAGGCCGGAGCCGCCGCCGGTGATCACGAAAGCGCGTTTGTCGATATCCATGCTCTCCTCCTGTTCACTCTCTGGAATCGGCTCGCCGGTTCACGACGAACCCGCGTTTGTACCCTAACCGGCCGCCACCGCCAACGCTTGACAGGACGCCCGGCTTGCCATGCTATGGGCCGATCGTTTCCGCAACACCGCCCGACGGGCCAGCGCCCCGGCATGTCCAACGTCACAGCCAAACTCAAGAACGTCGTCGCCACCCCACTCCAATGGGCTGGTCTGGTCTGGGATTTCGCGATCATGGCGCTGGTCGCGGCGAACCTGACGCTGATCGTGTTCGACTCGTTGTTCGCCGTGGGCCCGATCGCGGACGCCATCGGCTCGCTGTCACCCGGCTTCCGCGACTGGTACGCGGGCACGGTGCACGAGAACTTCCGCATGATCGATCTGTACTTCGTGGCGATCTTCGCCACGGACGTGCTGATCGGCTGGGCCGTGGCCGCCTGGGAGCGCTACTACCACCGCTGGTTCTTCTACCCGTTCGTGCACTGGTACGACGTGCTCGGCTGCATCCCGCTGGCCGGCTTCCGCTGGCTGCGCGTATTGCGCGTGTTCGCCCTGATCGTGCGCCTGCAGCGCATGGGCCTGATCGATGTCCGCCGCTGGCGCGTCTACGCCTTCTTCAAGAAGTACTACGACATCCTCATGGAGGAATTGTCGGACCGCGTGGTCGTCAACATCCTCGACGGTCTGCAGATCGAGGTGCGCCGCGGCGGCGACCTGCCGCAACGAATCGTGCGCGACGTATTCCAGCCACGCAAGCGCCACCTGGCCGCCGCCGCGGGCGAGCGCATCGACCGCGCCGTGTCCCGCACCTACGACGCCAACCGCGACGAGATCCAGGCCTACGTGGGCGGGCTCGTGCGTCAAGCCGTCGAGGACAACGCCGCCATCCGGCGGTTGGAGCGGGTACCGATGCTGGGCGGCTACGTCGGCCGCACCTTGGAGGAGGCGATCCGCGACGCGGTCAACAGCGTCCTGGACGGGGCCGTCGCCAGCCTCGGCGAACCCGAGTTCCAGGACATGCTGGAACACATCGCCGACAGCGTGCTGGACATGCTGGCGGACGAGGAGGCGGAGGCCGATCCGCAACTGCGCGAGGCGGTGATCGAGGTGATCGATCTGCTCAAGGAACAGGCGCGCGTGCAGCACTGGAAGGATATCTACGCCTAGGGCCGTTGACCCCTGCCGCGTGGGCCGCGTTGCAGGCCCGCTAGTTCTCCTCGCCCTGCACCGCCTCGATCCGCACCAGCGGCTGGATGCGGCGCAGGCGCTCGACCGGGTCGCGGGTCGCCAGCAGGTCGTGCTTGGTGGCCGGATCGAAGGGCAGCAGCTCGGTGAGCCGCGCCGACAGCCAGCCGGCGGACTCGAAATCCTGACCGCGGCTGGCATAGGGCTCGCCGATGCGGGCGTACAGGGCGGCCGCCACCTGCTTTAGCGGCGCGAATTCCTCCGGGCAGGGCACGTCGCGATCCTCGGTCAGGAAGCGCACGGTGCCCCACCACAGGCCGTTGTCCGCCTGTCGCCGGTCCTGGAGCTCGAAGCGGCGCCGGCCTTCGACCGTGATCCCGAGCATGCCGTCGTCGAGCTGGTCGAAATCCACGATCTCGACCAGGGTGCCCACCGTACGCGGCGCGGCGGTGTGGGCGGTCTCGGAGCCACCCTCCAGCGGACACACGCCGAACCCGGTGTTGCCGCGCATGCAGATCCGTACCAGGTCGACATAGCGCGGCTCGAAGATGCGCAACGGCATGACGCCGCCCGGAAAGACCACGCTCGACAGCGGGAACAGCGGGTAGTCCGGCAGGTCCATCAGGCTCTCCGCGCGCGCCCGGCTCAACCCGCCCCCGATTCGGGATCCCGGAAGTTGCCCGGCCGCTTGGCCAGGGCCGCCTGCACGGCCTCCATCTGATTGGGCGAGCCGATCAGGGCCTGCTGCATGCGCGCCTCCTCGGCCAGGGCGGCGTCTTCGTCGATGGCCCAGGCGGTCTGGAACAAGCGCTTGGCACCGCGCACCGAATCCGGCGACTTGGTGGCGATCTCCGCGGCCAGGGCGCGGGCGGCGCCCAGCGGATCGTCCTCGGTCCGGGTCACCAGCCGCAGATCGGCGGCGGTCGCGCCGTCGACCACGCGGCCGGTGAAGGTCAGCTCCTTGGCCACGTCCAGGCCGACCACGTCCTTCAGGGTCACGGTCGCGGCCATGTCCGGGATCAGGCCCCACTTGACCTCCATGATCGACAGCCGCGCGTCCGGCGCCGCCAGGCGGATATCGCCGCCCAGGGCGAGCTGCAGCCCGCCGCCGAAGGCCGCGCCGTGGATCGCCACGATCACCGGCATCGGCAGCCGACGCCACACCATGGCGGTGTACTGGGCGGCGTTGGCGGGCTCGTCGGGCAGCTTCTGGAAAGCCGATTCCAGCCCCTGACCGGACTGCATGAAGCTGGGATAGTCGAGCCCCGAGCAGAAGCTGGGGCCGTCGCCGTGCAGCACCACGGCCCGCACGTCGCCCCGGTCGAGCAGGGCACGCCCGGCCTCCACGATGCCGTCGAACATCGCCTGGTCGAGGGCGTTGTGCTTGTCGGGCCGGTTGAGCCGCACCTCGGCGACCCCGTCGGCGATATCGGTGATCACGCGATCGGTCATGCTTCCTCCTGGACGGACGACACGGCATGCGCGGAGCATGCCCGGCACCCGCCAGCCTAGCCCCGCGACGCCGCAGTCACAACGGACAGCCCCCATTACCCGGGTGGACTTCGCGTCCCGCCACGGCTAAGTTGGCGCGCGGAAACCGCCGCAGGCACAGCAACGGGAGCCCCCGTGACCACGACCGTCACCGACGAAGACCGGGCCAGGATGCGCGAGCGCATCGCGTCGGTCTTCGCGCGCGCGATTCCGCACAACCAGGCCCTCGGCGCCGAGATCGCCGACTACGGCGAGGGCTGGGCCGAGGCGCGCCTGCCGTTCCGCGAAGACTTCGTCGGCGACCCCGACGCGGGTCTGCTCCAGACCAGCGTCGGCATCTCCCTGATCGACGCCACCTGCGGCCTGGCCGTGTTTCTGCGGCTGCCGGAGTACGCCTCCATCGCCACCCTCGACCTGCGCATGGAATACCTGCGGCCGGCGGTCGCCGGCGAAGCACTGCACGCCCGCGCCGAGTGCCACCGCCTCACCCGCAGCGTCGCCTTCGTGCGCGGGCAACTCCACCAGGGCGATCCCGAGCGCCCCACGGCCTTGTGCACCGCCACCTTCATCCGCACCGACGAACGCCGCGGCAAGAACCGATCGTGAGCACCTACGAACGCATCGCCGACGCCCTCGCGCGCCAGGACTACGCCGGCATGATCGACGCCGTGCCCTATGCCCGCTACCTGGACATGCGGGTCGAGCCGGCGGCGGACGGCCGCCACTACCGCATGCCCTACCGCGACGACCTGATCGGCAACATGCGCATCCCCGCCCTGCACGGCGGCGCCGTCGGCGGCTTCATGGAACAGGCCGCCCTGTTCGAGGCCCTGATCTCGCAATCCCAGCGCCGCATCCCGCGCGTGATCGACTTCGGCATCGACTACCTGCGCTCCGCCCGCGCCGAGGACCTGCTCGCCGCCTGCATCGTGGTCCGCCAGGGCCGCCGCGTCGCCCAGGTCCGCGCCGAGGCCTGGCAAAGCGACCCCGACAAGCCCGTCGCCGCCGTGCGGGCGGTGTTCCTGCTTCAGGATATCGACTGAGCGATACCATCCGGCCGCGCGATGCGCCCGGCCGCCCGCCCCGATCCCGGCGGCGACTTGCCCGTCCGGCGCCGAGCCCCGAAGATAGCGGGCATACGGAATCAACCGGATACATCGATGACCCGCGTGCGCAACGCCATTCTCGACGACCTGATCAATCTCCTGGACCTGGAGCCGCTGGAGGTGAACCTGTTCCGCGGCGGCTCCCGCGATCTCGGCGGCAAGAGCGTGTTCGGCGGGCAGGTGCTGGGGCAGGCCATGGTCGCGGCGGCGCGTACCGTGGAGGAAGAGACGCCGCATTCGCTGCACGCCTATTTCCTGCGCCCTGGCGACATGGAGGCCCCGATCGTCTACGAGGTGGACCGCATCCGCGACGGGCGCAGCTTCGTCGCGCGCCGGGTGCAGGCGATCCAGCACGGCCGTCCGATCTTTTCCATGCTGGCCTCCTTCCACAAGGACGAGGAGGGCCTGTCGCACCAGGCGCCGATGCCGGACGTGCCGCCGCCCGAGGAGCTGACGCCGGAGCACGAGCTGCGCCGCCGCTGGCTGGAGGAAGCCGGCGACCTGCCGGACCGGGCGCGCAAGGCGCTGACCCGCGAGCTGGCGATCGAATTCCGGCCGGTGGAGCCCTGGAACCCGCTGGCGCCGGACAAACGCGCGCCGTTCCAGAACATCTGGTTCCGCGCCGGCGGACCGCTGCCGGACAAGCCGATGCTGCACCGCTGCGTGCTGGCCTACGCCTCCGACTTCAACCTGCTGATGACGGCCATGCTCCCGCACGGCGTCTCATTCATGCAAAAGAACATGATCGTGGCCAGCCTGGACCACGCCCTCTGGTTCCACCGCCCGGTGGTCGCCGACGAGTGGCTGCTGTACGCCATGGACAGCCCCTGGTCGCAGTCCTCGCGCGGCCTGTCGCGGGGCCTGATCTACAACCGCGACGGCGAGCTGGTCGCCTCGGTGGCCCAGGAAGGGCTGATGCGGCAGATCCAGGGTGAGCGTCGAAGCGACGACTGACGGGGCCTACCGGCGCTGGCGCCGGATCCTGGCCGACCACCGCCTGCCCGCCGCGGTGGTCGACCTGGAGGTCTTCGACGCCAACGCCCGCGCCATCCTGGAGCGGGCCGGCGGCCTGCCGGTGCGCATCGCCTCCAAGTCGGTGCGCTGCACGGCGCTGCTGCGGCGGCTGTTGGACAGCGACTCCCGCTTCCGCGGACTTATGTGCTTCACCGCCGGCGAGGCGGCCTGGCTGGCGGATCGCGGCTTCGACGACCTGCTGGTGGCGTACCCGAGTACCACCCACCACGACATCGCCGCCGCCTGCCGCGCCACCGCCGCCGGCGCGCGGATCGTTTTGACCGCGGACAGCGAGGCGCATTTGCGCCTATTGTCGGCCATCGCCGCCGATCATGGCGTCAAATTGCCGGTTTCCGTCGAGATCGACCTGTCACTGCGCCTGCCCGGCCTGACCTTCGGCGCCCTGCGCTCGCCGCTGCGCGAGCCGGCCACGGTCGCGGCCGTGGCGCGGGCGGCGGCCGCGGATCCGCACCTGGAACCGGCCGCGATCATGGGTTACGAGGCCCAGCTCGCGGGCGTACCCGACGCCGCGCCCGGGCAATGGCTGCAGAACCGGCTGGTGCGTCTGCTCAAGCGCATCTCTCGACACCGCATTCGCCAGCGCCGCGAAGCGATCCTGGGGGCGCTGGACGCCGCCAACCTGCGGCCGGCCATCGTCAACGCCGGCGGCACCGGCAGCCTTGAGTTCTCGCGCGGACTCGCGGGGGTCACCGAGGTCACCGCCGGCTCCGGCTTCTACAATCCGCTGCTGTTCGACGCCTACACGGGCTTCCGGCACCGGCCGGCGGCCGGCTTCGCCCTGCCGGTGTCGCGGCGCCCGGGTCCGGGCATGGTCACCTGCCTGGGCGGCGGCTATCCGGCCTCGGGCGCGGCCGGCGAGGACCGGCTGCCCCGGCCCTGGCTGCCGGCGGGGGCGCGGCTGTCGCCGCTGGAGGGGGCGGGGGAAGTGCAGACGCCGGTGTTCTACGACGGACCGGAGACGCTCGAACTGGGCGATCCGGTGCTGTTCCGGCACGCCAAGGCGGGGGAATTGTGCGAGCGCTTCGACCAGCTGCTGCTGGTGGAAGGCGAAGAGATCGTGGACGAGGTGCCGACCTACCGCGGGGAGGGGCAGTGCTTTCTCTGAGCCACGCCTCGCCGGCGCCCGAGGAGGGAGAAACGCATGAGCACGTGGCGTAACTGGTCCGGCGCCGTCACCTGCCGCCCGCACGGCATCGAGCGGCCGGCCGACGAGGACGGCGTGCGCGCGGCGATCGCGGCCGCGCACGAGCGGGGCGGCGTGGTGCGGCCGGTGGGGGCCGGCCATTCGTTCACGCCGTTGTGCGCCACCGGCGACACCCTGTTGTCGCTGGATCGCCTGGCCGGGGTGCACGACATCGACGGCACCCGCGTGCGCGTCGGTGCCGGCACCCGCCTCGGGACACTCAACGAGGCGCTGGCGGAACGGGGCCTGGCCATGGCCAACCTCGGCGATATCGACGTGCAGGCGATCGCCGGGGCCGTCGCCACCGGCACCCACGGCACCGGGGCCGGCTTCGGCAACCTCGCCACGCAGGTCGCCGGCATGCGGCTGGTCACGGCCGACGGCGAATCGCTGTGGTGCGATCGCGACGAGAACCCCGAGATATTCCACACCGGGCGCATCCACCTCGGCGCCCTGGGCGTGGTCACCGAGCTGGCCCTGGACTGCGTGCCCGCCTACCGGCTGCGCTACCGCGGGGAGCGCGCGAGACTGGACGAGACCCTGGCACGCCTGGACGAATTCAACGCCAACCACCGCAACTTCGAGTTCTACTGGTTCCCGCACACGGCCACCGTGCAGCGCAAGTTCCTGGACGCCACCGACGAGCCGGCCACGGGCGGCCAGTGGCGCCGGCGGCTGCAGGACCTGGTGGTGGAGAACGGTGCCTTCTGGCTGCTATCCGAGGCCGTGCGGCGCCTGCCCGGGGCCGATCGGCCGGTGGCACGGCTGGCGGCGGCGACGGTACCCACCCACCGCCAGATCCGGCCGGCCCACGAGATCTATGCCACCAAACGCCTGGTGCGCTTCAACGAGTGCGAGTACAACCTGCCGGCGGCGGCCCTGCCGGAGGCCCTGAAGGCGCTGGCGGCCATGATCGAGCGCAAGCGCATCCGGGTGCACTTTCCCGTGGAGTGCCGCTTCGCGGCGGCGGACGACATCCCCCTGTCGCCGGCCCACGGCCGGGCCTCGGCCTACATCGCCGTGCACATGTACAAGGGCATGGATCATGCCGCCTATTTCCGCGAAGCGGAAGCGATCTTCGACGATTTCGACGGCCGGCCGCACTGGGGGAAGATGCATGCCAAGACCGCCCACGACTTCGCCCGCCTATACCCCGAGTGGCCGCGCTTCCTGGACCTGCGGCAGCGGCTGGATCCGGACGGCCTGTTCCTGAACGAACATCTGCGGACCCTGTTCTGAGACCGGCCGCGGATTGACCGCGAAAACGACAAAGGTTACTTTTCGGATACAGAATCGAGCGGCCCCGAGGCCGCCTCATGCCGCCGCCCGGGTGGCGGCACCATCCTCATGGGAGGAGGGGGAAGTCTCCGATGCGTTACCCATTCCCGCGGCGCGCGGGTATCGCGCTGTGCACGACGGCGGCCGTCCTGCTGGCCGGCTGCAATTCCGGCGGCAGTGGCGGCGGCCTGTCCGGCGATGCCGCCGATCTCGGCGTCGAACCGGTCAATCTCGAATGGACGGATTACGGACGCGAGGCGTCCCATCCCGGCACCGCCGCGCTGGACGAGCAGTTCGTGACCATGAGCGACGGCGAGCGCATCGCCGTCAACGTCACCCTGCCGGCCGACGCGCAAGGCGAGCCGGTCGCCGGCCCGGTGCCCACCATCCTCACGCTCACCGGCTACAACAAGAACATCCCGGCAATCCCGGCCAGCAACGAGTTCCTGATCCGCCGCGGTTACGCCCATGTCTCGGTGGACGTGCGCGGCACCGGCAACTCCACCGGCAACTGGGAGGCGTTCAGCGAGCGCGAGCAGCAGGACTACCTGGAGATCATGGAGTGGGTGGCGGCACAGCCCTGGTGCGACGGCAACGTCGGCACCTGGGGCGCCTCCTTCATGGGCATCACCCAGCTCTTCACCGCGGCCCACCAGCATCCGGCGCACAAGGCAGTGTTCGCGATCGTGCCCATGGGCGACGCCTACCGCGACATCGTGTTCACCGGCGGCCAGACCAACGTCGGCTTCATCCCGCTGTGGATGGGCCTGGTCACGGCCCTCGGCGCGATCCCGCCACAGGCGCTGGCCACCGACCCGGCCCTGGGCACCGAGATTCTCCTGGACCACGTGCTCAACGCCCTGACCAACTTCACCGTGCCCACCATCGCCAACGCCGTGATCGGCGGCGGCCGCAACTACGACAGCGAGTTCTGGCGCACCCGCAGCCCCCTGGAGGTGACCGACCGCATCGACATCCCCACCTTCATCGTCGGCGGGTTGAACGACATCTTCCAGCGCGGCGAGCCCCTGCTCTACGAGGCGCTCCGCGACCGGGTCGACAGCAAGCTGCTGATCGGCCCCTGGCAGCACCTGGGCGGCTCCTCCGGCGAGGGCCTGCCGGCCGACGGCGTCCCCGATCTGGATCACCTGGCCCTGCGCTGGTTCGACCGCTACCTGCGCGGCATGGACACCGGCGCCGAGACGGCGCCGCCGGTCACCCAGTACTACTATGGCGCGGAGCGCTACGTCACCGCCGCCGACTGGCCGCATCCCGAGGCCCGCGCCACGCGCCTGTACCTGCAGCCCGACGGCGGCCTGGACTCCGCGGCGCCCACGATCGACGAGGGCAGCCGGCTGGTGCTGCAGCAACCCGTCAACGGCCTGTGCTCGGCCAGCACCAGCCAGTGGACCGCCGGCATCCTGGGCCTGACGATGCTGCCCTGCTTCGAGGACAACCGGCTGACCGAGACCCTGGAGCTGACCTACACCACGGCGCCGATGACCGAGGACTTCGCGATCAACGGACCGATCCAGGCCGACATCTGGCTATCGACCACGGCCCTGGACGCCGGCGTCGTGGTACGCGTGACCGACGTCGCCCCGGACGGCGGCTCGCGCGAGCTGACCAACGGCATCCTCACCGCCTCGCTGCGGGCCGTGGACGAGGACGAGTCGCGCTACCTGGACGGCGAGATGATCCAGCCGTGGCATCCGTACACCGCCGAATCCCGGCAGACGATGACACCGGGCGAGGTGGTGCACCTGCCGATCGAGGTCTTCCCCACCAGCGCGGTAATCCGGGAAGGCCACCGTCTGCGGGTGACGGTGGGGGCGAGCGACTTCCCGCACGGCCTGCCGCCGCTCACCGACCTGGTGGACCAGCTCGCCGGCGTGATGACCGTCTACAGCGACGCCGAACGACCCTCCAGCGTGGTGTTCCCGACGGTGCCGTTGTCGGCGCTGGGGAGTGAATAATCCACTGATTTCACGGATTGCGCGGATTTCGAAGCGGCAAACAATCCGCCGATGACGCCGATGAACGCAGAGGGTCATGTCGTGAAAACGCAGGGCATTTTATCCGGCATTCAGGGGCATAGGTTGGGCTAGAGAATGCTTCGCTGGATCCCGGATGAGATGCGTCGCGTCTCTCCGGGATGACGGGTAACGAGCAGGCTCTCTTGCTCTGCGTCCATCGGCGTCCTCTGCGGATTACTCTCGATCCTGCCTCGGGCAAAGAAATAATCCACCGATTTCACGGATTGCGCGGATTTCCAATCGGTTTGTTCTTCTAATCGGTGTCCATCTGCGTAATCTGTGGATTGCCTTCGACCCCGCCTCAAGCAAGGAATAATCCACGGATGTCACGGATTACGCCGATCTCGAATGGGCCTATTCTTTAAATCAGTGCCATCTGTGTCATCTGTGGATCGCTTTCAATTCCGAAGCAGCCACTCCAGCCGGCTGGCGAAGCGCTGACGCCAGACCGGGGCGAGTTCGGGCAGGGCGGCCAACTCGGCCAGGGTCTCGCGGGCCTCGGCGTCCGGCCGGTGGCGGCCCTGGACCGCCCACAGCCGGGCCAGGGTGATGCCGTGCGGCGCCGGGGTCTCCAGCGTCAGCGCGTCGCCCGGGGCGATGTCGCCCGGCGCCAGCACCCGGTAGAGCCAGCCGGAGCGACCCGTCTCCACGACCGCTCGCGGCAGCTCGCGCAGTCCCAGGCGGCGGCCGATCTTCCAGCAGGGATTACGCGGCTGGCTGACCTGGATCACGGCGCCGCCCAGGCGGAAGACATCGCCCACGCGCACGTCCGTCTCGGTGAGCCCGTGCGTGCTCAGGTTCTCGCCCAGAACGCCGGGCCCGAAGGCGCCGGCCCGGTCGGGGAAACGCTCGCGCCAGCCGGGATAATGATCCGCGGGGTAGTGGTTGAGGGCGCGTTCCGGGCCGCCGTGGTGGCGGCGGTCGGCCTGGACGTCGCCCGCCAGGCCCTCCCGGCCGAGGTGCACCGGGCCCGCCACCGGCGTCTTGTAGATGCCGGTGGGCGCGCCGTCGTCCTCCAGCTCGCGCAGGGCGCCGGCGTACACGGCGTCCGCCGTCCAACTCGCCGTCATCGCGACTCTCCGTGGGCGACCGGGGTGCCGAGGATAGCCCAGCGCGCCGGACACTGCATGCGGCGGCTCAGCGCCGGCGCCGCCGGGCCCGTGGCACGAAACCCGGCGGCTTGTCCGCGATCCAGGCCACGAAGCGGGCCATCTCCGGGTCCGCCAGCAGGGCCTCGCGGCTGCGGTAGTCGCGGGCCAGGCTCTTCTCGTCGAACAGCACGTGGATCTGCTTGTGACAAGGCCGGCAGACAAGCAGGATCGCGCCCTCGCGCTCGGCCCGGTCGAAGGCCCGGCGGATGCGCTTGAGGCGGTGCGTGCGGCGCGGGATCAGGTGGTGGCGGGTCAGGACCACACCCTCGCGCCCGCACAACTCGCAGACGGACCCGTTCGTTTCCGGCATCGTCCCCACAGTATCCTGACGCGCATGAGTACCGCCAAGCCCGACACTGGGATCGATATCGCCCGGCGCATCTTCACCACCAATCCCGGCCTGGAGACGGTGGTGCGCGCGGAGTTCCGCAAGCGCTGCTTCGACGCCGGCGCCGACCCCGACCACTGCGACGCCGAGCCGGACACGATCCGCGGCCGCGTGACGGCCTCGGCCCCGGCGCCGGTGATGGACGCGGTGGCCCCGGCCATGCGCAGTATCCACCACATCCGCCGGCCCGTGACCCGGTTCCGGCTGGACGCGGCCGACCCGCTCGGCGGCATCGAACGTGTCCTGACAGAGGCCGAGATCCCGGAGATGGCGGACGCCGCCAGCTTCCGCGTGAGCTGCAACCGCCGCGGCGAACATCCCTTCTCCAGCCAGGACGTGATGCGGGTCGCCGGCGCGGCCCTGAACGCGCGCCACGGCACGCCGGTGGACCTGACCGGCTACGCGGTGGACGTGAACGTGGACGTGGTCGAGGACCTGTGCACCGTGGACGTGGCGGTGACCCACGCGGCGCTTTCCAACCGTCACCCGCGCGCCCAGGTCCACCCGGCGGCGCTGCGGGCGAACATCGCCTTCGCCGCCGTGCGCTTCGCCAACCTGGACGTGGATGCCGAAGGCGTCCTGCTCGACCCCTACTGCGGCTCCGGCACCATCCTGCTGGAAGCCGGGGCCGCGCACCCGCGGCTGCGCCTGGAAGGCTGGGACTGGGACGAACGCGCCGCGGCCGGCGCCCGCGCCAACCTGGCGGAGGCGGGCCTGGCCGGACGCGCCGCGATCCACGGCGAGGACAGCAGCGACTTCGCCGACCGTTACCGGCCGGGGGAGGTCACCGCGCTGGTCACCAATCCCCCGTTCGGCCGCAAGCTGGGGCGCTCCATCAACTTCCCGGCCTTCTACCGGCGGCTGTTCGAGAACGCCGCGGCGGTACTGCCCCCGCGCGGCCGCATGGTGGTGCTGGCCGACCGCACCGGCGCCCTGCGCCGCGGCCTGGCCAAGGCCGGCGGCTTCCGCACCCGGCGGGCCAAGCTTATCCAGATGAGCGGGGTGTGGCCGACGATCTACGTGCTGGAACGAAAACCCTGATGGCGATTCATGAGGGAAACCCACGGATTGCACAGATGGCACTGATTTAAAGAATAGGCCCATCCCAAATCGGCGTAATCCGTGAAATCGGTGGATTATTTCTTTGCCCGAGGCGGGGTCAGGAGTGATCCGCAGAGGACGCCGATGGACGCAGAGCAAGAGAGCCTGCTCGTTACCCGTCATCCCGGAGAGACGCGACGCATCTCATCCGGGATCCAACGAAGCATTCTCTAGCCCAACCTATGCCCCTGAATGCCGGATAAAACGTCCTGCGTTTCCCGGCATGACCCTCTGCGTTCATCGGCGTCATCGGCGGA
Organism: Salinisphaera sp. PC39; assembly: GCF_040361335.1. NCBI lineage: Bacteria > Pseudomonadati > Pseudomonadota > Gammaproteobacteria > Salinisphaerales > Salinisphaeraceae > Salinisphaera > Salinisphaera sp. PC39. The sequence continues at coordinate 19,182 of NZ_APNM01000010.1, read as the reverse complement.
TTGTTTGCCGCTTCGAAATCCGCGCAATCCGTGAAATCCGTGGATTATTCCTTGCACGAATCACATGACGCGACCGCCGCCGGTCGTCGGCAGGTGGCCCATCCCCATGCCCATGCCGAAGCCCAGGCCCATCGCTAGCAGGGTGACCACCAGGCCGATCAGGGTAAGCACGCCCATGATCACGAAATAGGTGCGCAGCTTGCCCATGGCCCGCGCCAGGGCGTCCTCGTCGCCGGCGTGTACCGCCGCCTCCAGGGCCCCGGCGGTCTGGTAGAGCAGCACGCCCATCCAGATCGGCAGCCAGGCGATCAGCAGGCCCACGATCGAGAGCGCGGTCATCACGCCGTAGACGATGAACAGGATGCCCAGGAACTTGAGCCAGCCCTTGGCGCCGTATAGCGGCAGGGCGATGCGTTCGATGTGCGGCGCGCTCTCGGTCATGGGGGACTCCCTTTCCGTCGTGTCCGTGCCCGTATCCATGGCCGGAGCATAACGTCCGCGGCGCGGTCGTGCAGGGTCAGCCGGCCGGCACCAGGACCTCGCCGCGCATCAGGGCGCGGGCGCTGCGGATCAGGCGCACGGCCGGCGCCGTCCAGATGCCGCCGTCACGGCGCACCTCGGCGGCCACCTCGAGCGTGCCGGCGGCATGACCGATGCGCAGCCGCCGACCGTCACCGGCGACCGCGGCGTTGACCACCGAACCCGGCAGGGCGGCGGCCACCGCGGTGGCGACGGCACTGGTGCCGGGATAGGCGTGGTGCGGGCGGCCCATGGACAGGGCCCGGGCGCACAGGTCGATGTCGCCGGCGGCCAGGTCGCGACCGGTGCGCAGCGCGTGGTCGCGCGGCGGGCCGACCCAGTGGATCTTGGGCGTGGCGGGGCGCTCGCGGCGGGCGGCCTCCGGCGAATCCGCCAGGCCCATGGCCACGGCGGCGTGCTCGCGCACGGCGTTCAGCCGCGCCAGGCGGTCGGTGTCCGCGGCCATCGCCGCCGGCGTCTCGGTGCCGGTCAGGCCCAGATCGGCCGCGGCCACGAACACGGCCGGGTTGCCGGCGTGCACCAGGGTGACCTCGACATCGCCCAGGCCGGGCACCGCCAGCGTGTCGCGCACGCGGTCCGTGGGCAGCACGCCGCCGTGGGCCAGGCCGCCGGCATCCTCGAAGGTCAGGGCCACCGGCGCGCCGGGGAAGGCCACGCCGTCCATGATGAAATCGCCCGCCACCGCGGCGCGGCCGTCGACGATCGGCACCTCGGCGACGATACGCTTGCCGATGTTGACCTGCCGGATGCGCACGACCGCGGTCGGCGCCGTGGCGGGCACCAGGCCCGCGTCCACCGCGAACGGCCCCACGGCGGCGGTAAGATTGCCGCAGTTGCCGGAGGTGTCGATCACCGGGGCATCGATGGCCACGTGCCCGAACCAGTAATCGACATCGCAATCGTCGCGCGCGCTCGGCGCGACCGTCACCACCTTGCTGGTCGAGGAGGTGGCACCGCCGAGACCATCGATCTGGGTGCCGTAGGGATCCGGGCTGCCCATGGCCCGCAGCAACAGGGCCTCACGCTCGGCCGCGTCGGCCGGCAGGTCGCGCTCCAGGAAGAACAGGCCCTTGCTGGTACCGCCGCGCATCCAGACGGCCGGCAACGCCCGCTGGGTCATGACCGGCACGCGGCAGGGCACCCGCCGGGCATCGGTTCCTGCCATACTGGGACTTCGAGGGCCACCACGGACAATCCGTTGCAGTATGAAACCGCCGATTGTACGCTCCCGATGCGGGGGGATGGATAGAATCATTATCCTGGTGGGCAAGGTGCACGCATGTGAGGTCGCGGCCGCTTTCCCGGGCGGCATGGGCGTCGACCGCGCTGCCCGGCATGCCGGGATCGGGATACCGGCCCGCACCGATCCACTCCTGCCCCGAGCATCCGGCATTGCATCCTGAACCAGACCACTCTCCGGCGACGGCGCGTCCGCGTATCCACGCGGTCGGTGCCATGCTCTGCGCGCTGTGGCTGGGCGGGTGCGCGACCACCGACGAGACCGCGCCGGCATGCGACATCACCGCACGCACCGCCGCCGAGAGCCCGGCGGACGGAATACCGGCCGTGCCGCCCCCCGCCCGCCCCGGTCTCTTGCTGGGCGAGGGCGACCGGATCCGCATGACCGTCCACGGACAGCCGGACATGGAGACGACGGCCCTGATCTCCGCCGGCGGCGCCGTGACGCTGCCGCTGATCGGCGAGATATGGATCGGCGGCATGACCCCGGCCGAGGCGGGCCGGGCCGTGGCGGCGGCCTACCGCACCGGCGACTATTTCGACGCGCCGCAGGTGAATATCACGGTCGACTCGTACCGCAGCCATCAGGTCGCCGTGCTGGGCGAGGTCCAGAAACCCGGGCGCTATCCCCTGGAAACACGCACGACCGTGCTGGACGCGATCGCCCTGGCCGGCGGCATCACCGAGACCGGCGCCCGGCGGATCATCGTCAAACATGCCGGAGAAGGCCGGGTGAGCTTCGATCTCGACGCGCTGGTATCGGGTGAAGGCGGCCGCGGCGCCGCCCGGCCGCTCGGCGGGGGCGATATCGTCTTCGTGCCCCAGGCGGAACTGTTCTACATCTACGGCGAGGTCCGGCGCCCCGACGCTTACCCCCTGCGCCCGGGGATGACCGTGATGCAGGCCCTGTCGGTGGGCGGCGGCGTCAACGAGCGGGGCTCGCGGGAACGCCTGGAGATCCGCCGGCGCGACGACCAGGGACAACTACGCACCTTCGAACCGGCGCTCACGGACTGCGTCCGGCCGGAAGACGTGATCTTCGTCAAGGAGCGGATTTTCTGATGGACGCCGAGCAACGTCTCGACCGTCCCCTGGTGCCGGGCCTGAACAGCGCCCTGACCCCGGCCCAGATCGGGCGCATCCTGCGCGCGCGCTGGCGCCTGATCGCCGCGGTCACGGGTACCTTCCTCCTGCTCGCCGTGCTGGCGGCCCTGCTCAAGCCCGACAGCTACACGGCGAGCGCCTCGATCCTGCTGGATTTCCAGACCAACGACCCCGTCACCGGCCAGTCCCTGCCGTCGAACCTGGCCGCCAGCCAGGTGGCCACGCGCATCGACCTGCTGCGAAGCAAGAAGGTCCGGCTGGGCGTGGTCGAGCGCCTCGGCATGACCGAGAACCCCGAGGCCCGGAAAGCGTTCGAGGCGAGCGACGAGGATTCGTTCAAGGATTGGCTCGCGGGCCGGCTCGGGGAATCGTTCAATCTGCGGACCGACGAGCTGAGCCGGATCGTGCATGTCCGCTACACGGCGGAGGATCCGCGCCGTGCCGCCGAGATCGCGAACGCCTTCGTCGAGGCCTATCGCGACATCGACGCGCGCATGGCGGCCGAGGCCGCCCGGGCCCGGCAGGAGCGGTTCCGGGAGTACCTGGCCGGCCTGCGCGAGGACGTCGAGCAGGCGCAGCGGCGGCTCACCGAGGCGCAGCAGGAAAGCGACGTGATCGACATCCGCGAGGACGGCCAGCCCGACACGGAGCGGCTGCAGGACCTGAACCTCAAGCTGAACGAGCTGCAGGCCAGGCGTGACGCGGCGCTCGCGCGACTGCGGCGCCTGCGGGAACTGCGCGACGACGGCGGGGGACTGGCCGCCCAGGCCGAGATCCCGGACGACCGGCACATCCAGGAACTCCGGAGCCGCCTGGCACAACTCGAGGCCCAGCGCGCGGACCGCCAGGAGACCCTCGGTCCGCGTCATCCCGGCATGACGTCGATGGACGCCCAGATCGACAGCGTGCGCCGGCAGTTGCGCGAGGCGCTCGACGCCTATGTCCGGGCCGTGCGCGGCGAGACGCGATCCGCGGCCGAGAAGATCGCGGCGCTGGAGGAAACCATCGCCGCGGAGCGCCGCGATCTCATGGACATCCAGGCGAAACGCGACCGGGTCGCCCACTACGTGCGCGAGCTGAAGGTCGCCGAGCAGCTCTACCAGACGGCCCTGGATCGCTACGACAACATCCAGGGCATCAGCGAACTGCGGGAATCCGGCCTGTCCGTCATCAGCGCCGCGACCCCGCCGATCCACTCCGAGGGTCTGCCCGGCAAGCTGCTGGTCTTGATCGGCCTGGTGGCGGGACTGATCGTCGCCTCGGCGACCGCGCTCCTGGTGGAGTTCGCCGATCGCCGCGTGCGCGGCGGCGAGGACGTCACGGGCGAGCTCGGCCTGCCCCTGCTGGGGGAGTTGCCCAAATCATGAGCCGCGACGAGGCACGACAGCCGGCGACGCACGGCGGCGCATCGATCGCCGAGACAATCGTCGTCCTGCACGAGCCGGCGGGCCGGCTCACGGAACGCCTGCGCGCCCTCGCCACGCGGCTCACGCTCGGCGCCGAGGGCCGGACCGCGCGCACGCTGGCCGTGGTCAGCCCCGAGGCCGGCGACGGCCGCAGCTTCCTGGCCGCCAACCTGGCCACCCTGTTCGCGCTGTCGGGCCGCGGCACGCTCCTGATCGACGCCGACTTCCGCACCCCCTGCCAGCACCGGCTGTTCGGCACCGATCCGGCACCCGGACTCTCCGAATTCCTGCGGCAAGAGACCGATCGCGACGTGATACACCCCGTCGCGAACATCCCCGGTCTGCACTTGCTCCCCGCGGGCCGGGACCCGGCCGCCGGCATCGGATGCCTGACCGGCCAGCATGCGGCCGGGCTGTTCGCCCGTCTGTTCGAGACCTGCGACCAGGTGGTCATCGACACCCCGCCGGCCCTGGCGTACTCGGATGCGCAGGCCGTGTGCGCCCATGCCGACGCGGCGCTGCTGCTGGCCCGGCGCGGACGCACCCGGCTGGCCGACCTGCGCCGGATCGCGGACGACCTGCGGGCCATGGACACCCGCGCCCTGGGCGCCGTGATCAACGACCTCTAGGCCATGGCGGGCAGACCGACATTCCTGGTACTGGGCGCGCAGAAGGCCGGCACCACCTGGCTGGCGCACATGGCGACCCAGCATCCGGAGATCGGCGCCCCGGGCGAGAAGGAACTGCACTTCTTCGACAAGCGCGACCGCTATCGGCTGGGCTTCGAATGGTACGAGGCCCAGTTCCCGCCGCGCGCGCCGGGCATCCGCGCCATGGGCGAATTCACGCCCAACTATCTCTGGGTGGACACTACCCCGGAGGAGCGACGCGAAAGCGGACACAACGAGGACATCCCGCGGCTGGTGGGCACGGCCTATCCCGACCTGCGCCTGATCGTGAGCCTGCGCGACCCGGTCACGCGCGCGATCTCCGCCTATTACCACCTGCTCGCGGCCGGCTACCTGCCGGGCCGGCCCGGCATCCTGGAGGCGGCCACCCATCGCGGCATCCTGTCGATGGGCCAGTACGCCCGGCACCTGCAGGCCTGGTTCGAGCACATCCCGCGCGAACGTTTCCTGATCCTCGTGTACGAGGAAGACATCGTCGCGGCCCATGCCCCGGCAACGCTGCAGAAGGTGTTCCGGCACATCGGGGTACGCGACGATTTCCGGCCCGCCGGAACCGACAAGCGCCACAACGCCCGCCGCAGCAACCTGGAGATTCGCTACGGCCTGGCCAACCATCCCGCGCGCCATCTGATCCGGCGTTTCGTGCCCGACGCGATCAAGAATCACCGGCGCCTGGCGGTGCCCGTGAGCCAGTCCGAGAAGGACGAGCTGGCGCGTCTTTACCGGCCGTACAACGAGGAGCTGGCCGCGTTGCTGGGACGCCGCCTGCCATGGTGAACGGCCCCCGGACACTCCCCCACCGACGCGCCGCGCGGGCATGAGCCGCGAAGAATCCCGGCCGTCGCCGGCCACCAAGGGCCTGAGCGCCGGCCTCGCGTGGACCACGGTCGCCACCGTCTGCGACTACGGCCTGAACCTGTTGCGCGTGATGATCGTGGCGCGCATTCTCACGCCGGCCGAGTTCGGCCTGTTCAGCATGTGCATGACCGTGCTGCTCGGGATCGGCGCGCTCGGCGATTTCGGCCTCAAGGAGGCCTTCATCGCGCACGACTACCGGGACGAGGCCGAGCGGCGACGCTGGCTGCACAGCCTCTGGTCCGGCAACCTCCTGATCAAGACCGGCCTGGGCCTGCTGATCGCCGCGCTCGCCTGGCCGGCCTCGTGGATCTACGGCGAGCCGGATCTGGTGCCGATGATCCTGGCGCTGGGCTCGGTGCCGATGCTGACCGCCCTGAACAACCCCACCCTGATGCTGCTGGAGAAGCGGCTGTCGTTCCGATGGGTCGCCACGTTCGAGGTCGGCGTCGCCACGGTCGCGCTGGCGGCCACCGTGGCGCTGGCGCTGCTGCTGGAGTCCGCCTGGGCCCTGGTGCTGGGGCAGATCGCCGCCGCCGCCGTGGGGGCGCTGTTCTCCTATGCGCTGGACCGGACCCGGCCGCGCCTGCGCCTGGACCGCGAGCCGCTGGTCAAGAGCCTGGGCTTCGGCAAATACCTCATGTTCGTGGCGGTGATGAACGCCATCACCAGCCAGTTCGACAAGATGTTCATCGGCGCCAAGACCGGCGCGGTGCCGCTCGGCATCTATACGGTCGCGCACCGGATCTCGACGATCCCGAAGCTCATGCTGGCCGCCTCCGTCGCGCGCACGCTGTTCCCCTTCTATTCCGCGACCATCGTTCGCGACCGCAGCCGGCTGGGGACCGTGTGGGCGGACTCCTTCGGCCTGATCGCCTGGCTGCTGCTCGCCGCCTATCTGCCGCTGTACTTCTGCGCCGAGTTCTACATCGTGCTGCTGTTCGGCGAGCAATGGCGCGCCGCGGCGCCGATCCTGGAGGTACTCGCCCTCGTCGGCCTGCTGAGCGGCCTCTCCAGAGGGGTGAATCCGCTGCTCAAGGCGGTGCTGCGCACCGACCTGGAGGCCGCGGCCAAGACCGTGGAAAGCCTCGTGTTCGTGCCGGCGGTGATCTATGGCGTGACCGTCACGCAGTCGCCGGTGGGCGCCGCCTGGGGAGCCCTGGGGGCGTACGCCGTCGGCATCCTGGCGCGACTCAGCGCCAGCCTGACCATGGCCAAGGTATCGCCGAGCCGCCTGCTGCGGCGCCTGTTGCGGCCGGCGATCGGTGCCGCCGTCATGGCCGCGGCGGCCTGGACGGCCTGGCTGGTCGGCTGGCATCCCTTGGCAATCACCGCCGGGATGTGGCTGATCTGGGGCACGCTGCTGTTGACCCTGGAGCCGACCGCGCGGCGGTTCACGGTCGCGCGCCTGGTCTCGCCGGAGCGGACCGATGCCGCCTGATAGCCGAATCCGGGCGTCATGGACGCCGTCGCGCCTGGCGCTGCTGGCCACCGGGGTGATCTTCGTCGCCCTGTGCTTCTCGATCCTGCCCGACGGTCTCGTCTGGAACAACGACAGCACCGATATCGACGCCGTGGGCGGCAGCACGCTGCGGCGCCTGCAATGGATGCCCCTGTTCCTGCTGGCCGCCTACATCGTCTGGCGCCGCCGGGTGGTCACGCTGGCCCTGCTGCCGGGGATCAACCCGTTCCTGCTGGTCTTCATCGCGTACGCGACACTGTCCGTGCTCTGGTCGCCCTACCCGGGCGTGACCGTCCGCAAGCTGGTGCTGCTCTACGGCCTGGTGCTGATCGGACTGACCCCGTTGGTGGCGGGCTGGTATCCGGGCCGTTTCGCCGACCTCCTGCGCAACGCCTTCACCCTGATGCTGGTGGTCTCCGTCTTCCTGGCCCTGTTCCTGCCGCAGATCGGCAAGGAGCCGGACGGGGAGTTCGCCGGGTACTGGCGCGGCGCGCGCTCCACCAAGAACCTGCTGGCGGCGCTGGCGGCCGCGGGCGGCCTGCTCTGGGTGCACGCGCTCGCCACCGGCCGGACCACGCTCGCGCGCGGCCTGGCGGGGCTGGCCGTGGCGACGCTCTGCCTGCTGATGTCGCGCGGCAAGACCGGCCTGCTCACCTTCGTGGTCAGCGCGCCCCTGCTATGGCTGGTCGCGCGGCCGCCGATCCGCGCCCGCTATCTGCTCCCGACGGCCCTGCTCGCCGGGCTGGTGCTGCTCGTCGTGCCGCTGTTCGCGTTCATCCTCGCCATGGAACGCCTGCCCACCCTGACCGATATCACGACCCCGATCGCGCTGGCGGTGGGCAAGGATCCCACCCTCACCAGCCGCGACCAGCTCTGGCTGATGATGTGGGAGCACATCCAATCGCACTGGCTGCTGGGCTTCGGTTACGACAGCTTCTGGCTCGGCACCACCGGACCCTCCGGCGAGATCGCCGAGAAGCTCTACTGGCTGCCCTGGCAGGCCCACAACGGCTACGTCGACCTGCTCAACGAGACCGGCGTCGTCGGCGTGGCCCTGTTCCTGGGCTTCGCGCTCGTCCATCTCCGGCAGATTCTCCGGCTCGCCGCGGTCGACCGCGGCAACGCCGCGCTGCATCTCGCCCTGTTCGTCACGATCCTGATGTCCAATGTCTCGGAATCCAGCCTGTTCCGCGGCCTGACGATCTATTGGCTGATGCTGCTGTTCTCGTCGCTATCGCTGACGCGGGCGCTGTCCGCGCGGGTCCCGCGCCTGCTCGCCGACGCGGGCGGCCGGACACAGGCGGGCGATCCGGAAGGGGACCGGCCATGCGCGTGATCTCCCGCCACGACGCCAACATCCGCCGGGACAACCCCGTGTTCCACCTGTTGTTCCGCGCCATCGAGGCGGCCGGGGTGACGGTCGACCGGTTCTCCCCCTGGAAGCTGCTGACGCGGCGCTACGACATCTACCATATCCACTGGCCGGAAAAGCACATGGCCCGGCGCAGTCGGTTGCGGGCCTTGCTGTACACGCTGGCGGAGCTGGTTCTCATGGATGTGGCGCGCTGGCGCGGGGCGCGGGTGGTGTGGACGGCCCACAACGCGAAATCCCACGAGGGCTGGCATCCGCGCCTGGAGGCCTGGTGCTGGCGGACCTCCCTGCGCCGGGTCGACGGCTGCCTGCATTTCTCGCGCGCCGGCCGCGACCTGATTCGCGCGCGCTTCCCGCAACTCCGCGACCGACCCCATTTCGTGGTGCCGCACGGCCATTACCGCGACATCTATCCCAACCGGGTGTCGCGTGCCGAGGCGCGCGCCCGGCTGGATCTGCCGGAAGACACGGGGGTGTGCCTGTTCCTGGGGGCGATTCGCGGCTACAAGAACGTGCCCGGCCTGATCGCCGCCTTCCACGATCTGCCCGGCAGCGACCGCCGGCTGGTGATCGCCGGGCGGGCGACGCCGCCCGGGCTGGCGGCGGCGGTGGCGGCGGGCGCCGAACGCGACGGGCGCATCCGGTTCCACCCGGACTTCGTCGACGAGGCCGACATCCAGCACTACATGAACGCGGCGGATGTCGTGGTGCTGCCCTACAGCGACATCCTCAACTCCGGCTCGGCGATGCTGGCGCTGTCCTTCGACCGGCCGGTGCTGGTCTCCGACCGGGGTGCCATGCGGGAGCTGCGGGAGCGTACCGGCCCGGACTGGGTGCGGCTGTTCGAGCCGCCGCTCGACGCGCGGGACCTGGAGGCGGCCCTGGCCTGGTCGCGGCGGCCACAACGGCCGGCGCGGTGCGACTGCGCCTGGGGCGACCCGGCACGGGTCGCGGCCGGGACCATCGACGCGTATCGCGCGATCCTCGCGCGGGGCTAGGCGCGCTCGCGCCGGAACACCCCGGCCAGGTTCGGCAGGAAGTAGTGGCTGGCGCCGCCCAGGGGCGCGAGCAGGCGGTAATACAACAGCTTCTTGCCGCCGGGGCCGTGCTCCCAGTACCCGTGGTCGTAGGGCATGTAGTAGGGGAAGGTCTCCAGGTACCGGTCCAGCGACGCGTAGTGCAGGAAACCGGACACGCGCCGGAAGCCGGCCAGCCGGCGGTCCAGCGCCGGCGGCGACCAGAACAGGTTGCCCTGCTCGCGGTCCAGACGCCCGGCCAGGCGGGCGTACAGACGCCGCAGCGGCCGCGGCAGCATGTGGCAGAAGGGTAGCCGGGTGTCATGGGCGACGACCGGGAACCACCGGTTCGGCGTGGTCGCCACCAGCAGGTCGTCGCAGACCCGGCAGAGCTCGCGCGGTCCGCGCGGGTCGCGCCGGATATGCTCCAGCACCTCGATGCAGTAGACGACATCCGCCTCGCGGTCGCGCAGCGGCAGGTCGTCGATGCCGCCGATGCGCCAGTCGATGCGGTCGGCGACCCCGAGCAGCTCGGCCACGCGCCGGCCGGTGCGCACACGCTCGGCGTCCGGCTCCACGGCGATCACGCGCGCCGGCGTGGCGAGCGCGAACGCCAGGGCCAGCCAGCCGTAGCCGCAGCCGATGTCGGCGACGACGGTGTCGGCGGTGAGCTCGCGGAAATCCGCCAGCGGCCGCACGTAGCGACGCTGATAGAACGCCAGCGTGGGGCCGACGTCATGGTCCGCGTTGTGAGGGTCCTGGGCGGCACACAACGCGCGGACGGCATCCGTGCGCTCGCGCGGCAGGGTGGCGTCCAGGTCCTGTGTCTGTGCCGCTGTCTGCATGCCGGTTCCGGCCGTTCGTGTTGCCAAGATACGGAGTTTACATGGAAACGCCGCGTGTCCCCGGCATGCCGCCGGGTCGTGCGTGCTAGACTCCGGAGCATTGGGTCAAGGGGGAATAAGGGCGGATGAGCCTTCCCGAGCCACGCGGGCGCGTGGCGCTCTGCGGTTTCCCGTTGGATGCCGTCACCCGCGCGGAAACCGTCGACCGCGCCATGGCGCTCGCCGAGGGCGGGCGCGGCGGTGTCCTGATGACCGTCAACCTGGACATCCTGCGGCAGATGACGCGGGACACCGAGCTGGCGCGCTTCGCCCGCGACGCCGACTGCTGCGTGGCCGACGGCATGCCGCTGGTCTGGGCCGCCCGGCTCCGGGGCCGGCCGCTGCCGGAACGGGTCTGCGGCTCGGACCTCGTCTGGGACCTGCCCGCCGCGGCCGCCGATCGCGGCGTTCCCATGCTGCTGCTGGGCGGCAATCCCGGCATCGCGGCACGCGCGGCGGCGATCCTGCGCGACCGTCACCCCGACCTCACCGTCGCCTCCCACTGCCCGCCGTTCGGCTTCGAGGACGACCCCGCCGCGTACGAGCGTATCCGCGATGCGTTGCGCAAGGCCGATCCGGGTCTGGTCCTGGTGGCGCTCGGCTGTCCCCGCCAGGAGCGACTGATCGCGCGCCTGGCGCCGGAGTTTCCGCGGGTGTGCTGGCTCGGCTGCGGCTACGCCTTCAGCTTCGTCGCGGGCGAGCAGGCCCGCGCCCCGCGGATCTGGCAACGGCTGGGACTGGAATGGTTGCACCGCCTGGCCTCGGAGCCCGGCCGCCTGTGGCGCCGTTACCTGGTGCACGACATTCCCTTCGCCCTGCGCCTGTTCGCCGACGCCCTCCGGCAACGCCTCAAGCACGGGGCCGCGGCATGACGGCGCCATCGCACCGCACGGTGCCGCTGGCCGTCGTCTCGCCGGTGCGCGACGAGGCGGCACACATCCGCCGGACCCTGGACGCGATGGTCGCGCAGCGCTGCCGCCCGCAGGAATGGCTGATCGTGGACGACGGCTCGTCCGACGACACCCCCGCGATCGTGGAAGACTACGCCCGGCGACACGATTTCATCCGGTTGATCGACAAACCCGATCGCGGCGCGCGCGTGCTGGGCGGCGGCGTGATCGAGGCCTTCGACTACGGCCGGGAGCGGCTGGCCGACGACAACTATCGCTACATCGCCAAGCTCGACGGCGACATGTCCTTCGATCCGCGCTACATCGAGATCATGCTCGACGCCTTCGCCGCGGACGACCGCCTGGCCGCGGTCTCGGGCAAGGTGTTCCGGCCCGAGGGCGACCGTCTGGTCCTCGAATACATGACCGACGAACACGTCGCCGGCCAGTTCAAGCTGTACCGGCGCGAGGCGTTCGAGGACATCGGCGGCTTCGAGCGGACCATCCTCTGGGACGGCATCGACATCCACCGCTGCCGGATGCACGGCTGGCGGACCCGCAGCTTCCACCACCCGGAGGCCCGGCTGTACCACCACCGGCAGATGGGCTCGTCGGATCGCAGCGTGTATCACGGCCGCATCCGGCTGGGGCGCGGCCTGTACTTCATGGGGTACTCGCCGTGGTACATCCTGGCCTCGGGCCTGTTCCGGATGCACGAAAAGCCCTACGTGATCGGCGGGCTGCTGATGATTCTCAGCTATGGCTACGCCATGCTGCGACGCGAACCGCGCTATCCCGACCCGGCATTCCGCCGCGACCTGCGTGCCTGGCAACACCGCCGACTGCGCGAATTGCTTGCATCGCGGCTGCGGGGACTTGTCGCCCGGTTCAGGAGGCACCCCGATGACAAACGATAAGCGACCGCCGGCATGAGCGTCTTTTCCAGCAACCTGTGGATGCGACAGTTCGTCAACGGCTGCCTCTACGCCGCCATCGTCGTGGGCAACCTGTTGCTGTGGGCCACCCTGTACGACATCGCGCCGCAGGAACGCTACCGGGAACTGGCGATCTTCGCGTTCATCCTGTCGTTCATCACGCTGCGCAGCCACGACCTGATCCTGCCCAACAACGATCTGCGGCGGCCTTCCCGTCTGCGGTCCTCCCTGATCATCGAGTGGCTGATCCTGTTCGGGGCGCTGATGACGATCAGCACCTTGATCGGCCAGAGCGAGGGCTTCTCGCGCCGCGTGCTGATCACCTGGCTGCTGACGACCCCCCTGTGGTTCTATCTGATCCGCAAGCTGCTGCTGTCCGGGCTGCCGTACCTGTTCCCCGGCCTGGACCCGACCCGCAAGGCGGTCATCGTCTTCATGAACGACGCCGCCCGCCAGCTCGCGGACAGCCTCAAGTCCGGCAACGCGCGACACGTGCAGCTCGCGGGCGTCTTCGACGACCGCGAACCGGGCCGCCTCGGCCGGATCACGGCGGATCTGCCCCTGCTGGGGAGCACCGACGCGCTGAACGATTACATCCAAGAACACGACATCGATATCGTGTTCGTGATGCTGCCCCACCACGCCCTCGACCGGGCCAAGGACGTCCTGGAGCAGCTCGGCAACACCACGGCCTCGGTCTACTACGTACCGGCCTTCGATGCGCTGGGGCTGCAAAACGCGCCCATGGTGCATTTCAACAACATCCCGCTGATCGCGGTCAGCGAGACGCCCTTCCTGGGCGTCGACGGCTGGTTCAAGCGCCTCTTCGATATCGTCGTCGCGGCCCTGGCGCTGGTGTTGCTGTCGCCCCTGATGCTGGGGATCGCGATCGCCCTGCGGGTGACGCAGGGCTCGCCGGTGCTCTACCGGCAGAACCGTTACGGTCTCGACGGCCGGCGTATCCGGGTCAACAAGTTCCGCACCATGTACGTGCAGGAATCCGACAGCGAAGTCAGCCAGGCATTGGCCGACGATCCGCGGGTCACCCGCGTCGGCCGCTTTCTGCGCGCCAAGTCGCTGGACGAGCTGCCGCAGTTCTGGAACGTGCTCAAGGGCCAGATGAGCGTCGTCGGCCCGCGTCCGCACGCGGTCACCCAGAACGAGGCCTACCGGGCGGAGATCAAGCAATACATGACACGCCACAAGGTCCGGCCGGGCATGACCGGCTGGGCGCAGGTCCACGGCCACCGGGGTACCATCGAGTCGATCGAGGACATGGAGAAGCGGGTCCAATACGATCTCGAATACATCCGCAACTGGACCCCGCTCCTGGACATTTGGATCATCCTGCGCACCATATGGATCGTGTGGAACGATCGCGAGGCGGTGTAATGCCCGCGCGCGGGCGACGCCCGCCGTTCCCGCTACACCCGGTCCTCGCCGCACTGATCCTGGCCGCCGCCCCGACGGCCGCCGCGGCCGGGATCGGCTTCGCCCCCTACCTGGAGCTCGGCGCCCGTTACGACAGCAACCTGCTGCGCGTCGCGGACGCGGCACGCGGCGAGACCATGCGCGAGGCCAGCGTCGGCGGGGCGTTCGAGTGGCTTCGGGGCCGGCAGGCGTTCGAGTTGTCCGGGCGGCTCAGCGACGTCGACTACCACCGGCTCCGGCGGTTCGACCACACGGCCCACGAGCTGAGCGCGCGCCTGGACTACGGCATCGGCGAGGCGGTCTCCGGCATCGCGGGCTACGACCGCAGCCGCGAGCTGGACGATTTCGGCGACCGCGACGCCGACCTGCGCGACCTGGTCACCACGCAGCAACCGTTCCTGCAGACGGATATCGCGATCACGCCCGCCTGGATCGTGCGCGCGCGCCTGGGCGAGCTGCGCGTCGAACACAGCGAGGCCGAGCGGCAGCGTTTCGACCGGCGCCACGACGACTGGGAGATCCAGCTCCGGCACCGCGCGGGCTCCACCTTCGAGGCGGGGCTGGGACTGTCCCGCGACGACATCGAGTTCCCGGGGCGCGACGCGGACGACCCCCTGGGGCGCGCGGCCACGCAGGAGACCCGCTTCGTGGACGGCGTCTGGGAATACAGCGCGATCTCGCGCCTGCGGGCGCGCGTCGGCCACACCCGGCGCGAGATCGACGGCCTGTCCGGACGCGACTTCTCCGCGCCCACCTGGCGCCTGGCCTACGAGCGGACGGTCTCGGTCAAGACGCGGCTGACCCTGGACGTGTTCCGCCGCATCTACTCATCCGGCTCCGTGGACGCCAGCTTCATCGAGGCCACCGGCGCGCAGCTACGGCTGGACTGGCGCTACAGCCCCAAGATCGCGCTGGACGCACGGCTTTACCACGAAGAGGAAAACTACGAGGGCGGCGTCACAACGGCGTCCGGGAACCGCGAGGACCGCATCCGGGGCGCCGAGCTGGAGGCGCGCTACGCCCTGACCCGGACCCTGCACTGGATCGCGACCCTGGCCGCGGAGGAACAGTCGAGCAACCGCCCGGCATCCGAGTACGACTACTGGCGGGGCGGACTCGCGCTGCGCCTGACCCTGGACGACGACTGAGAGGGTGGTTACAAAACATGGCGCGGCAAGCGCCTCGGCACACGGCCGGCCAGCAAATTAACCACAGAGGCGCACAGAGGGACACAGAGGGACATGACTGTCGCCCCGGAAGCCGCAAAGAAGCCTGCGCCGGACAACATCCAGCCCCATCAAAAACCTCTGCGCGCCTCCGTGCGCCTCTGTGGTTTGCAG
This sequence comes from Salinisphaera sp. PC39, assembly GCF_040361335.1. NCBI lineage: Bacteria > Pseudomonadati > Pseudomonadota > Gammaproteobacteria > Salinisphaerales > Salinisphaeraceae > Salinisphaera > Salinisphaera sp. PC39. Next base: position 4,019 of record NZ_APNM01000010.1, on the reverse strand, counting down.
ACACCCTCTGAGGGGGAAGCGAAACGCTCAAGACAAATCCAGGGCGTGCGCCTTGAGGTCCTCGAGCCGCACGACCTTCAGGGCCGCCTCGTGGGTGGCGGCCAGCACCACCCGCGGCGCGGCGCCCGCGGCCCGGGCCTCCTCCCAGCGGGCCGCGCACAGGCACCAGCGGTCGCCCGGCCTGAGACCGGGGAAGCCGGCCTCCGGCCGCGGCGTCTCCAGGTCGTTGCCGCGGCTGCGGCTGAAGGCCAGGAACCCGGCATCCACCCGTGCGCAGACCACATGCCGGCCGATATCCTCGGGCCCGGTCTCACAGCAGCCTTCGCGGTAGAAGCCGGTGAGCGGCCGGATACCGCACATCGCCAGCGGCTCGCCGAAGACGTTGCGCTGCCGGGTCTGTCCCGGGTCCGCGCTCACGCCGGCTCGCCCGTGGCCACGTCGATGGCCGGTTGGCACGCGGAGCGGCTGCCGGGCTCGGGGCGGTTGCCCGCGTCGTGGTAGGTGAACACCGCCGAGAGCTTGGGGATGTCGGTCGCGTTGCGGCCGGCGGCGTGGAAGACCGCGGCGTGGAAGAACAGCACGTCGCCCGGCTCCAGCGGCGCCGACCGCGCGGTGGCGATGAGTTCGCGGTTGGCGGGCAGGTCGTCGCGCAGGAACTGGGCCTCGTCCAACCGTTCCGGCGCCACGTCCAGCCGGTGGCTGCCGGGCAGCAGCCACATGCAGCCGTTGTCCGGGGTCTCGTCGCCCAGGGCCAGCCAGGCATTGACCAGGTTGTCCGACGAGAAGCGCCAGTAGCGCACGTCGCGGTGCCAGAGCGTGGCGCTGGAGTAGCCGGGGTGCTTGGTCATCACGCAGTTGTGATGGCAGCGGGTCAGGCGCAGGTCGGTGCTGTCCAGCAGTTGCGCGACGATCGCGGTCACGCGTGGATCGCGGGCCCACTCGGCGAAGGCGGGATCGCGGTCGTAGGCCTGGCGCAGCCGGCGCGGCGTGTCGCCACCCTCGGCGTCGCGCCCGGCGGGGGCGCCGGGATAGGCCACGTCCGCCTCGTACTCGATCGGCGCCACCGCCCGCGCCAGATGGTCCGCGACGATCCGGCGCAGGTTCTGGACGCGCTCGGCCGAGGCGATGCGGCGCATCACCAGGTAGCCGTCGCGCGCGAAGGCCTCGCGTTGCACCGGGGTCAATCGCGGCTCCAGGACGGGTTCGCCGACCACATTCATGGGGTTATTGTAACGTGCGGGCCCGGCGCGCGGATGCGCGTCCGGCCTCACGAAACTCGAAACTTGAAACCCGAAACGGCGACGCTATGCCGCGTCCGCGTCGCCCGAACGCGCCGCCCCCTCGATGCCCTCCAGGAACAGCCGCGTCGCCAGGGCCGCGGCGGGGCGCGGGTCGCGGTCGGCGCGGCGGGACAGGCAGCGGCCCATCTCGAAGCCGACGCCGAAGAACGCGGCGGCCAGGTACTCCACGTCCACCTCGGGCAGCAGGCCGCGCTCGATAGCGTCGCGGATGTCGGCCTCCAGCGCCGCCACCGAGATGCCCATGATGCTGTCCTCGTACAGTTCCCGGACCTGCGGCGCGTTGCGCAGGATCACCTCGTAGAACAGCGGGTCCTCGGCGGCGGCCTCGAAGGCCGCCAGGTAGGCCTCGTAGATGAAGGCGCGCAGGGTGCGGGCACCGCGCCGGATGCGGGTCAGGTTGACGGTGAGCGAGCCGATGCGTTCCTCCAGCAGGGCGCGGAACACCGCCTCCTTGTCGGGGAAGTAGTTGTAGAAGGTACCGGCGGCGAGCGAGGTGCGGCGCACGATATCGCGCACCGCCACGGCGTCGAAGCCGCGCTCGATGAAGCAGGCGCGGGCGGCGGCCAGGATCTCCGCCCGGTTGGCCTGCTTGTTGCGCTCGCGCTTGCCGGCCATGGTGGCCCTAGGCCGCCTTGCGGCCGTCGCCGCGGCCCGCCCGCGGCGCGATCGGCAGGCGCCGGCCGTTGGCGGCGGCCCGCTTTTCGCCCTTCTTGCGCATCACGTCCAACCGGTGGTGGTAGTCCTCGTTGTCGACCTGCATGGTGTGGCGCGCGCCGCGACCGTAACGCTTGACCATGGCCTGGCGCTCCTTGTCCATCTCCCGGCGCATGGTATCCGGGTCGGGGAAGTGGATGCGACCCAGCAGGTGGTCGCCCACGATCTTCGCCTGCTTCTCGGCGAAGGGCATGATCGCGCCCAGCGGCTGGAACAGGCCCAGGAAGAACAGGTTGTCGTACTCCGGCAGCATCAGGTGCTCCCAGCGCGGCAGGTCGTTGTTGGGGGCGCTGATGAAATCAGGGTCGAAGAACGGGAAGCTCACCTCGTAGCCGGTGGCCCAGATGACGATGTCCACCGGGTCCTCGTGGCCGTCGGTGAAGCGCACGGTGTCGCCGTTGAAGCGCTCGATGCCCGGGCGCGGCACGATGTCGCCGCTGCCCACCCGGTGCAGGAAGTCCGAGCTCAGCGTGGGGTGCGCCTCCAACGGCTTGTGGTCCGGCTTCTGGAGACCGTACTTGTCGGGACTGCCGACCGTCAGCTCCACCAGCAGCCGGGTCGCGATGCTACCCACCCACCAGGGCATCCAGTGCGGCAGCCGCGACAGTTCGGAGGTGGGCTTGCCCAGCATGTACTTGGGCACCACCCAGTGGCCGTGGCGGGCGGAGTGGTAGAGGTTCTTCGCCAGGCCCGGCCGCGACAGCTCGCTGGCGATGTCCATGGCCGAGTTGCCCATGCCCACGACCAGCACGTTCTTGTCCTGGAAGTCGTAGGGGTCCTGGGGATTCATATAGCTATGCGAGTGCATCTGGATGCCGTCGAACTCGCCGGGATAGGGCGGGTCCGGCCAGCGCGGCTTCCAGTGGTGGCCGTTGGCCACGATCAGCACATCGTAATGGTCGGTCTTGGCGTGCCGGCCCTCGGTGGTGACCTCCCAGGTGCCGTCGTCCAGGCGTTCGGCGCGCGTGACCTTGGTCTCGAAGCAGACCCGATCACGCAGGCCGAAGTGGTCCATGTAGTCGTCGAAGTAGCGCTTGATGGTGCCGTGGCTGGGATAGTCCGGCGTGCCCTCCGGCATCGGGTAATCCTCGTACTGCATCAGCCCGGCGTGGGTGTTGATGTGCAGGGACTCGTAGGCGGCCGACATGCCGTTGGGATTTCGGTAGCACCAGTTGCCGCCGACCTCGGTCGAGGCCTCGAAACAATCGAAGGGTATCCCCCGGTCCGCGAGCGCCTTGACCGCCGGCATCCCGGAGGAGCCGCATCCGATCAGGCACACGCGGGGTAGTTCTGTATTGTCCATGGTCCGTTTTTCCTCCTTTTTGGCTCGCTCGGGCCCTCGCAACGGCCTCGACGCTATTGAAAGGTGACGGGTGTGTCAACTTTTTGCTGCGAGCGAAACCGGGAGGACGCGGTCCAATAGTCATGACAGGGCAAACAACCGGAGAGCCGACATGAAACGACGCCAGCTCCTGTGGGGCCTGCTCGGATTGACCGCCGCGCCGGTCGCCCTCAAGCTGACCGCGAACGATGCCGAGCCGTCCGAGGAAGCCGCCATGAGCGATATCGAGACCGTCGAGAAGAGCGAGGCCGAATGGCGCGAGCGACTCTCGCCCGAGGCGTTCGACGTGCTGCGCAAGGAGGGCACGGAGCCGCCGGGCAGCAGCGCGCTGCTGAACGAGAAGCGCGAGGGCACCTTCGTGTGCGCCGGCTGCGCCCTGCCGCTGTTCGAATCCAAGTGGAAGTACGAGTCCGGCACCGGCTGGCCCAGCTTCTACGACTATATCGACGGCCATCTGGGCTTCAAGAAGGACTTCAAGCTGGTCTGGCCGCGCACCGAATACCACTGTGCCCGCTGCGGCGGCCACCAGGGCCACGTCTTCAACGACGGCCCGGAGCCCACCGGCAAGCGCTACTGCAACAACGGCGTGGCGCTGGACTTCGAGCCGGCATGACCGCTTATCCCCTCTCCCCCGAGGGGAGAGGGCCAGGGTGAGGGGGTGA